>CACZQM010000088.1 GCA_902783285.1 uncultured Desulfovibrio sp. | reverse complement strand
TCGTCCTCAATGACCAGGACCCTGCGCTTTCCGCTGCCGGAATGGAATTTCAGGTTGTTGTCAGACATATGGGGGAAGGCCTCCTCGGATCATCACGGCCCCAGCCGGCGCGCAACCGGAGGGGCGCCAACACACACCGTTATTTGAGCATGGTAAACCCGGCAGGCGTCTTTATCAAGCTTTAATAATGCATTCCGGCGCCCTGGACCGCCCGGCCTCCTGCCGGCCCCGTGCCATGCCGCATGTCCGGGCGGCAGGGCTATTCGTCCTCGTGCGGGTAGGGGAGGCGGCGGAAGATGGGCGCGCGCGGCCCGGGGTATGTCCCCGCTTCGCGCAGGGCGCTAAGGCCTGCCGAGCGGTCGGTCCACGACGTGCGGAACAGTTCGTCCGCACCTTCGGGCAGTCCGGGATAGGGTCCGCTCATGGCGCAGAGCTGGCTGTTCTGCTGGGGGAAGCGCTTTGCGGCTGCGGCGTCTTCGCGGTAGGGGGCGGCCATGCGCCCGAGCATGTGCTGCTTTTCGTCCATGCGGGCCAGGGCCTTGGGAGCGGCAGCCAGGGGGAAGGCCGCGGCTGCCGCGGCGGCGCAGGCTGCGGCGATGAATCTCCGGCGCGAGAACGATGCCTTCATGCGTATCCTCCTGCTGCGGCTACGAAGGGAAAAACGGACTGCCGCCCTCATCGAAAAGCGACCTGGCCGCGGGCATGAGGGGCTGTCCGCCCCCGCACAGGCAGCCGCCGGGGCAGGCGGTGAATTCGACGAGCTGGTAGCGGGACATGTCGCCGCGGATCGTTTCCAGCATGGCGGGAAAGTGCTTCGCACCGTTGACGACCGCGGCGCGCACCTCCCTGCGGCCCAGGGAGAACGATGCCTCGCGCACGGCCGCCATGCCGCGCAGGGGGATGAAGTCCGGCACTGCGGCGCTGCCTCCGGACAGTTCGGCGGCGGCGAAGCGCAGGATGGCTTCCGCCGCGCCGCCCGGAGCGCTGAACAGCGTGGCGGCCCCCGACGCTTCGCCCATGATGGGGTCCGGGCCCTGCTCCGGGATGTGGGCAAGGTCTATGCCCGCCTTCCTGATGAGCCAGGCCAGTTCGCGCGCGTCGAGGACGGCATCGATCCCTGCCGCGGAGGAGCCGCTGCGGAGCAGGGCGTGCTGCTTGTGCGCCTGGCACGGCGCGATGAGCACGGCATAGATGTCCCCGGCCGTGCAGCCCGCCTTTGGGGCGCCCTGGCTTTTGGCCAGCGCCGCGCATAAGGCTTCGGGCGGCGGGCAGGGGGAGAGGCAGGGGATGAGGCCGGGATGGAACGTCTCGCAGTATGTCACCCAGCCCGGGCAGGAAGAAGTGAAAAGGGGCGGGGCCCCGGGGATCTGCAGGCGCCGCAAGAGCTCCCTGCCCATGGCACAGGCGGCCGCGTCCGCGGCAAATTCCACGTCCCAGCAATGCGGGAAGCCCAGCATGCGCAGCGCCGAGCGCAGGCGCCCCGTGGTGACGGACCCCGGAGGCATGCCGAACGCTTCGCCCAGCGTGTAGCGCACCGAAGGCGAGGGCATGGCCACGCACAGGCGGCGCCGGGCGTTCAGTTCGTCCACGACCGCGGCCAGCCAGGAATGATCCTCATAGACCGCGCCCTGCGGGCAGTGGGCGAGGCATTGCCCGCAGCCGATGCAGGCAGGGGGGAAGGAAAGGGCATGCGGCTTGCCGGAGTTCCCGGTGATGGCGTCGGACGGGCAGCAGCGCTGGCAGGTGTCGCAGCCGATGCAGCGCGCCTGGTCTATCTGCAAAAAGGCCGTGCCGGCGTTTTGTCCGGGAACTTGCAGTTCGTACGATATGCCTCCGATCTCCGTGCGTGCCATGGGCGCTCCTTGGTGCTGACATATCCGCATATTTTCCGTGCAAATTCAAGCGAAAAAAGACCGCTGGGAAAAATCGCGCCAGCCGCAGCCCGGGAGTCCCGCCCCCCATGCGCGGCGGGCATGCAATAATGCTTGAAAAAAAAGCGTGATGAGGCAGAATGGGGCTCCCGCAAAAAATGTCACATTTTGGTCAGGCCATGGATCAACCTCTTTTTTCCCTCCGCTCCGGCTTCGCCCCCACAGGGGACCAGCCCCGGGCCATCGACGAGATCATCGCCAATATCGAAGCCGGCGTCCGCGACCAGGTGCTGCTGGGCGTCACAGGCTCCGGAAAGACGTTCACCATGGCCAACGTCATCGCCCGCATGGGCCGTCCGGCGCTCATCCTGGCGCACAACAAGACCCTGGCCGCCCAGCTTTACGGCGAATTCCGCGCCCTGTTCCCCAAAAACGCCGTGGAGTACTTCGTCTCCTACTACGACTATTACCAGCCGGAAGCCTACGTCCCTTCCTCCGATACCTACATCGAGAAGGATTCCGCGATCAACGACAACATCGACAAGCTGCGCCATGCCGCCACGCATGCGCTGCTCACGCGGCGCGACGTCATCATCGTGGCCTCGGTTTCCTGCATTTACGGACTGGGCTCGCCGGAATACTACGCGCGCCTCATCGTGCCCCTGGAGGAGGGGCAGCCCGTGGGCATGGAGAGCGTCATTTCCCGCCTGGTGGACATCCAGTACGAGCGCAACGACTACGACTTCCACCGCGGCACCTTCCGCGTGCGCGGCGACGTTTTGGAGATCATCCCGGCATACGAGGATGACCGCGCCCTGCACGTGGAGTTCTTTGGCGACGAGATCGAGAGCATCCGCGAGGTGGACCCCCTGACGGGCGGGGTGCTGGGCCGGGTGCCCAAGACCATCGTCTATCCAGCGAGCCATTATGTCTCCGACCGCGACAACCTCACGCGGGCCATGGGGGACATCCGCGAAGAGCTGCGCTGCCGCCTGGAGCAGTTCACGGCGGAGGGCAGGCTCCTCGAGGCGCAGAGGCTGGAGCAGCGCACGCAGCTCGACCTGGAGATGATGGAGGAGCTGGGCTACTGCAACGGCATCGAGAACTATTCGCGCCATCTCGACGGGCGGGCGGCGGGGGAGCCCCCGTCCACGCTGCTCGACTACTTTCCAAAAGATTTCCTGCTGTTCGTGGACGAGTCCCACATGAGCATCCCGCAGGTCGGGGCCATGTTCAAGGGCGACCGCTCGCGCAAGAACACGCTCGTCGACTACGGCTTCCGCCTGCCTTCGGCGCTGGACAACCGGCCGCTGGATTTCGGCGAGTTCCTGCAGCGCATCGGCCAGGCGGTCTATGTGTCCGCCACGCCGGGGAAGTGGGAGCTGGACCGCAGCCAGGGGCTCGTCATCGAGCAGGTGATCCGCCCCACGGGCCTGCTGGACCCGACGGTGGAGGTCCGCCCCGTCAGGGGCCAGATGGACGACCTGCTGGGCGAATGCCGGGAGCGGGCGGCCCGGGGCGAGCGCGTGCTGGTGACGACGCTGACCAAGCGCATGGCCGAGGACCTGACGGAATATTTCGCCGGCATGGGCGTTTCGGCGCGCTACCTGCATTCCGACATCGACACGCTGGAGCGCATGGCCATCATCCGGGCCCTGCGTTCCGGGGAGTTCGACGTGCTCGTGGGCATCAACCTCCTGCGCGAGGGGCTGGACATGCCGGAAGTCTCCCTGGTGGCCATACTGGACGCCGACAAGGAGGGCTTCCTGCGTTCGACCGGGGCGCTGATCCAGACCTTTGGCAGGGCGGCGCGCAATGCCGGGGGGAAGGTCATCCTCTATGCCGACCGGGTGACGGATTCCATGCAGGCGGCCATGGACGAGACCCTGCGCCGGCGCACCCTGCAGGAAGCGTACAACAGCGGGCGGGGCATCGTCCCCCGCACCATCGTGAAGCCGCTGGAAAACCCGCTGGACAGCCTGTACGGCAGGGAGGAGAAGGCGGCGAAAGGCAAGGGCCGCGGGAAGGGCAGGGATGCCGCGAAGGCCGCTGCCGAAGCAGCGGCCCTGCCGCAGGATCCGGCCGGCATCGCCCGGACCATCGCCGGCTGGGAAAAAGAGATGCGCGCCGCGGCCAGGGACCTGGAATTCGAGCGGGCCGCGGAGCTGCGCGACCGCATACGCGCCCTGCGGGAAAAGCTGTATGTGAGCGGCGCCCAGGACGGGCTGCAGGAAATGCCGCGCTGAACGCGTGGCGGGAAGGAGAAGGATGGACCGCAGGAAGGATTTTTTGCAGGGCATGCGCGACGGGATACCCATCGCACTCGGGTATCTGGCCGTCGCCTTCACGCTGGGCATAGCCTGCCGCAACGTGGGCATGGGGGCGGTCCAGGCTTCGGTGATGAGCGCCACCAACCTGACGTCCGCCGGGGAATTCGCCGCCCTGGGCATCATGGCCGCGGCAGGCTCGCAATGGGAGATGGCGCTTTCGCAGCTGGTCATCAACCTCAGGTACATGCTCATGTCCTGCGCGCTCTCGCAAAAGCTGCCGCAGGGGACGGCATGGCCGCACCGCCTGCTCGTGGGCTACGGCGTCACCGACGAGATCTTCGGCATCTCCGCCGCCGTGCCGGGGGCGCTTGATCCGTTTTATGTCTATGGCGCCGTGTTCGTGGCCGCGCCGGGATGGACCCTGGGGACCTGCCTCGGGGTGGTCCTGGGGAACGTGCTGCCCATGCGCATCGTCACGGCGCTGAGCGTGGCGCTCTATGGCATGTTCATCGCCATCATCGTGCCGCCCGCGCGCCGCAGCAGGGTGCTGGCCGCGCTCGTGCCGCTTTCCATGGCGGCGAGCCTGGCCTTTGCCAGGCTGCCGGTGCTGAGCAGCATCTCGGGGGGCATGCGCGTCATCATCCTCACGGTCGCCATCGCCGGGGCGGCGGCGCTGCTCTTCCCCGTAAGGCAGGAGGAGGGCGGCCATGCATGACGTCTACGCCTACATTGCGGTGATGGCCATCGTCACCTACCTGATCCGCGTCCTCCCCCTCACGCTGATACGCCGCGAAGTGCGCAACGTGACGCTGCGCTCGTTCCTGCACTATGTGCCCTACGTGACCCTTGCCGTGATGACCTTCCCGGCCATCATCGACGCCACCGAGAGCCCCCTTTCCGGCGGCGCCGCCCTGGCGGCGGCGGTGGTCCTGGCCTGGCGCGGATGCAGCCTTTTCACGGTCTCCTTGGCGGCCTGCGCCGTGGTCTTCGCGGTGGAGCTGCTCCTGGCGTGAAGGGCGCCGCGGGGTCAGTCCCCCGTCCATTTCAGCCAGAGCTCGCGCCGGCGCGGGCCGTCGCCTTCGAACAGCCATACGGCCTGCCAGGTCCCCAGGAGGAGGCTCCCCCCTTCGACCAGGAGCTGGACGGAAGCCCCCAGGATGCTTGCCTTGATGTGCGCGTCGGAATTCCCCTCGGCATGGCGGAATGCCCGGCTGCTGGGCACCAGCCCGCGGAAAAAGCCCGTCATGTCCCAGGCGACGTCCGGGTCGTAGCCTTCGTTGACGGTGATCCCGCATGTGGTGTGGGGGCAGAAGACCGTGAGGACGCCGTCGCGCCAGCCGCGCTCCTTGATGATGCGGCGCACGTCCCCGGTGATGTCGGCCATCTCTTCGCGGCGGGATGTTTCGATCGTGATGCGTTCCATGGCGCGTTCCCGGCTATGACAAGAAAAGAGGGATCGTATGCGCCCGGCATGCGCCCGGGGCGCCGTGCAGGCCGGATCAGCGGCAGTCCTTGCAGATGCCGTACAGGACCATGTGGTGCGCCGTCGGCTTGAAGGAATGCTCGCGGCAGACTTCTTCCTGCAGCTTTTCGATGGAATCGTTGACGAACTCGATCTTCTTGCCGCACACGGTGCAGACGAGGTGGTCGTGGTGCTGCTGCCCTATGGGTTCGTAGCGGACCATGCCGTCCTCGAAGTTCACGGTGTTGGCGATGCCCGCCTCGCACAGCAGTTTGAGCGTCCTGTAGACCGTGACTTGGCCGACCGTCCTGTCATGCTCGCGTATCATCAGGTAGAGGTCTTCCATGGAGACGTGGTCCTCCACGTCCAGGAAGGCCTCGAGGATCTTCATGCGCTGGGACGTGGTGCGCAGGTTGCGCATCTTGAGGAATTCGGAGAATTTGGCAACGGCATCCTTGTGGTCGCTGGTCATGGTGCTGTCTCCCGGGCGTGATGTCTGCCTCCATCATAAGCACAGACGCGTTGCAGGTCAATGCGCGCCGGCCGGAAAAAGAGGATGCGGCTCCCCTTGCGCCCGGCAGGGCGGGACTGTATCATGGCGCCGGAGAGGACGCCCTGCCCGGGCGCATGATCCCGGGGCGTGGGACGCATGACCAAGGAGGATGTCATGAACGAGATCATAAAGGCCATGGAAGAACGCAGGAGCATCCGCAAGTTCCTGGGGACGATGCCCCCGAAGGAAGCGCTGGAACAGATCATCGAGGCCGGGCTCTATGCCGCCAGCGGCAAGGGGAACCAGTCGCCCATCATCGTTGCCGTGACCGACCGGGAGGTCCGCGACAGGCTTTCCGAGGCCAACCGCGTCATCGGCGGCTGGAAGGAAGGCTTCGATCCGTTTTACGGCGCCCCCGCGCTGCTCATCGTGCTGGCCCAGGCAGAATGGCCCACCCGCGTCTACGACGGCAGCCTCGTCATGGGGAACATGATGCTCGCGGCGCATTCCCTCGGGCTCGGCAGCATCTGGATCCACCGCGCCAAAGAGGAGTTCGCCCTTGAGGAATGGAAGGGGCTGCTCAGGTCCCTGGGCGTGCAGGGGGAATGGGAAGGCATAGGGCACTGCGCCATAGGCTATGCCGATGGCGAAGCGCCGCAGGCCGCCGCCCGCAAGAGCGGCAGGGTGTTCTGGGCGGAATAGCGCCCTGGGCGGCAGGCATGGTCCCGGCACGCTCCGCGCGCCGGGATATTTGTTTTAACATTGTTGTTGACAGGGTCCCGGGTTTCGGATATCAAAAATACATGAGGCAGACAAAGAAGTGCCTCTAGAGTTTTTGCCAAATCAAAAAACTTGCAAGGGTCCGCTGGACGGATCTGGTTTTTTGTTTTGGCTTTTTTTGTAAGCAAGGCCAAAACCTCACGCAAAACGCGGCAGGGATGCCGCAAGCGATCGGCGGACAGAGCCGCTTCACGATACGGAGTGAACGATGTCAGACCTTCAACTTACCGACCCGGCAGCCGCTGCTTCCCGGAACGCCTCCGGAGCAGACGGCATTGACGCCCTCCTGGGGGACGGCATGGACGGCCTTGACGCCTTCAGCAGCGCCATGGCTGATGCCATCTCCTTCGGCGGCGCCCCGGACATGGCCGGCGGCAGGCCGGGCAGCGAATTCATGGTCTACGATGCGAACGACGCGCTGCTCTGCGGCGGCGAAGGCATCGACATCCTGCTGACCACCGGCGACGAAGTCCTCACGGGGCTTTTGAACAGCGGCAAGGTCGCGGACATCGAAGTGCTGCTCAAGGGCGACAGCATCAACGACCTCATCGGTGACGGCGCCGGCGGGAGTGCCGCTCCCTTCCAGGGCATGGACCTTGCGGAGTTCGGCATCAACCTCTCCGATGCCCGGGATGCGGCAACGATGAGCCTTGACATGGCGCAGACCAACGGCGCCGGCAGCTATGTTTCCGGGTCCGGCTGGGTCCGGGAGTCCGACACCTCGTTCGCGCATTATTCCGGTGACGGCGCCCAGAGCGACCTGCACATGGACATAGCGAGCGGGGCCTTCCTGGATCCCGTCAATGAGGCCGGACAGCTCATCTTCCAGCTCTACACCGGAAACGGATAACATCCCCAAGGACTGGCAGCCCATGCATCCTGCCAGATGAAGCCCCGTCCTTCCGTTCCGCAGATGCATGGCGGTGTACAGGGAGCGGACAGGACCCAGGCAGTTTTCAGGCAAGCAACTAAGCAAACACACGATATCAACTCCAGAAAACAGGAGCACACCATGGCAGACATCAGCCTTTCCCGTCCGGCAGCCGGAGCTTCCCAGAACATCACCTGCGCGCCCGACGCGCGTTTCGTCTTTGACTTCCCCACCAATGATTCGACGATGACCCGCAACGGGGACAACCTGGTGTTTTCGTTCGGCGACGGAGCGAACGTCGTCCTGCAGGATTTCTACAAGGTCTACAACAGCGAGCAGCTGCCGAGCTTCGCCATGGAAGGCCAGGAAGTGGCGGCGGCGGACTTTTTCGCTGCCATGAACCAGGAAGACCTGATGCCTGCGGCAGGGCCCGCGGCCAGCAACAGTGCGACGAAGTCCAACAGCCATTACAACGAGTATGGCGACAGCGCCCTCCTGAGCGGTCTGAACCGCCTGGGCGGCGAGGATGTCGGCTGGCCGGGCGGTGGCATCCCGGAGCATGAGCTCGACGGCGGCGGCGACACCGACACGGACACGACGGCCACCGGATCGACAGTGCCGTCTGTCACCGTGGATGA
>CACZQM010000087.1 GCA_902783285.1 uncultured Desulfovibrio sp. | reverse complement strand
TCCGAACTCGGCAGTTAAGCGCTTCATCGCCCATGATACTGCGCACTCATACGTGGGAAAGTAGGCCGGTGCCAAGGGATCTTTGCCGCCGCCTGATCCAGGCGGCGGCTCTCTTTTTGGACACTGCATACCTGGAGATGCCGTATGAAACGATCCCTCCGCATTGCCGTTTGCGGCGCTGCCGGACTCGTCGGGCGCGAGATGCTCGCCATCCTTTCCGAACGCTCCTTCCCCTGCGCCTCCATAACGGCTCTCGACCAGGCGCAGCACGCCGGCGAGAGCGTCCCCTTTGCAGAGACGGAACTGGACGTGCATGAGCTTTCCCGCTCTTCCTTCAAGGGGATAGACCTTGCGCTGTTTTCCGCGGAGGACAGCGTATCCAGGGAATTTGCCCCCCTGGCGCAGGCCGAGGGCGCTGTTGTCGTCGACCTGTCCGGCGCATGGCGCAAGGATGCCCGCTGCCCCATGGTATGCGCCGGCATCAACGATGACCTCCTGGAAGGGCACAGCGGCATCATTGCCAGCCCGCGCAGCGCTGCGATCCAGCTTTTCACCGTCCTCAAGCCGCTCCATGAAGCGGCCGGGATCGAACGCATGGCGGTCACGTCCCTCCATGCCGTCAGCGGTTCCGGGAATGATGGCGTCGAGGAGCTGGAACACCAGGTGCGCCAGCTTTTCAATATGCAGCAGCCTGAAGCAGAGTTCTATCCGCACCAGATCGCCTTCAACTGCCTGCCGCAGGTCGGCGATTTCCTGGAGGGCGACCTTACGGAAGAGGAGGAAGGGCTCGCTGCTGAAACGCGTGCCCTTCTGGGGGCAGACCTGCCCATCGCCGCCACCTGCGTGCGCGTTCCTGTTTTTTACGGGCATTCACAGGCTGTCACCATCACGACCGGAAGGGAGCTGCCGGCTGCAGAAGCGCGTGTCCTGTTGACGCAGTCCGCCGGCGTGCAGGTCGTGGACAACCCCCGTGCCAGCCTTTATCCCATGGCGTGCGACGCATCCGGCGAAGACGAGGTCTTTGTCGGGCGCATCCGCCAGGCCGCGGGCTGCGGGAACACCCTCGGGCTTTGGATCGTGGCGGACAATGTCCGCCGCGGCGCGGCGCTCAATGCCGTGCTCATCGCGGAAGAACTGCTCAAGAGGGATCTTGTGTCCGTCCCTGCGCCGGGGATATTCCTTCCCCGGGGATGATGCCTGCGGAGCGTCCATGCCCGGCATGGCTTCCTGCCCTGGCGAAAGGCGGCTGGACAGGCGTTCAGGCGCCGCTGCGGCGCGCGTAGGATCATGCGCTGGCTGCCGTCATGCCTGGCTGCTCCCGGGGGATTTCCTGCCGCGTCCGCTCAGGCCGAACCGCTGCATCTTCCTCTGCATGGTGCGGAGGTTCAGGCCGAGGCGCGCCGCAGCCTCGCCCCTGTGCCAGCGGCTTGCCTCCAGGGCCTGCGTGATGAGTTTTTCCTCGAGCCGCAGCACGGCATCTTCCAGCGTGACCCCCTCCTTGAGATCGGGGAGCAGCATGGAGATGGGGGCCATGGCGGCGTCGCCCAGCGTATCCAGTGAGGATTCGCCGAACGCGGCATAGCGGTCCAGGAAATTGTGCAGCTCACGGACATTGCCCGGCCAGTCATAACGCTCCATGGCCAGCCGTATGTTCAGGGGGATGTCCAGCTGCAAGCCGCGCTTTTCCTGCCAGGCGGCCGTGAGCAGGGGGATGTCTCCCGGACGCTCCCGCAGGGGGGGGATGGTGATGGACAGCACGTGCACGCGGTAGTAAAAATCAGCGCGCATCTTTTTTTCCCTGACAAGCTGGCTCAAGTTTTGGTTCGTGGCGGCGATGAGGCGGAACGAGGACGGGCGCGGCGTATGGCTGCCCACGGGCGTGTACGTCTTGTTTTCCAGGGAACGGAGGAGCTTGACCTGCAGCTGCGGCGGCAGCTCGCCGATCTCATCCAGGAAGAGCGTGCCTCCGTTGGCGGCCGCGATATAGCCTTCCTTGTTCAGTGAAGCGCCGGTGAACGCGCCCTTGACGTGGCCAAAAAACTCGCTTTCCATCAATGTTTCGGGTATCGCCCCGCAGTTCACCGGCACATAAGCGCCTTTGATCCCGCTCAGGGCATGGATGGCGCGCGCTGCCACATCCTTGCCGGATCCTGTTTCTCCGTAGATGATGACGTTGGTGTCGGTCTTCGCCGCCTTGAGGATCAGTTCATATACGTGCCTCATGGCCTCGCTCTGCCCCACGAGGCCGCCGAGCCCGAACAGCTTGGACGTGGAGTCCACGAACTGGCGGTTTTCCTCGCGCAGGCTGAGCTCCATGAATTTCTGCTCGCTGATGTCCATCATCAGCCCTTCAAGATACCACAGGCCGCCGTCCGGATCGTACACGCCTTCGCCCTGGTCCCAGATCCATTTGACGACGTTGCCCGGAAGGATCACGCGGTACATGACCTGGTACGGCTTGTGCGCGATGACGCTCTCAAGGATCTCGCTCCGCATGCGGGGCAGGTCGTCGGGATGGGTCATCAGCTCGATGACATTGCTTTTCTGCTCCAGCAGGTCCTGCGGGGGGATCCCCAGCAGGGACAGGCTGCCGTCGCTCGCAAATTCCAGCTGGTAATTGAAATATTCCCTGCCGTTGCTGTCTGTGGTCCTGACAGCGCGGCAGCGGTAGGCGAGACCGGGGATATGGGTCAGCAGGCGGTGGTAGCTTTCCTCGATCGTGGGAGAGAATCCGGGCTGATCCATGTTTCAGTTCCTTGAAAGTCTGTTCGGCGTGGCGGAGGCATGGCCAGGATAGGAGTTTCCAGGCGGCATGGCAAGGGCATCCCTTTTCTTGCTGCGGCTGTCAGGGAAGGAAAAGGTCGCTGAGGCGCTTGCCATGGAAAAAGCCGCGCGTAAGCTGGTAAAATTCCGCCCAGAGGGGGAGCGTGGGGCAGCGGTCCGCCCTCGGGCAGGGAGCAGCGCCTTGTTCCAGGCAGGCCACCGGGGCCAGCGTCCCCTCCACCTGCTCGAGGATCTCGCCGATGGTGTATTCTGCCGGGTCGCGGCACAGCCTGTAGCCGCCGCCTCTTCCCCCGGTCCCGGTGATGAGCCCTCCGGAGACCATGTCCTTCACGATGATCTCAAGGTATTTTTTGGAGATCCCCTGCCTTTCGGCAATGTCTTTCAGTGGGATGTACCGTCCGTTGCCATGCTCGGCAAGATCGAGCATGACACGGATCGCATATCGTCCGCGTGTCGAGATCATGATGCGCCCCCAGCGGTTGGATAGCCTTTCATACCGCAAGACACGATGAAACATCAAGCCGGTCCCCACCGGCAGGGAGAATATATACCCATTGACATAGTAGGTCAATATGAGATAAAGAGTTCCATCGGCCATGGCAAGCGGCTGGTCCCGAAGGACATCCAGCCGCAGGATGATGCAGAAAACCGGAGGCAAGGATGAGCGGATACAGGTTTGAGACATTGCAGGTGCACACCGGGCAGGAACAGGCGGATCCGGCGACCGACGCCTGCGCCGTTCCCATTTACCAGACCACATCGTATGTGTTCCACGACAGCAGGCATGCCGCAGCCCGTTTCGGCCTGTCTGCCCCGGGGAACATCTACGGCAGGCTGACGAATCCCACCCAGGACGTTCTCGAAAAGAGGCTGGCCGCTTTGGAAGGAGGGAGCGCTGCACTGGTCCTGGCGTCCGGCGCGGCGGCCATCACCTATGCCATCGAAGCGCTTGCGGCGAACGGAGGGCACATCGTCGCGCAGAAGACCATCTATGGCGGCACCAGCAATCTGCTGGCGCATACCCTTCCCCAGTACGGGGTCAGGACGACCTTCGTCGATGCCCATGACCTCCGGGAAGTGGAGTCGTCCATCACGGAAGGCACGAGGGCGATCTACCTTGAGACCCTGGGGAATCCAAACAGTGACATCCCCGATATCGATGCGGTCGCGGAGATAGCCCACAGGCACGGCATACCGCTGGTGGTCGACAATACCTTCGGGACCCCGTTCCTGATCCGTCCCATAGAACACGGCGCAGACATCGTGGTGCATTCAGCAACGAAATTCATAGGCGGGCACGGGACGGCGCTAGGCGGCGTCATCGTGGAATCCGGACGGTTCGACTGGGCGGCGTGCGGAAAATTCCCCCATCTCACGGAACCCAACCCGAGCTACCATGGCATCTCCTTCCTTTCCGTCGCTGGCCAGGCGGCATTCGTGACGTATATCCGCGCGATCCTGCTGCGGGACACCGGCGCCGCCATCGCGCCGCTCAACGCCTTTCTGCTGCTGCAGGGCACGGAAACGCTTTCGCTCAGGGTGGAACGCCATGCGGAGAACACGAAGAAGGTTGTGGAGTTTTTAAACGGCCATCCGCTGGTGGAAAGGGTCAACCATCCTTCCCTGCCCGGACATCCAGACCATGCGCTTTACGAGAAGTATTTCCCCCGTGGCGGCGGGTCCATCTTCACCTTTGATATCAAAGGCGGCCAGGATGAAGCGTGGATGTTCATCGACAACCTGAAGATCTTTAAGCTGCTTGCCAATGTCGCAGACGTGAAGTCGCTCGTCATCCATCCTGCGACGACGACGCATTCCCAGCTTTCCGCAGGGGAGCTGCTGGACCAGGGCATCAGGCCGAATACCATCCGCCTTTCCATA
The DNA here is from genome assembly GCA_902783285.1 of uncultured Desulfovibrio sp. Lineage (GTDB taxonomy): Bacteria > Desulfobacterota > Desulfovibrionia > Desulfovibrionales > Desulfovibrionaceae > Mailhella. The sequence goes on along the minus strand of CACZQM010000087.1, from coordinate 1,670 downwards.
GGAACGGAGCACGTCGATGATATCATAGCGGATCTGGAATGCGGTTTTGAGGCCGTAAGGCGGCACCAGGGCAAACACGTGTGAGGAGGAAGGACCATGCCAGGCATTTTCAAGGGGATCCTGGGACTTATAGGCGGCACGCCGCTGGTGGAGGCGGTGAACTTCGAAAGGGAACTGGGGCTGCAGGCCGCCATCCTTTTGAAGCTGGAGTATTTCAATCCCGCCGGCAGCGTGAAGGACCGCATTGCCAAGGCGATGATCGAAGATGCAGAAGCGAAAGGGCTCTTAGGGAAGGGTTCGGTCATCATCGAGCCGACGTCTGGCAACACGGGGATCGGCTTGGCAGCGGTCGCGGCGGCAAAGGGGTATCGCGTCATCCTCACCATGCCGGAGACCATGAGCGTGGAGAGAAGGCGGATCCTGAAGGCCTACGGGGCAGAGCTGGTGCTGACGGAAGGGTCCAGGGGCATGAAGGGCGCGATCGCCAGGGCCGGGGAGCTCGCGGAGGAGATCCCGGGCAGTTTCATCCCCGGGCAGTTCGTGAATCCGGCGAACCCGGCCATGCACAAGGCGACGACCGGGCCGGAGATCTGGAAGGATACGGGCGGGAAGGTGGATGTCTTCATCGCCGGCGTCGGCACGGGAGGGACCATCACCGGCGTGGGAGAATACCTGAAGGAGCAGGATCCCGGCGTCCGGGTCGTTGCTGTCGAGCCGGAGGACTCGCCGGTCCTTTCCGAGGGAAGGGCGGGCGCCCATGCGATCCAGGGGATCGGCGCGGGTTTTGTGCCCGAGGTGCTGAACACCGGCATCTGTGATGAGATCATCAAGGCGCCTTCCCGTGAAGCTTTCGCTGCGGCAAGGCTGCTTGCCCGGACGGAAGGGATATCCGCAGGCATTTCTTCAGGAGCGGCGCTGCATGCCGCGGTCACGGTGGCGAAGCGTCCTGGGAACAGCGGCAGGAACATCGTGGTCCTGCTTCCCGACAGCGGCGACAGGTATTATTCCACGCCGTTGTTCACGGAGTCCTGAACGGCACGCATGCCGGCTTTGCTTTTGCGCAAAAGCCTGCTCCGGCGGCGTGCAGCCCTGCACGCGGAGACCCGGTCTGCGGCTCAGGTCGCTTTCTGCTCCAGTTCTGGCAGCAGGCGTTCCCGAACGGCTTGCTCCATGGCTGCAGGATCCAGAGGCTGCCCGGAAAATAGTTCCAGGGCGAGGATGGCCTGGTGGATGAGCATGCCAAGGCCGTTGAGTGCGGTGTGCCCGCGCATTCCGGCTTCTTTGAGCAGGCGGGTCTCCACCGGACGGTAGATCACGTCGCAGACGGCGGCATGGGCGGGCAGGCCGTCCAGGAAGTCGAATCCCGCGAACTGCGCATCCACGCCGTCCATGCCCAGCGGTGTGCAGTTGACCAGCAGTCCGGCCCCTTTGAGCGCCGTTTTCATGGAGGCGCCATCCCAGGCCATCACGCGGATGCGGCGTGAGGCGCGCGTCATTTCCCCTGCCCTGGACGGCGTGCGGCACAGCACCGAAATGGACCCTGCCCTGCTTGCGTCCAGCTTGAGCACGATGGAACGGGCGGCCCCGCCTGCGCCCAGCACGGCGATGTCCATGCCGCAGGGATCGATCCCTGCGGCACGCAGGGAGCGCAGGAAGCCTTCGCCGTCGGT
>CACZQM010000086.1 GCA_902783285.1 uncultured Desulfovibrio sp. | reverse complement strand
CGTTTATCAATAATGTTATGGCACCAGAATACGCTCCCATAAGAAACATCTGAATAAAAAAAACAATGCACCCCAGCATCTGCCAGAGGAATAACTTGTGGTTATCCTTCATCTGAAATGACACTAAGATAAATGATACTGCCAGAAAACCTACCGCCTGTATGATGATCTCGTTCATAACCAAACCCATATTTAATTTAAAGCAACGCTTCGCAATATCCTTTTATATAACATTGTCAACCTTGTTCGACGTCTTCTATTTTTAATCACAGGACATCAAACACATCAATTTTCAGGATGGCGTCATACAGGGTTTTCAGGGAAGAGAGGGGGGTGCGGGCGAGAATGGACCCAACGGAAGCTCGTCGGAGCTCGCCGCTGCATCTTCACACGCAGCATTGCTACACTGACCTCCATACGCCATATCTGTCGTCAGCTCCTCCATGGCTGCTATGGGGGCGACGTGCATTATAGAAGGCTATCCACTCATTGATGCGCTGATGGTTCGGAACAGCCTGCATCGTGGCCAAATGCTCTGGACGGCTTTTCCCGGCGGGCTGGTCCTTTCCCGCTGCCCGTGGCGGATGCCGGGGCGTGCGGGGTTTGCGCTTATGGGGAATGAGATGTATGCTGGCATACCACAGCCTGCCCGGAGAGGCAGGCGTTCCTAGAAAAGCCTTCAGGGGGTGACCGGTTCATGCAGGGCAGCAGGGTGAAGGATTTGCTGGCGGCTTCCCACGCGCAGGGATCTGTCGAGGTGCGCGGCTGGGTCCGCACGCGGCGCGATTCCAGGGGCTTTGCCTTTCTCGAGGTCAACGACGGATCATGCCTGAACAACATCCAGTGCATCGTGGATGAAGGCACGGAGGCCTGGGATCATCTTGAGGGCGTGAACACGGGCGCTTCCGTGTGCGTCCGCGGGGCGCTGGTGGAATCGCCGGGCAGGGGGCAGAAATGGGAGGTGCATGCCGCTTCCCTGGAAGTTTTCGGCCTTGCCGATCCGTCTGCCTATCCCCTCCAGAAGAAGCGCCATTCCGATGAGTTCCTGCGCACCATCGCGCACCTGCGCCCGCGCACCAACAAGTATGGCGCCGTGTTCCGCATCCGCTCGGAGGCGGCATGGGCGGTGCACGACTATTTCCGCGCGCGGGGGTTTTATTATGTCCATACGCCCCTGATAACCGGTTCCGACTGTGAAGGCGCAGGGGAGATGTTCCGCGTGACCACGCAGCCGCGGGGGGCATCGGGAGCGGAGGATGAATTTTTTGGCAGGCCCGCGGCCCTCACGGTCTCCGGCCAGCTGGAGGGGGAAGCCTTCGCATGCGCGCTCGGGCGCATCTACACCTTCGGGCCGACCTTCCGGGCGGAGCATTCCAATACTCCGCGCCATGCTGCGGAATTCTGGATGATCGAGCCCGAAGCGGCGTTCAATGACATCTGGGACAACATGGAACTGGCCGAAGGGCTGGTCGCCCATGCCGTGCGCCATGTCCTCACGCGCTGCCCGGACGAGCTGGGCCTGCTCGACGCCTATGTCAGCCCCGGGCTCGTGGAAAGCCTGCAGAGGATGTCCGAAGGCGCTTTCGCCCGCGTTTCCTACCGCGATGCCGTGCGCCTGCTACAGGAGAGCGGCAGTAAGTTCGAATATCCGGTCGACTTCGGCTGCGACCTTCAGACAGAGCATGAGCGCTTTCTTGCCGAAGATCATTTCAAGGCGCCGGTGACGGTGTACGATTACCCCAGGGGCATCAAGCCCTTTTACATGCGCCAGAATGACGATGGGGAAACGGTCGCGGCCATGGACCTGCTCGTTCCGCGCATCGGCGAGCTCATCGGGGGCAGCCAGAGGGAGGAGAGGCTCGACAGGCTGGAACGGCGCATGGCCGAGCTCGGGCAGGATATGAAGGATTACTGGTGGTATGCCGACCTGCGGCGCTACGGCAGCGTGCCCCATTCCGGCTTCGGCATGGGCTTCGAAAGGCTCGTCATGCTGCTCACCGGCGTTTCCAACATACGCGATGTTTTGCCGTTCCCCCGCACGCCGGGGAATCTGGAGTTCTGATGCGAGAGATGACCGAGCGCCGCAGGGCGAAGATCGAAAGGGTGCTGAGCCAGCGGCAGAAGGGGCTCACCCTGGTTATGGACAATATCTGGGATCCGCACAATGTGTCTGCCATCTACCGGAGCTGTGATGCCTTCGGCGTCCCCGAGGTGCATCTGTACTACACCGGCTGCACCTTCCCCCAGCTCAGCCGCAAGACATCGGCATCCGCCTTCAAGTGGGTGGGCACGGTGCGCCACGCCAGCCGGGAGGAATTGGCTTCCTGCCTGCGCGGGCAGGGGATGCGCATCCTTGCGACAAGCTGCTCGCCGGCCTCGCGGCCGCTGACGGAGTGGGACCTTACCTGTCCCACGGCTGTCATCATGGGCAACGAGCACGCCGGAGTTTCCGAAGAACTGCTGCCCATCGCCGATGGCGAAGTCTATATCCCCATGTACGGCATGGTGCAGAGCTTCAATGTTTCCGTGGCGTCTGCCCTGATCCTGGCTGAGGCATCGCGCCAGCGCGCGCTGGCCGGGATGTACAGCCAGCGCCAGTGGACCGATGAGGAATATGCCCGGCGGCTTTCCGCCTGGCTGGACAAGGCCTGACGGAGGAAGGCATGGCTGCTGCAGCGTGCCCTCCCGATGACGGCATCGTGTACCAGGCCCTGGCGGATTCCGCTTCCGCAGCAGTCGTCGCGGAGGACTTTTCCCCGGGGTCTCCCGCCGATGCCGAGGCGCGCGGGCTGCTGAACGCCGGGTTCGACGTCGTCCCCGTGCCCTGCACCCCGCGGCAGCCTGCCTGGGTGCTGCCCTATGCTCCTGGCATCGCTGCCCTGGGAGCTGTGGATATCGTCTGCCTGTTCTGCCCGCCGGGATCCCTGCCGGCTGCAGCGGCGGAGGTCCTCCGCCTGCCCTGCAGCCCCAGGCTGGTGTGGCTGCGCGGGAGCGGATGCTCAGGAGCGGGAGCCATGCTCTCTTCCGCCGGAACGGCCGTGGCGCATGGCGAGAGCCTGGCGGCAGCGTTTGCCGGGCTTTTTGACGGGGGGTCACCGTTTTTTTCCTGCAGGCGCTGCGGCAAATGCTGCGAGGGGCGGGGGGGCATCGTCGTTTCCCCGCGCGATCTGACGCGTCTCAGCGTGTTCCTGGGGATGCCCGGGCAGGAAGTCCTGGACCGCTGCACCGAGCCGATGCGCGGGCAGCCCGTCATACGCTGCGGCAGCGACGGTTTTTGCATGTTTTTCCGGGCAGGGGAGGGCTGTTCCATACATCCTGCGCGCCCTGCGGTATGCCGGGCATGGCCGTTCTTCCGGGGGAACCTTGTGGACCGCGTCAGCTTTGGCATGGCGCGCCAGGATTGCCCGGGGATATCCCGCGGATGCAGCCACGCCGCCTTCGCCTGGGAAGGGTACCGCTATCTGCGGGAATATAAGCTGCTCGCCCGCGACAGGCGCACGGAAGGGGCGATGCTGATAGTGGATGAAAAGGATTTGCCATTGACAGGAAGATGAAATTTTTGGATGTATCAGAGGGGCACATGGAATATGCGCGGGGGCGAGGCGCAAGGCTTTTCCGCCGCCAGGATATTGTGCCGGCATAAGAAGCGATGCAGCCGCACTGCTGCGGAGGAAATGCGATGAACATTCTGATTTTTGGACCCAATGGAAGCGGCAAGGGCACGCAGGGCGCGCTGCTCATGGAGAAGTACGGCATACGCCATATCGAATCCGGCGCGGTGTTCCGCCAGCATATCGGCAACGGCACCGAACTCGGCAGGAAGGCGAAGGCCTACATCGACAAGGGCGAGCTGGTCCCCGACGAGATCACGATCCCCATGGTGCTGGACATCCTCAAGGAACAGGGCGGGAACGGCTGGCTGCTGGACGGATTCCCCCGCAACATGGAGCAGGCGCGCAAGCTGGATGAAGCCCTGAAGCAGGCCGGGATGAAGCTTGATTACGTGGTGGAGATCCTGCTTCCCCGCAAGACGGCGCGCGACCGCATCATGGGCCGCCGCCTTTGCGTGAACAACAACAACCACCCCAACAACATCTTCATCGATGCCATCAAGCCCAACGGCGATGTCTGCCGGGTGTGCGGCGGTGCGCTGAAGACCCGCCCCGACGACCAGGATGAGGCGGCCATCAACAAGCGCCATGACATTTATTACGATGACAAGAACGGCACCCTGGCCGCTGCCTATTACTTCAAGGCGCTGGCCGAGAAGGGCGAGACCAAGTACATCGAGCTGGACGGGCGCGGCAGCATAGACGCCATCCGCGCCGACCTGCTTGCCAAGCTGGCATAGGAAAAGGTTTTGACCTCGATAAGAAAGGCCGCGCATTTGCGCGGCCTGCGTTTTAATGGCGATCCCAGTGCAAGGGCGCATTGGGCTTTCGTGGAGGCTTAGGCATCGCCTTCCTCGACGATCTCGGCTTCCGCAGCATTGGTGCGGACGCTTTCTATGCCGTTCAGGGCAGCCTTTTTGGACTTGTAGGCCTGGGAGGTGGCGATGATCTCGCCGTTGCGGGCCTTGAGGCGGAAGCGGGTCTTTTCCGCCTTGTCGAGGAAGAGCTCGAACTTGGGATTGGTGAGGACCTTGGGATCCTCCGCGGTCTGGTCTTCGAGCTTGGCGATGGGGGCGTTTTTCTGCACGCTGGCGATGCCTTTGCGGCAGGATGTTTTCTTGGTATAGATCTCAGACGTGGCCACGACCTGGTTGTTGCTGGCCAGCAGATTGAACATGAAGCCGCCCTTTGCGGGCTTGACGACAAATTTGCCCATGACAAGGCTCCTTTGGCTGCGGGTGAAAGGAATTTCCCTTTCTTTAACACAGCAGGAAAAGGGATGGCAAGAGCGTTTTGGGGACATTGCGCAAAATTTGCACCCTGATGCCGGAAGCCGTCCTGCCGGGTGTTTGCGTTGGGTGCTTTTTTATGCTTGACAAGCAGCAGATGAGAATTTAAATTCAAATTTAGATTTCACATCGTGTTTTTGGGCGCGCCCAGGGATCCTCTCTCACCCGGGGCTTGCGCCGGCCATCCGCGGGGATCGCGGCGCGGCAGTCCGTGAAGAGATACGTGCGGCTGCAGCCCGCCGGCCTGGATGGCAGCAGTTCTGGGGCATGGCGCAAGCCATGCCCCAGCTTTGTCCTCTGCAGCCGGGATGGAGCCTTTGCAGATGCAGCCCCCTGCCAGCCGGCAGGAAAGCCATGCAGGTCACGAGCCTTTTTCAGGCGTGCGGAAGGTGCGCCGGTCCTTGCACGCACGGCGGACTTGCCGTATCCTTGCCGAAGAACATTTGCCGGCAGGTTTGAAAGATGTTTTTTTCCCGCAAGAAGAATCCCAGGGACGACGGCGAGGCCACGCGGCGGCATATCCTTGAGACCGCCCTCCGGCTGTTTGCGGAGCATGGCTTTGCCGATACCACGAGCAAGGTCATCTGCCGCGAGGCCGGCGTCAACAGCGCAGCCATCAATTACTACTTCGGGAGCCGCGACGACCTGTACCGCGTGGTGCTCAACGAAGTGCATGAACATATAGTCAACGAAAAGCAAATGGCGGAGATAAGCGCAGCGGACATATCGGCAGAGGAAAAGCTTGGCCGCATCCTGGACGCCTATATCCGCACGGCCTATGACGGAGACAGCCTTTACGCCCGCATCTGGACGCACGAGATGGTGGCGCCGTCCCCCCTGGGCGGCATGGATTTCCTCGCCGGCACGCTGGCCAAGGAACGCGCCATTGGACGGGTCCTGGCGGAGATCACAGGCATAGCCGAAGGTGATCCCGCCCTGCAATGCTGCGTGCTCACGGTCATGGCGCCCTACCTGCTCATGTTCACCATCCGCCGCGACATAGCCGCGCGGATGGTCTCCATTTTTTCCTACCGCCCGGAAGACATCAACACGTATCTGAAGCGCATGTGCTTCTGCGCGCTCCGGGATTTTGCCAGGGAGTACGCAGAGGGCAGGCTGCCGGAGGCCCGGCTTGCCGAACATGGAAGGTCAGGAGGGCAGGACGATGGATAGGCTTTTCCGCTGCTTGCTGTGCGCGTTGCTCCTGCTGGCGTTTGCGCTGCCGGCTGCCGCAGCGCCTTCCGTTGAACGCATGATCGGCGCCATGATCATGGTCGGCTTCCGCGGGCTGGAGGCTCCGCCTGACCTTCTTGCCGCCATCCGCGGCGGGCGCGTGGGATCTGTCATCCTTTTTGACCGGGACAGGCAGCAGGGAGAGCCGCGCAACATCGCCTCGCCATCCCAGGTGCGCGCGCTCAACGCCTCGCTGCAGAAGGCAGCCGGCGGGCGCCTGCTCATCGCCGTGGACCAGGAGGGGGGGCGCGTGGCCAGGCTCAAGCCGGCACGCGGGTTCTTCCCCCTGCCACCGGCACGGGAGATGGGGCGCATGGACACGGCAGATGTGCGCGCCCTGGGGCGGAAGTCCGGCGCGCAGATGCGCTCCCTGGGCTTCAATGTGGACCTTGCCCCCGTGGTGGATGTGCAGCGCTCGCCCGTCAGCCCCGGTCTTGGGGACATGGGGCGGCTTTTCGGAGGCAGCCCCTCCCTCGTAGCGGAAAAGGCCCTGGCCTTCGCAGACGGACTGATCGGAGCCGGCGTCATCCCCGCGCTCAAGCATTTCCCCGGGCTGGGCAGCGCCAGCAGGGATTCGCATTTCGACCTGCCCGATGTCACCCGCACATGGAGCCGCCAGGAACTTGCGCCCTATATCGCCGCGTTCAAGAAAAACTGGCCTGGCCTGGTCATGGTGGCGCATGTCTATAACAGGCAGCTGGATGCGGCGCTGCCTTCTTCGCTTTCGCCCCGGGTCGTCAACGGCTTGCTGCGCCGCGAGCTGGGCTTTGGCGGGGTGGTCATCAGCGACGACCTGCAAATGGGAGCCGTGGCCAAAACATACGGCATCAAGGAAATGGCGCGCCTCGCCATAGAAGCGGGCTGCGACATCCTGGCCTTTGGCAACAACCTGCGCTACGAGCCCGACCTGCACGGGCAGGCCTTCCGCGCCGTCTGGGAACTGTACAGCGAAGGGAGCGTGAGCAGGGGGCGCCTGGAGCAGTCATGGCGCAGGATAGAGGCCCTCAAGGCAGGACTGCGCTGAAGGAGCCGGCAGGATTCCTGGCCTGCGGCAGGCCGCCGGGCTATTTCCAGTAGGCCATCACCGGCCCGGCGTTTTTGAGGCGTGCCAGGGGGACGGTCAGGCGTATGGTGCCGTCGGCCCAGGGGGCTACCTGATACGGCTCGAAAAACAGGACGATCCCGTCGTTGGAGAGCAGGAACACGTTGAAGTTTTCCGCAGACGGCGCCGTGCCCGGCTCCACCATGGAGGGATCGAGCCCGCGTTTAAGAAGTTCGTCGCGCGAATATTCGCTGAAGGCGCGGATGGCTTCTGCCGGGCTGCGGAACAAGTCGCCCAGCTTGAGGACCCGCAGGACGCGTTTCCCGTCCTGCATGCGCTTCTCGTGGTAGATGCGCGATTCCAGGGCGAGGCTGCCATGCGCGCCGCCCAGGTATTCGTAAACGGCCCAGAGCACGCCCATGGTCTTGCCGCCGGGGGAGGCGGCTGCGGTGATCTTCAGTTCGCATTGCGGCATGGGCATGCCCATGTCCTTCATTTCGCCGGCAAGTTCTTCCACCTGCGCCTTGAATCGTTCGGCATCTTCCAGCACTTTGCTCTCGGCGAGGCGGTCTGCTTCGGCGATGCCGGTCTTCTGCCATGTCGCCTTGATCTGCCCGTGGGGCAGGGTGAGTGCGTAGCGCGCGGAAGGGCGGGCGCTATCGTCCGCACCGGCAGAAGGGAACGGATGCAACAGAAGGAGCAGGGAAACGGCAAGGATGGCTGCTGTTTTCATAGCGGTGCGGAGAGCCGCTCAAAGGCGGCTGAGGAAGTCCTCGTAGCCAAAGGTTCTGCATACGCGGCGCTCATCGGTCCGGGGATCCCAGATGGCGATGGAGGGCAGGCGCAGCCCGTTGAACGTGTTCGTCTTGACCATGCTGTAGATGGCCATGTCCAGGAATACCAGGCGGTCGCCCGGCACCAGCGGTTTTTCAAAGGAATATTCGCCTATCACGTCGCCAGCGAGGCAGGACTTGCCGGCAAGGCGGCAGGTGAAGGGCTTTTCCCCGGGCTCGCCGGCGCCGATCACGCCCGGGCGGTAGGGCATCTCCAGCACGTCCGGCATATGGCAGGCTGCCGAAGCATCCAGGATGGCAACGGGCATGTCGGCCTGCACCACGTCGAGCACGGTGGAGACGAGCACGCCGGCATCCAGCGCCACGGCCTCTCCGGGTTCCACATACACCTGGACCCCGTACCTGCCTGCGACGCGCCCGATGCAAGCGCAGAGCAGGTCGATGCCGTAACCCGGCCTGGTGATATGGTGCCCGCCCCCGAAGTTGATCCAGCGCATGCGGGACATCCATGCGCCGAAGTGGCGTTCCACGGCCTGCAGCGTGCGGTCAAGGCTGTCGGAGTCCTGTTCGCAGAGGGTGTGGAAATGCAGCCCGCTTATGCCGTCGAGGGCGGATGGGTCCCCCTCCATCCCGGCGTGGAAGGCGGCAGGCCGTATGCCCAGGCGCGAACCGGGGGCGCAGGGGTCGTAGATGGGCACGGCGCCTTCGGAATGCTCGGGGTTGACGCGCAGCCCGCATTCGATGGACCTTCCCTGCTCGCGCGACGCCTGTTCCACAAGCGGGCGGGACCGCTTCCACTGGGCAAAGGAATTGAACACGATGTGGTCCGCCCAGCGCAGGGTCTCGCGCAGTTCTTCCCCGCTCCACGCGGCGGCGAAGGCATGCACCTCGCCTCCGAACTTCTCCCTCGCGAGGCGGGCCTCGTCGGGGGAGCTGGCGCAGCAGCCCCAGAGGGGGCCTTCCATGGCGCGCGAAAGGACGGGAAAGGTCTCCCACTGCGAGAAGCATTTGAGCGCCAGCAGGATCTTCGCGCCGGTGCGCTGCTGCACGCTGTCAAGGATGGCGGCGTTGGCGCGCAGCCGGGCGATGTCGGTGACGAAGCATGGCGAAGGCCAGCTTTCCGGGCGCAGGCGGGCAAGGTAATCGTTCATCTAGTATCTTTCGGGCATGTGGTGCGGGGGGAGGGCGTTTTCCGGCGCATCCTGCGGCGCGGAAAGGAGCAGTTCACGCACGCGGGCTTCCAGCAGTGCGATGCGGCGTTCCGCTGCATCAAGCTGCTTTTGCTGCAGCGTGAGTGCTTCATTGAGCTGGGAGAGCAGCCTTTCCTGGAACCAGGACTGCTCTTCCAGCCGGACTATCTTTTCCTGCGTGTCCATGCCTTCCGCCGTCATGCAGGCTGCTGCACGGGTTCGATGACCTTCCATGGCAGTCCGTAGGTGCCGAGCTGCTCCATGAAGGGGTCGGGGTCCAGCTGCTCCATGTTCCATACGCCGGGCTTGTTCCACTTGCCGGTGACGATCATCATGGCGCCGATCATGGCCGGCACGCCCGTGGTGTACGAAATGGCCTGCGAGCCGAGCTCGCGGTAGCATTCCTGATGGTCGCAGATGTTGTAGATGTAGCGGGTGATGTCCTGCCCGTCCTTCTTGCCGCGCATCAGGCAGCCGATGCACGTCTTGCCCACGGTGCGCGGGCCGAGCGATGCCGGATCGGGCAGCAGCCTGGCAAGGAATTGCAGCGGCACGATGTCCTGCCCCTGGAACTTCACCGGCTCGATGCCGATGAGCCCCACGTTCTTGAAGACCTGGAGATGGTTCAGGTAGGAATCGCCAAAGGTCATCCAGAAGCGGGCGCGGCGTATGCCCTTCAGGTTGCGCACCAGCGATTCCAGCTCTTCGTGGTACATCAGGTAGCAGTTGCGCCGGCCGATGCCCTCGGGGAAGTCGAAGTTCATCTTCCACGACAGGGGGTCGGTCTCCACCCATTCGCCGCGTTCCCAGTAGCGGCCCCTGGCAGAGACTTCGCGCAGGTTGATCTCGGGGTTGAAGTTGGTGGCGAAGGGCAGCCCGTGGTCGCCGGCATTGGCGTCGATGATGTCCAGCACGTTGATCTCGTCGAACAGGTGCTTCTGGGCATAGGCGCAGAACACGTTGGTGACGCCGGGGTCGAACCCGGAGCCCAGCAGGGCGCACAGCCCCGCGTCCCTGAACCGCTGCTGGTAGGCCCATTGCCATTTGTATTCGAAGTGCGCGTCGTCCGGCGGCTCGTAATTGGCCGTGTCCATGTAGTTGGCCCCGGCCTCCAGGCAGGCGTCCATGATGTGCAGGTCCTGGTAGGGCAGGGCTATGTTCATCACGAGGTCAGGCCGGACGCTGCGGATGAGCGCCGTGAGCTCCGGCACGTTGTCCGCGTCGACCCGGGCTGTCTGTATGTCGCGGCCGTAATGGGCCTTCACGCTGGCTGCTATGGCCTCGCATTTGGAGGGCGTGCGGCTGGCGAGGACGATATCGGTGAACACGTCGGAAGCCTGCGCGCATTTGTGCGTCGCCACGGAACTGACGCCCCCTGCGCCGATGATTAGCACTTTAGCCATGTCCTGCTCCTTGTTCTCTTGGAAGTTAGGGGATCCCGGCCGGCGATGGCGCCGGGTCAGCTTTCAAAATAGGTGTATCCGCGCAGGCCGTTCTCAAAGGCCTGCATGAGCTTGAAGCGCTGCACGGGGCTGATCCTGCCTTCCCTCACGGCGCGTTCTGCAGATTTGCGTATGCCCAGCAGCACGCGGTGCGGGTCGTATTCCACATAGGCGAGGATGTCGGAAACGGTGTCGCCGTCGATCTCGCGCACAAAGTCAAAGCTGCCGTCCTCCTGGATGCGCACCGAAACGACGTTGGTGTCTCCCAGCAGGTTGTGCAGGTCGCCCAGCGTTTCCTGGTAGGCCCCCACGAGGAAGGTGCCGAGGTAGTATTCCTCGCCATCCTTCAGGGAATGCAGTTCCAGCGTGTTCTTGAGCCCCTGGGGGTCGATGAAATGCGAGATCCGCCCGTCGCTGTCGCAGGTGAGGTCGGAAAGGATGCCCTGCCTTTCGGGAAATTCGTTCAGCCTGTGGATGGGCATCACCGGGAAGAGCTGGTCTATGGCCCAGCTGTCGGGAAGCGACTGGAACACGCTGAAATTGCAGTAGTAGATGTCGGCGAGCATGGCGTCGATCTCGTTCAGTTCCTTGGGGATGAACTTCACCCGGGACTTTTCCTGGGAGAGGGCGCGCATGATGGCCCAGAAGAGGCGCTCGGCCAGCGTGCGCTGGCGCAGGGTGACGCGCCCGGCGAGGAAGAGCTGGCGCATCTCGTCGTAGTAGTAGATGGCGTCGTTGTAGGATTCCTGGAGGTTGCGGGGATTGATGTTCTCCAGCGTTTCCCTGAGGTTGGATACGGCTTCGGGCGTGCCTTCCGGCAGTTCGTCAGGGATGTTGCCGACTTCGATGAGGTTGACGTCCAGGACGTTGAACAGCAGGATGGAATAATAGGCGACCGTGGCCCGCCCGGATTCCGTGATGATGTGCGGATGGGCTATGTCCTGCGCGTCGAGGATGGTCATGACAGCCTCGACGACGTCGGTGCAGTATTCCATGAGGGTGTAGTTGCGCGAGCTCACGTAGCTGGTATGCGAACCGTCATAGTCCACGGCCAGCCCGCCGCCCAGGTCGAGGTAGCCCATGGGGGCGCCCTCATGGATGAGGCTGGCGTAGATGCGCGTGGCTTCCATGACGGCTGCGCGGATGTCGCGGATGTTCGGCACCTGCGAGCCCAGGTGGTAGTGCATCAGCTTGAGCGTGTCGAGCATGCCATATTCCTTGAGGCTGTCCACGACGTCCACGATCTGGGCGGAAGTGAGCCCGAAGGAAGATCGTTCGCCCCCGGATTCCGACCAGTGTCCGCTGGCCTTGGTGGTCAGCTTGACGCGCACGCCGATCTGCGGGCGCACGCCCAGGCGCTGCGATTCCTGGATGATGACATCCAGCTCGCGCGGCATCTCCAGCACGAAGATGACGTTGAAGCCCATGCTCAGGGCATGCAGGCCCAGGTCGATGAACTCCTCGTCCTTGTAGCCGTTGCAGATGAGGCAGGCTTCGCGGCTTTTGAGCTGGCTGATGGCGGCGATGAGCTCGGCCTTGGACCCCACTTCCAGCCCGTGGTGGTAGGCCGCGCCGTAGTGGGCGATCTTTTCCACGACCTGCTGCTGCTGGTTGACCTTGATGGGGAAGACGCCGCGGTACTGCCCCTTGTAGCCAAGCTGGGCTATGGCCGCCCGGAACGTCTGGTGGAGCAGGGAGATCTGCGACTCCAGGATGTTTTCGATGCGCAGGAGGATGGGCAGGTCATAGCCCCGGTCTTTAAGTTCGTTGATGATGTCCAGCACGCTGACTTCCGGTCCGCCATCGCGGCCGAAGGGGCGCACCACGACTTCGCCCTTGGGCGAGATGTCGAAATATCCCGTGCTCCAGCTGCGGATCCCGTAAAGGTCTATGGAATCCTCCACCGTCCATTGCTGCATGGTCTTCTTCCTGGCCAATCCTTCCTCCTTGGCGCGGGCGGCTCTCCAAACGAAAGCCGCGGCGAGGCGCATCACCTAAGGGCAAGCAGTTAACGTGATCAACAATCTATTGATCTTGCTGAATTACATACTATTTTGCCGTGGCGCTTGCTTCCGCTCCGGCCCCTGTCCCCATGCACATGGAAACGGCTTCAAAGCGGGCAGGGCAATGCCGGGCCCATCCTCTCAGGGAGCAATCTCCGATAGGGGATGAATCTTACTTTTTATTCCATGTTCAGGCAAGAAGAACGTTGGACCGGTCCCTTTCCCGGAAGGCGGGGCCTTCTTCCTGTTTTCCTCCCGGTCTGCGTCCCCTGCGGCGTTGCAGGCGGACAGGCCCCGGCCGGCACAGCCAGTTGCCCTTGCCTTCATAATGCGTTAGGCAGGAAGCGATGGCATGCGTCCGCACGCCAGCTCATGAACGGCCCGTTTCCGGGCATGCAGCAGCGGACAGGAGGGCGGAGGAATGAAAAAAGTACGGCTGGGCAAGACGGGGATCATGGTCACCAAAACGTCGATGGGATGCCTCCCCCTGCAGCGGTGCGAACGCAGCTACGCTGTCAGGCTGGTGCGGGCGGCCTATGAATCCGGGATCAATTTCTTCGATACCGCGCGCGCCTATTCCGACAGCGAGAGCAAGACGGGGGAAGCCCTGCGCGGCGTGCGGGACCGTGTCGTCCTGGCGACGAAGAGCCAGGCAAGGGACAAAAAGGGGCTGCTCCAGCATATCGAAAGCAGCCTGAAGGCCCTGCAGACGGACTATATCGACATCTTCCAGCTGCATAACGTGCCTGGACTGCCGGACCCGGACGATCCGGACGGCGCGTATGCCGGAGCCCTGGAAGCACGCAGGCGCGGCCTCATCGGGCATATCGGCGTAACGACGCACCGCATTTCTGTCGCCGAAGAATGCGTCGATTCCGGCCTGTTCGAAACGGTGCAGTTCCCTTTCTGCTACATCTCTTCCGAGCGGGACCTGGCCCTTGCCGGGAGGTGCCGGGAGGCGGACATCGGCTTCATCGCCATGAAGGGGCTTGCCGGTGGCCTCCTGACCGACGCCCGTGCCTGCCACGCCTTCATGGAGCGCTACGGGAACGTGGTCCCGATCTGGGGCATCCAGCGTTTTGAAGAACTGGAGCAGTGGATCGCCCTCGCCTCCGGGGATGGGGCAGGAGCTGTCCCTGACGATGCCGTGTGGGAGCATATCGCCAGGGAAAGGCAGGAACTTTCAGGGGCGTTCTGCCGGAGCTGCGGATACTGCATGCCGTGTCCGGCGGGCATAGAGATCCGCAACTGCGCCCGCATGAACATGCTGCTGCGGCGTTCCCCCTGGGAGCAGTACTTCACGCCGGAATGGCGGGCCAAGATGGAAAAGATCAACGAATGCCGCCGCTGCGGAGCCTGCCGCAGCAAATGCCCCTACGAACTTGACCCGCCGGAGCTTCTGCAATACATGCTCAAGGATTACAACGAGTTTTACGAGGCGCACAAGCACCTGCTCCCTGGTCGTCCTGCCTGACCGCCATGCGGGTGGGACCGGGCTGCTAAGCGCCGTCGAAAAGAAGGTATCGACCGAAGTCCAGCCACACAGGCGTGCCGGCGGCGATGCCGCCGCAGGACTGCCCTGGGGCGATGACGCGGATCTCGGCATCTCCCGTGCTGCCGTCCAGCACGACGCGGCAGTCGGTGATGTCTCCCAGGTAATAGGCCTGCGCCAGGGTGCCGTGCAGAAGGCCGCCGTCGGTTCGCAGGCTGATGTTCTCGGGGCGCACGGCCAGGATGACGGGCCCCCGCCGGGGGCCGTCATAGCCCATGTGCTGTCCGCCCTCGAAGGTGATGCTCCCGTCGCCGGCCGTGCCGCGCAGGAAATTGACCTTCCCCACGAAGTCGGCCACGAAGGGATTGGCAGGGGCGTTGTATATGTTCACCGGCGTGTCTGCCTGCTGCACAGCCCCCTTATGGAACACGAAGATCCTGTCGCTCATGGCCATCGCCTCGGACTGGTCATGCGTGACATAGACGACGGTGATGCCTGATCTTTTTTGAAGCTCCTTGATCTCAAAGCGCATGGACTCGCGCAGCTTGGCGTCGAGATTGCTCAGGGGCTCGTCCAGGAGGAGGACCCCCGGCTTGCTCACCAGGGCCCTGCCCAGGGCCACGCGCTGCTGCTGCCCGCCGGAAAGCTCGCACGGCAGGCGCTTGGCGTACGGCCCGAGATGCATGGCTTCGAGCATGTCCTCGACCAGGCTCTTGATCTCGGCGCGGGGTTTGCCTTGGATCTTCAGGGGGTAGGCCACGTTGTCAAAGACGTTCATGTGGGGCCAGACGGCATAGGTCTGGAAGACCATGCCGATGCCGCGCAGGTTCGGGGGGATGAACTGCCCCGGCCCGCTGACCACGGCATCGCCGATGCGTATCTCGCCGGAAGAAGGCTTTTCAAAACCGGCGATCATGCGCAGCATGGTGGTCTTTCCGCAGCCGGAAGGACCCAGGAGGGTGACGAATTCCCCGTCTCCGATGACGCCGTTGAAGGTCTGGATGACCTGGACGCTGCCATAGTGCTTTGTGACGCCAGCAAGGGTGATGCTCGACATTCCATGCCGCTCCTTTGGTCTCCAGTCCGCCGTCAGATCGAGAACTGGCCCTTCGTGCATTTGTGCAGCAGCCAGTTGACGGCCACGACCATGACGAGGATGCCCGTGGCTATGGCCGACGCCGTCTGCTGGCTGTGATAGGTCTGGTAGGTGAACAGTTCGTAGCCGAGGGTCTTGGTGTTGGCCGAATACAGCAGCGTGGACATGGTCAGCTCGTAGAAGCTGGGCATGAACATGAGGAACCATCCGGCCACGACGGAGGGCGCGATCAGGGGCAGGGTGACATCCTTGAAGCCGCGGTGCCATTCCGCCCCCGATATCTGCGCTGCTTCCTCCAGCGAAGGGTGTATCTGGTTCATGGCCGAAACGACCGTGCGCATGCCCATCATCAGGTATTTCACCATGTAGGCGACGATCATGATCAGCAGCGTGTTGTAGATGTTGATGCCGAAGCGTCCGGACATGGTCATGATCAGCGCCAGCGCGATGACCACGCTCGGCGTGCCGCTGCCCAGCGTGATGAGGAAGTCCGGGATATGCCTGCCCCTGGCGCGGGTGCGCGTCAGGAGCCATGCCATGACGCAGGCGATGACGATGCCGGCTGTGGCTGCGGCGGAAGCCGCGATCAGGCTGTTCAGGGCGGTGTCCGCGATGCCTTTGCGGGTGAACAGGATGTGCCAGTAGCGCATCGTGAAGTTGGTGATGTCCAGCGGCTTACCCAGGTTCTGTGTGACGGAGGTCATGGCCACCGTGGCAAAGGGGAGGACGACCACGATGAAGGCGAAAAGGCTGACGAGCAGGGTGGTCGGCAGGCGCCATCTGCCCAGTTCGACGATGTTGGGGCGCGTCGATTTGCCCGAGACGGTGACATACTGCCGCTTGCCGCACAGGAACATGGAAGCGTAAAGGACCAGGTTGGCGATGAGCATCAGGGCGACGGCCAGGGTGGTGGCGTCTGTGAGCCCCTCCGCCGAACCCACGTAGACGTAATCGATGATGCGCGTCGTCACCGTGTCCAGCTGCCCGGGGGCGCCGATGATGGAGGGGATGCCGTAGCAGGACGCCGCAGACACGAAGACCAGCAGTCCTGCGGCCACGATGGAAGGCAGCATGATGGGCAGCGTGACCGTCATCACCGTCCTGAGGGGGGATGCGCCGCTGATCTTCGAGGCTTCCTCCAGGGACGGGTCCATCTTTTCCATGGCCCGCGAGATGGTGATGAAGGCGAAGGGGTAGTAGAACGTCGTCAGCACCCAGACCAGCCCGCCGATGCTGTAGATGTCGAAGGGGCTCTCCGAAAGGCCGAAAAGGCTGACGAGCCAGGCATTGAGCGTGCCGGCGCGGGGGTTGAGGAGGCGCAGCCAGGCCATGGCCCCGACATAGGGCGGCACCATGTAGGTCATCACGAAGACGCTGCGGAAGAAGCGGCGGCCGTACATGTCGGTGCGCCCGACGAGCCATGCCAGGGGGAAGGCGATCATCACCCCGAAGACCATGGACAGCCCGGCCGTGACCAGGGTGTTGCAGAGCGCGTTCCAGTTCAGGGAATAGGAATAGATGCGCCTGAACGCCTCCAGGGTGAAGCCGCCTTCCCCGAAAAAGGCCCGGAAGACCAGGTAGCACATGGGGAAGACATTGAACACCAGCAGGAAGACCGAGATGGCGGCGATGAGCACCGTCTTCAGGTCGAGGGGGAAGCGTCTTGCCTGCAGTGATGCAGGCCCGTCAGGGGCAGGCACCGGTCATATCCTCAGCGGCGGCGGGATGCGGCGGGGGGGGCATCCCGGGCAGGGCCCTGGCAGGGATGCTCCCGGAGCGGGGCATGGTGCGGTCGGCATCGGGCTAGCGCCTTTTCTTCACGCGTTCTTCAAACTGGGCGCGCAGCTCGGAACGTTCTTTCAGGCAGTTCTGCCAGCTCACCGGCATGGACTTTTCCCTGAGTTCGGCCGAGGGCACGGAATCGAAGGGTATGGCGGGGGGATTTTTCAGCACGGAATGCATCCATCCCTT
>CACZQM010000085.1 GCA_902783285.1 uncultured Desulfovibrio sp. | reverse complement strand
CTTCCTGGCCGGGACCTCCTGCCTGGCCCCGCCGTTTGCGGCAAGCACCTTGTCCAGTTCCTTGATGCGGCGGCGCGTGACGATGGTGAAGGCTTCGACTTCACTGACGCCGCTGATCGCTCCGGCAAGCCTGCCCTGCTGCCTGATCCATGCGCGCTGCTCCTTGAGCAGGCGGTCGAACTCCTCCTTGCCCAGCTTGCCCTTGATCTGCTTCCAAAGGGCATTGAGGTCGTCGTTGGCATTCTTGAAATCTGCGTCCGTCCTCATGAACCGGTCATATTTTTCGTCTGTCATCCTGTAATCTTTAGCCTGAGCCGCAGCTCCGAACGCCAGTGCGAGGGCCATGGCTGAAATAATGAACGCCTTTTTCATAGTTCTGCCTCCAGGGTGGATGCGCCTGATGGATCGCCTGCTTTTTTATAAACGCTTTCCGGGATGCCCGCAAGCAGGTGCGGCTCTTGACGTTTCCTCATCGAAAAGAGTATTGTTTCCAGTCCATCCATTCTAGACCATGTTCATGCAATCATTTTCCTAAAAGGAGTCATCGTATGATCCGCAAAACCGTCGCCGTGCTGGCGGCCGCCCTCCTCTGCGCCGCCCTTTCTTCTCCCGCCCAGGCAGCGGGCAAGATCGGTGTCCTCAACCCCGTCCGCGTCTCCACGCAGAGCGATCCCGGCAAAGAGGCCGACCGGCAGATCGAAGCTTCCCTGGGCAGGGAGCGCAAGCAGCTCGAGCAGCAGCAGGCCGACTTTGACAAGCAGGTGAAGGACTTTGAAAATCAGGCTCCCGCCCTTTCCGACAAGGCGAGGGCCGAACGCCAGGGCAAGCTCCAGAAGACCTTCCAGGACATCCAGACCAGGGGGACTGCCTTTGCCCAGCGCGCCCAGCGCCTGCAGCGCGACATCGACGCGCAGATGAATGAAGTCGTTTCCGCCGCATGCAAGGCTTTTGCCGAAAAGAACGGGTACGACCTGATCATCACCACCCAGGCCATTCCGTACGCCACTGCCAGCTATGACGTGACCGAAGGCGTCATCCAGGAAGTGAACCGCGCCTGGAAGTCCAGGGGCGGCAAGTACAAGATCAGCTCTAAGTAAGGAAGCTGCCATGCCGCTGCCATCGCACATGCTTTCAGAACTGGCGGAACAGCTGGGTGTCCGGCTTGTCCTGAACGGCGGGGCGGGAGACATCGCCATCACAGGCATCAACACGCTTGAGGAAGCCGGCCCCGCCGAACTGAGCTTCCTTTCGAACCCCAAATACGCCGGGCAGCTGAAAGATACCCGCGCTGGCGCGGTGATCGCACGGCCAGAACACGCCGCCGACGCGGCCAGGGTGCTGGTCGCCGACGAGCCTTACCCTGTTTTCGCCAGGGCCCTGACGCTTTTTGCAAGGCCGCAGGGCAGCTTTGAGGGCGTGAGCAGCCTGGCATCCATCGATCCTTCGGCTTCGCTGGGCGAGGGATGCACCGTGTATCCGTTCAGCTACATCGGGCCGCGTGCCGTGCTGGGCAAGGGCTGCACCGTGTTCCCCGGCTGCTACATCGGCGAAGACTGCCGCCTGGGGGATGGCTGCACGCTGTATCCCCATGCCGTGCTCATGGCCGGCACGGTGCTGGGCAATGCCTGCGTCCTCCAGCCAGGAGCCGTGCTGGGAGCGGAAGGATTTGGCTTTGCGCGCACGAAGGACGGCATCAACAAGGTGCCGCAGATAGGCCATGTGGAAGCCGGGGACGGCGTCGAGATCGGCGCCAACGCCGCCGTCGACAGGGCGGCCCTGAGCACGACGTCCATAGGTTCGGGCACGAAGATCGACAATCTCGTGCAGATCGGGCACAACGTGCGCATGGGCAGGGACTGCCTCATCGTTTCCCAGGTGGGCATAGCCGGCTCCACGCATGTCGGCGACGGTGTGACCATGGCCGGTCAGGTGGGCGTCTCCGGGCATCTGCATATCGGCAGCAACAGCACCATCGGGCCGCAGTCTGGCGTCGCCAAGGACATAGAGGAAGGGAAGATAGTCAGCGGATCGCCCACCATGGAATACAGTTCCTTCCTCCGCCTGGCTACGCTCACGCCCAAGATACCGGAGCTGTTCAAGCGCGTCGCCCGCCTGGAAAAGGAACTCGGCCACAAGCCCATAGCCAGCACCCGTACGGACAGTTCGCTGCTTTCCGTATGGAACCGCTGGATGGCCAAGATGCACCGCAAATAACTCCGGCCGCCCCTGCCTGGCAGGGGCGGCATGTGAGCGCAAAGGGGGAAACATGAGCGAGAGCCTGTCATTCGACATCCAGAAGATCCTTGAGATCCTCCCCCACCGCTATCCCTTCCTGCTGGTGGACCGGGTCGAGGAACTGGTTTCGGGCGACCATATCCGCGCCTATAAGAACCTCACCTACAACGAGCCTTTTTTCCAGGGGCATTTCCCGGGGCTGCCCGTCATGCCGGGCGTGCTGATCATCGAGGCACTGGCGCAGACCGGCGTCCTCCTGGTGGCCCACAGCTACCCGAACATGGTGGACTTTCAGAAGAACATCTCGCTCTTTGCCGGGATCGAAAGGGCGCGCTTCCGCGCTCCCGTGCGCCCTGGAGACAGGCTTGACCTGGAATGCTCCGGCCTCGTTCACAAAATGCAGTTCTGGAGAATGGACGCCAAAGCCTATGTCGGGGGCATGCTCGCCGCCGAAGCGCGCCTGACGGCCGCCGTTTTCCCAAGAGAGGGCATGTAGATGGGAGCCCCGCAGATCCATCCTTCAGCATTCGTCGATCCCGGCGCCAAGCTCGGCGAAGACGTCGTCGTCGGCCCCTGCGCCCTCATCGAGGGCGATGTGGTCATCGGCGCGCGTTCCCGCATAGACGCCTTCGCCACCGTGAAGCGCTACACTTCCATGGGCGAGGACAACCACGTCCACTCCTACGCCCTGGTGGGCGGCGAGCCCCAGGACCTCAAATTCCACGGCGAAGTGACGCGCCTTGTCATTGGCGACGCCAACAACATCCGCGAATTTTCCACCATACACAGGGGAACGGAAGACGGCTCCGGCGAGACGCGCATCGGCAGCCACAACCTCATCATGGCCTATGTGCACGTGGCGCATGACTGCGTGGTGAAGGACCATATCGTCATGTCCAACAATGCCACGCTCGCAGGGCATTGCTTCGTGGACGACTACGCCATCATCGGAGGCCTTTCCGCCGTGCATCAGTTCGTGCGCATCGGCAGCCATGCCTTTGTGGGCGGCTGTTCGGGGATAGACCAGGATCTGCCCCCGTGGATGCTGGCCGTGGGCAACCGCGCCACGGTGCGCTCCCCGAATATCGTCGGGCTGAGGAGGTTCAAAGCCTCGCTGGAATTGCTTTCCGCCTTCAAGCAGGCCTTCCGCGTGACGTGGTATTCCGGCCAGCCCAGGCCGGATGCGCTCATGCAGCTGGAAGCGGAATACGGGCACTTTCCGGAGATCATGGAATTCCTGTCCTTCGTGCGCGAGAGCAAGCGCGGCATCCTGCCGGCCGAAGAAAGGAAAAAGATCCTCGACTGATGGTTTTCCTTCAGGGGCATAAAGAGCCGCGCTCGCAGAGCGCGGCTCTGTTTTTGCGCGTTTTCCCTGTCCGGCCCAGGCGTTCCCGGGGCTTCCAGTGCCCCGCCGGATCCGCTACTTTTCCAGCTGCGTGCCGATGCCCTGGTCCGTGAGCAGCTCCAGGAGCACGCAGTTTTCCACGCGGCCGTCGACGATGGTCACCTTTTCCACGCCGGCCTCCAGGGCGGCAAGGCAGCAGTCCACCTTGGGGATCATGCCTCCGCTGAGCGTCCCGTCGTTCTTCATGCGGAAGATGTCGTCAGCGTTGGCATGCTCGATCAGCGTCCCTTCCCTGTCCAGGATGCCAGCCACGTCGGTGAGCATGAGCAGCCGGCGGGCCTTGAGCGCGCCGGCCACGGCCCCGGCGACGGAATCGGCGTTGATGTTGTAGGTGCGCCCAGCGGCATCGACGCCCACCGGGGCGATGACGGGGACGAAATCGTCCTCGATGAGGGAGCGCAGCAGCCTGGCGTTGACCTTGCTGACCTTGCCCACGCTGCCCAGGTCGATGATCTCCGGCGGCACGTCCTGCCCGCGGCTGATGGTCATGGAGAGCTTTTCCGCTTCCAGCAGCAGGCCGTCCTTGCCCGAAAGCCCCACGGCCCGTGCGCCTGTCCGGTTGATGAGGTTGACCACGCTTTTGTTGACCGAGCCCACCAGGACCATTTCGACCACGTCCATGGTGGCGTCGTCGGTGACGCGGTGCCCCTGGCGGAATTCCGACTTGATCGCCAGCCTGCCGAGCATGTCGTTGATCTGCGGGCCGCCGCCATGCACGACGACGGGATGGATCCCCACGAGCTTGAGAAGGCTGATGTTGCGGGCAAAGGCCAGCTTGAGATCTTCATCCGTCATGGCGTGGCCGCCGTATTTGATGACGATGGTCTCCCCGCGGTACGCCCGCAGGTAGGGGAGGCTCTCGATAAGGACCCTGGACTGCGCCTTGGCGCGTTCCGCGGAGTTGGCAGGCATGGACATGGCTCGCTCCTTGAGGTTTCCCGTTGCCAGGGGAAAAATCGTAATTATCTTTACATAAAGGCAGCTTACCCCATGGAAAAGCGTTTTGTCCAGCATCCGGCGCGCCCCCGGGCCCGGTGCCGCGCAAAAACATTGCGTAAAACGCCTTAACAGGATAAGAGTTTTTTTCCAACGCGGCTGCCGCCGCAAATTCAGCACTGGAGACGACCATGCTCACTTCCATCGCCTATGCCGCCGGCTCTTCCGGCGGGGCCGGAGCCGCCGGAGGCGGCGCCGGAGCCTTTGCTTCCCTCGTACCCCTCCTCCTCATGTTCGCCGTGTTCTGGTTCCTGCTCATCCGCCCGCAGCAGAAACGCAACAAGGAACACAAGCAGATGCTCGCTTCCCTGGGCAAGGGCACGCATATCGTCACCGTGGGCGGCCTGATCGGGCGCATCGTGGACATAGAGGGCGACATCCTCACCCTTGACCTCGGCGAAACGAAGATCAAAGTGACCCGCGGCGCCATCGGCGGCATTTTCGACCCGAAGGCCCAGGCGGAAAAACCGGCAGACGACAAATCCGCCGAAAAGAAAAAATAGGCCAGCCGCCCGCTGTCTGCCAGGCTTCCATGCCCTGCCCGGGCATGGGGCTTGGTTGTTTTTGCCCATAAGGACCGAATCATGAAATCCATAAAGCTGCGCTTCGCATTCTCCATCCTCGTGCTGCTTGCGGTGATGGCCTACGCGCTGCCCAACATCCCGTTCATCGGCAACACTCCGCTCGGCTCCCTCGTGACAGACCGCATCAACCTTGGGCTCGATCTCAAGGGCGGCATGAACCTCACCCTGGGGGTGGATATCGACAAGGCCGTGCAGAACAGCCTTTCCGTCGCCGGACAGGATCTGCGCGACAGGGCCAGCCGGGAAAAGATCACTCTCATGAAGCCGCGCGTCAACGGAAGCGGCCAGCTGGAAGTCGTCCTGCCCAGAGCGGACCAGGCAACGGCGTTTGAAAGCATGCTTTCCAAATATTTTTCCCATCTCGTCGTCCTGGGCTCTACCGATACGGCCTCCGGCAAGACGTATCTGTTCGACGCTGTTCCCGAGCATAAGAAGCAGACCATCGACATGACCATGGACCAGGTGGTGCGCACCATCCGCAACCGCATCGACCAGTTCGGCGTGGCAGAGCCCGACATCCGCAAGCAGTCGAACAACCAGGTGCAGGTGCAGCTGCCGGGCATGACCGATGCCGCGCGCGCCGTGCAGATCATAGGGCAGACCGCCCACCTGGAGTTCCGCCTCGTCCGGGACGACGTGGGGCCTGACGTGATGATGCTCCCCGCGGGCACGGCGCGATTCCCCTACGTTGTGAAAAACCGCGACGGTTCGGAGTCCGTGAGCACCATCATCCTGGATTCCGAGCCGCTGATGGGCGGCGAGGACATCACCAACGCCCGCCCGGCCTTCAATGAATTCGGCCAGTCCTACGTCGGGCTGGAATTCAACAACCGCGGCGCGAACAATTTTGAGCGCATCACCGGCGAGCATATCAAGAAGCGCATGGCCATCGTGCTGGACGGCAAGGTCTATTCCGCCCCCGTCATCCAGGACAGGATCGCCGGAGGCAAGGCCTCCATCACAGGCAGCTTCACCACCGAAGAGGCGCAGGACCTGGCCATCGTGCTGCGCGCCGGCTCCCTGCCCACGCCCGTCACCGTGCTCGAAGAGCGCACCGTCGGACCTTCCCTCGGGCAGGAATCCATCAACAGCGGCATCATCGCCGCCATGGTGGGCGCCGCAGCCGTGTTCATCATCATGCCCATCTACTACGGGCTCTCCGGCATCGTGGCCGACATCATGCTCATCTTCACCATGCTCATCCTCATGGCGGGCATGACGCTGTTCGGCGCCACGCTCACGCTGCCCGGCATAGCGGGCATCGTGCTCACCATAGGCATGTCGGTGGACGCCAACGTGCTTATTTTCGAACGCATCCGCGAGGAACTCAAAAAGGGCCTGAGCGCCCTGGAGGCCATCGATGCCGGCTTCAGCCGCGCCAGCGTGGCCATCATCGACTCCAACCTGACCACGCTCCTCACGGCGGCCATCCTGTACCAGTTCGGCACAGGCCCCATACGCGGATTCGCGGTGACGCTGTCGCTGGGCATCCTGGCCTCCATGTTCACGGCCATATTCGTTTCGCGCGCCGTCTTCGAGCATTTCATGGGCCATTCCCGCAGCCAGAAAATAAGCATTTAGGATAACGAGGTTTCTTCCATGGCATTTGCTGTTCTTTCCAAAGAGACCCATTTCAATTTCGCCGGCTTCTGCCGCTATGCCTACATCATTTCAGGATTATGCATCCTGATGGGCATAGCCGCCATTTTCTGGAACGGGGGGCTGCGCTACGGCGTGGACTTCGCCGGCGGCGTCATGGTCCAGGTGCAGTTTGAAAAGCCCATCGGCGACGAGCAGGTGAAGCACGCCCTCGAAGGCGTGGACCTGCCCGGCCTGACCATACAGCAGGTCGGTTCCGACGGCGATGACTACCTGCTGCGCTTCGCCTCGCAGAACACGGACAAGATCAAGGAGCTGCGCGAACAGGTCATGGGCGCGCTCAAATCGCGCATCCCCGGCAACGCCGCCACCATCGCCCGCCTGGAATCGGTGGGCCCCAAGGTGGGCAGCGACCTGCGCAACATGGCCATCGAAGCACTGTTCTACGCCGTGCTGCTCATCACCGTGTACATCTCTGGCCGGTTCGAGCACAGCTGGTTCGTGGCGGGCGGCATGTCCGCGGTGCTCTTTGCCGCCGTGTACTTCGCCGGCTATTTCGGCTTCAACAGGCTGTGGGGCGTGGCCCTGGGGCTCCTGGTGACCATCGCCTGCTGCTGGAAGCTGAAGCTGAACTTCGCCCTGGGCGCCATCCTGGCCCTGATGCACGACGTCATGGTGGTCACGGGGCTGATAACCCTGCTGGGCGTGGAGATCGACCTGAACACCATCGCCGCGCTGCTGACCATCATCGGCTACTCCATCAACGACACCATCGTGGTGTACGACCGCATACGCGAGAACCTGCGGGCCATCCCGGCCGACGCCGACGTCAAGCCGACCATGGCGCAGGTCATCAACGATTCCGTCAACCAGACGCTGGCCAGGACCATCATGACTTCCGCCACGACCATCATGGCCAGCCTTGCCCTGTACTTCCTGGGCGGCAGCGTCATCCACAACTTTGCCCTGACCATGTGCCTCGGCGTCATCTTCGGCACCTGGTCTTCCATCTTCATCGCTTCGCCCATCCTCATGTCCTTTGGCGACATCGGCCTTTACCATAAGAAGGCGCAGGTGCGGGACGATTTCGAGCGTCCCGGCGAGCATGGCGTGGTGTAGCGGCGGAGTCTGCCCCGGCGCAGATGCAGGGGCTGGATCCATCTGTGCGTGCAGCTTGCCTTTCCTGTGGAGGGAAGGGCAAGCTGCACTCGCGAACTGAACGAGCAGGGCGGAGGATGCAGGTCATGGAAAAGGAAGTGCGCAGGGATTCTCTTTACGCATGGGTGCTGGCTGCGCGCCCCAAGACCTTGGCCGCGGCCCTTGCCCCCGTGATGGTGGGCTGCGCCGTCGCCGCCTGGCTGGGGGCGTTCCGGCCCCTGCCTGCGCTGCTGTGCGCGCTGTTCGCCGAGCTGATGCAGATCGCCTCGAACCTTATCAATGACGTCTATGATTATTTGAAAGGCAATGACCGGGGGGACAGGCTCGGCCCCCGCAGGGCCTGCGCACAGGGCTGGATATCGCCGGGAAAGATGAAGCTCGGCATCGCCCTCGTGCTTGCCCTGGCCATGATGACCGGAGCGCCGCTTGCCCTGTACGGGGGGCGGGCCATGCTTGCCGTGGCCGCGCTCTGCGTCGTCTGCGCCTACATGTATTCCGCCGGGCCATATCCGCTTGCCGCCCGCGGCTGGGGCGACGCGCTGGTGCTGGTGTTCTTCGGCGTGGTGCCCGTGGGATTCACCGCCTATGTCCAGGCGGGATCCTGGACGCCCCAGTCCACCTTTGCGGGGCTTGCCGTCGGCGCGTGCGTCGACCTGCTGCTCATGGTCAATAATTTCCGCGACCGCGACCAGGACAGGATATCCGGAAAGAAGACCCTCATCGCGCGTTTCGGCGCCGAATTCGGCCTGCGCTGCTATCTTGCCCTTGGAGGGCTGGCCTGCGCCCTGGCGCTGTGCCTCATCCCGCACGGCATGTTTTGGGCGGGGCTGCTCCCCCTGCTGTTCCTGGTGCCGCACTACAGGGTCTGGAGCATGATCGCTTCCATTTACCAGGGATCGGCGCTCAACCGGTGCCTGGGGCTGACTTCGCGCAACATCCTCATTTTCAGCGCGCTGCTCACCGCCGGCATCCTGATCGACGCCGCCATGAAGCCTGCGTTATGACGGATTAGAGCAAGGTCAGCTGGCTGGCTGTCGTCCTGGAGCGCCGTGCGAGCCGTACGGGCCGGAAGCATCCCGCCGGCACCAGGGGCGACGGGGCGAGTTCAAGGGCGTGGCCGAACAGCGTGCGCCTTTCCGCAGAGGAAAGGAATACGGCCTCGGCCGCCCTGGTGATCCCCACATACATCAGCCTTGCCTCCTCGTCCGGGATGGGGGCATGGGATCCCTGCCTGTCGAGCAGGGCGTCCGCGCCGCGGAAGGGAAGGATCCCGTCTTCGCATGCCGGGATGAAAACGGCCTTGAATTCCAGCCCCTTGGAAGCGTGCATGGTCATGACCTGCACGAATTCAGAGTGCCCGCGCACGGCGTCCAGGTCGCGGCGGAAAGCCACGTGCCTGAGCAAACCTTCCCACCCCCCATGCTCCTTCCATGCGTCGCAGAGCTGCCGGAACGCGGTGGATGCCGCATAGAGCGGATCGAACAGCGCCGCGGCGTGCCCGATCACGGCCCGCGGGCCCATGTCCCATGCGCTTTCGGGAATGGAATCCCATGCTTCCCCCATGGAAGGCACGGCATCCTCAGAAGGAGCCGTGGCTGCGAGCAGGGGGAAGCGTTCGGCGTCGCGCAGGGCGTGCTCCCGCTGCGCATGCATGCGCCTGTGCTGGAAGACCGAGGCGGCGCTCAACAGTTTTTCCGTGCGGCTTTCGTTCCAGAACGCTTCAGCTTCGGGGGCGGCGCAGGGGATCCCCCTGCGTTCGAGCGCGGCCTTGATGGGGGGGATGAGGGCTTTGATCCTGCAGAGCACGGCGATGTCGCCCGGACTGCAGGAGCCCGATTCCATATGGCATCCGGCCACGCCGGCATGCTGGTCAGCCTCCTGGTGCGATGTGCCGCCGAGGAGCCATGCCGTGCGCTCCGCTATCCATGCCGCCTCGCGTTCCGCATCGGGTGCGCGCAGCCATTGCAGGGTGGCGGATGATCCCGTGGCTGAGCGCAGGACCCTGCCAGCGCCGCGCCCCATCAGCGCCGCATGCCCGGCGCGGAGCACGGCTTCGGCCGAGCGGTGGCTTTCATCGAGGGGGAGGACGGAGAGTCCGGGCCAGCGCGCACGCAGGGAGTTTTCGATGCCGCCGTCTGCGCCGCGGAAACTGTAGATGGACTGGTCGGGATCTCCTATGCCGAAAAAGCCCGAGCCGTCAGCAGGCACGAGCTCCTGCACCAGCGCCTTTTGCAGAGGGGAGAGGTCCTGGACTTCGTCGACCAGCAGATGCTTCCATGGCTTGGGGACGCCGTAGTTCCGGGTGCGGAGTTCGGCCAGCCAGGATTCGGGCAGGTCGGTGTAGTCGGCCAGCCCGCGCTTCTGCTTCCACTGGCGGTAGCGGTCAAGGGGGAGTTCCAGCTCGCGCGGGACGTCCATCTGTTCCCTCCCGAGCTCCAGGGCGGAGAAGAGCTTGACCGCGCCTTTTTTTTCCATGCCGGGATTGGCCTCCAGGAAGGCCCGCAGCGCTCCTTCCCCGGAAAGTATCACCGGCTTTTCTCCCTGCCAGCGTTCAAGGGCGAGGGCGTGCAGCGTATCGGCGCGCGGGATCCTTTCCTGCGGCAGGAGGGCAGCCAGGCGGCCATGCAGCTCTTCGGCAGCCCTCCGGGTGAACGTGACGGCGGCCATGTCCTCCGGAGCGTTGCCCTCCTCCAGCAGGCGCATGATGCGCCCCACGAGGGTCCTGGTCTTTCCGGTCCCCGGACCTGCAAGCACGAGCACGGGCCCGCCCCTGTAGGCGATGGCGTTTTCCTGCGCTGCCGTGAAGGCGAACGCAGGCTTGGGGCTGGAACGGTGGCCGGTCCCGGGCGCGCAGGCCTCCCTTTCCCTCATCGCAGGCCTGCGGCGGGCCGCAGGCACGCGTTCCAGGAGGGATGCCTTGTTTTCGTCTTCCCCGAAAAGGCGTATGGTCCCATACTGTCCGTCGTATCCTGCGCGGCGCATGACCTGTCCGGCGCGCATGCGGCGCACGGCTTCGCCCAGTTCAGGCCAATGGGAGGAAAGGTCCCCTTCCGGCGTTTCCTGGAGGATGGCCATTTCGGGCCCGAAGAGTTCCAGCAGCCTGGGGTAGCGCTGCCACACCTTCTGCGTTTTGGCGCCGCAATGGAGGATCTCCCCGAGTATCTCCGGCAGGGGGACCAGGGAGGTGAAATCCTTGCCCGGGCTGGGCGGCGTCCTGCGGTCTGCCAGGTCGAGCACGCGGTGGAGCACGCCTATCGTGAGCGGCTTGCCGCATACGGGGCAGATGTTGCCCAGGCGCATGCATTCTTCCGGTTCCAGCACGACGCCGCAGGCGCGGTGCCCGTCGAGGTGGTATTTCCCTTCTTCCGGGAAGAATTCCAGGGTCCCGGCATAGCGCACGGCGTCACCTCTCCCCTGCAGGGCGTCGAAAATGCCGCCGTAGGAGGCAGGACCTTCAAAGAGCGTCGCCTCGCGGGCGAGGTTTTCCCCGGAATGCGCATCGGAACTGGAGACCATGCGGATGTGGTCGAGGCTGCTCCAGCAGCGGTTCATGTCCGGATCGGAAGAAAGGCCGGTCTCTGCGGCGAAGATATGCGGGGAAAGGTCTTCGAAGCATTCTTCGAGGCTGTCGAAGCCGGATTTCGAACCGAAGAGCGAGAACCAGGGCGTCCAGATATGCGCAGGTATCATGTGCGCACCGGGGATCTCCAGCACCATCTCCAGCAGGACCTTCACGTCCAGCCCGAGGATGGGGCGGCCGTCGGAATGCAGGTTGCCTATGGCTTCGAGCCGGGTGCAGAAGGCGTCGGCGGACGCGAGATCGGGCATGTAGACCAGGCTGTGGACCTTGCGGACCCTGCCGTTTTTCCTGTAGATAGAGCTGATCTCGGATTCCAGGATGAATTGCGGCTCCCTGAGAGGCACGCCGGAAAGCTGCGGTATCTCGCGGGCGGCATCTCCTGCGGACAGGGGGGACTTCAGGCGGAGGAGCCCTGTGCTGCCGTCCTGCACCAGCGCTTCGCGCAGTTCTTCACGCCATGCCGGGTGGGTGAAATCGCCGGTGGCAAGGACGTCGATGCCCTTCGCTCCGGCCCATGCCGCAAGGTTCCTGACGGTGAGCCGGGGACTTGTGGCCCTGGAAAAACGTGAATGGATGTGCAGGTCGGCTCGGAACATGGCAGATGGCTTCCTGTGGTTTGAAAGGTGTGGGCGCCGTCTTCCGGATATAGCCGGAACAAGGCTCCGGCGCAATGAGCGGAGGGGATGAAAAATGGACGGTCCGGGCATAGAGGAACGCCGCGCCATGTTCCCGCGCGGGCTGGAGCAGCCGCCGGGCAGCTACCGGTTCGGCGCGGATGCCCTTGCGCTTGCCGGCATGACGGCGGAGCTGCCCCTGGCGGGGAATGCCGCTTTGTGCGAACTCGGCACGGGCTGCGGAGCAGCGTCGCTTGCCGTGCTGCTTTCCCGGCCGGGATGGAGCGTCGCCGGGCTGGAAAAAGACGGGGGGCTGTGCGCCGCAGCAGGGCGCAATGCCCGGGCCCTGGGGCTTGACGGGCGTTTCGTCCCCGTCCAGGGGGACGCCGGGGAAGAGGGCGTCCTGAAGGCTGTGCGGACTGCCTTGGGCAGCTTCGCAGGCCACGAGGCAGGAGGGCTTTTCGATGCCGTCTTCTGCAACCCTCCGTGGAAGGATCCCCGCTCCGGACGCATGCCCCGGGGCAGCCTGCGGCGGGAGGCGCTTTTTGCCGCGCCGGAAACGATGGGCGTCTTTTTTTCTGCTGCCGACCGCCTGCTCAAAGCCCGGGGATCGCTTGTCGCCATAGCCGGTTCCTGGCGCACAGCAGACATGCTGGCTGCGCTGCCGGTGCGGCTCCATCCGGAAAGGCTGCATTTTTTCCTGCCCGGACCGGGAGCAGGCGCGGAGCTGACCGTCCTCATTGCCCGCAAGAACGGGCGGGCAAGGCTGAAGGTGAGCGTGGGCACGCTGCAGGCGCAGCTAGCGCTCCGACCAGACGAGCCGGCCTCCTTTCACGGCCAGCCGGCAGAGGGGAAGCCCGTTCCAGCGGAGGAGGACGGAACGCCCGCCTGACGGGAGATGGCCCGGCGCGGGCATGCTCTGCCCCTGCAGCAGGCTTTCGATCCAGCGCAGCCCTTCCCTGCCTTCCAGGTCGACATGCTCTCCCGGTCCTTCGTCCCTGGAACGGGGCGAGATCCTGACCTCTCCGTTCTTGCCGTGCTTGCCCATGTACAGGCCTTGCCAGCGCAGGGTTGCGGGCAGGCGAGTCAGCGCATGCAGGGGGAGGGCGTGCAGGCTGTCCCCGAAGATGCCTATCTCGGCTGCCAGGCGCCCTGCGTCGATCCCCTGCTCAGCAAGCTGGGCGCTGTCCAGGACTTCTGCCTGCACGGGGTCGTCCGTGTACGGGACCGGTCCGCACGGCGATCCCGGCTTGCGCAGCCGTGCGACAAAAAAGCCCTGGGATTCCCCGGGGACGATGTCGAGCCGCCATGCGCCGGGACAGCCTTCCGGTTCCCGCAGGGCGAAGCCTGCAGGCGGGGGCAGCCCTTCGAGCTGCAGGCCGAGTTCGCCGCAGGCAAAGAGCACCTGCCTTTCGTTTTCATCGGCATTGGTCGTGCAGGTGGAGTACACCAGCGTCCCGCCCGGGCGGAGAAGGCGCGACGCCTCCCGCAAAAGCTCTTTCTGCAGGCGGATGAGGGGCGCGGTCTTGCCGTCTTTCCATAAGACGGCGGCCCTGGGATGCTTTTCCACCGTCCCCCAGCCCGAGCAGGGGGGATCGAGCTGTATGAAGTCCCAGCTTTCATCAGGGAGGGGCATCTTTTCCCCGCTGTGGCAGCAGGTGACGGCCTGGGCCGCACCCAGCACGCGCAGGTTGCGCCGCAGGTTCGCAAGGCGCTGGGGCGAAGGTTCGTTCCCCAGCACGAGCCCTCCTGGACCTGTCATCCAGGCAAGCTGGCTGGTCTTGCTCCCCGGGCTGGCGCACATGTCCAGCACGGCTTCGCCCCGGGGAGGATCGAGGGCCACGGGCGGGAGCATGGAGGAGCGGTCCTGGATGTAGATCAGCCCGAAAAAGGCTGCCAGGCTGCTCCCCAGGGGCCGCGGTTCGGAGCAGAGCCGCCGCGCAGGCATGAAAAACCCGTCCGGTTCAAAGGCGTATCCCTGCGCGGAAAGCATTTCCCCGGCGGCGGGGATCTCCTCGGGCCTGCAGGAAAAGCGAAATGATCTTCGGGTATTGCTAGAGGGCATGGTGTTTCCTGGCGCATCCGGAATAGTGCATTCCGGAATATTGCCGTTTTGCACGATAAAGTATATGATGAGGTTTAAATCCTTTAAGGAGTTTTGCATGTCAAGACGCTTCATGCCTCTTTTCTGGGCATTCACGCTTGTTTTTGCGCTTGTCCACGCGCCTGCTTTTGCAGCCAGCTATCTCGTGGCGCCTTTCAAGGTGTCCGGGGGACAGGGGCAGTCCTACCTGTCGCAGGCCATCCCCTCCATGCTCACATCGAGGCTGTACAAGCAGGGCAGCTTTGAACCGGCTGCCCGGCAGGATGCCGCTCTCAAAGACAAGGCGCCCGCCTCGCGCGAGGCGGCCTCCGCCATGGCCAAGAAATACGGCGCGGATTATGTGGTGTGGGGCAGCGTCACCGTCATGGGCGACCAGGCCAGCATCGACGTGAGCGCCCTTTCCCCCAAGGGCAAGCTCTGGAAGCGTGCGGAGAGCGGCCCCGTCAACGCGCTCATCGGCAGCGTGCAGGGGGTCGCCGACGGCATCAATGCCGAAGTTTTCGGCCGCACCGACGTCGCAGCCCGCCCCGCGGCGCGTACGGGCGGGGGCGCATCCGCCGGGAGCGCCTTTGTCATCAACGATACCGCGGCCGGCAAGCAGAGCGAGACCTACCTGAATCCCTCCCTGCGCTATCAGGGCAGGGAATCCTCCTCCGCCCAGCTCCGCAGCCAGATGCTCGACTACGAATGCCAGAGCATGGACGTGGGCGACATCGACGGTGACGGAAAGAACGAGATCCTTTTGCTGGGCAAGCATTACCTGTACGCGTACAGGTGGCAGGACGGCAACAGGCTTGCGCAGATCGGCCAGCACAGGCTCCCTTCTGCCGTGATCCCCGTCAACGTGCGCGTGTTCCGCTCCGGGCGCATGCCCTACGTGGCCGTTTCCTGCTATGACGAGGAGGAGCGCAGCGCCCGTTCGCAGGTGCTGCAGTTCGCAGGCGGCAAGTTCAATGTGGTCGTGCCGCATGCGAGGCGCTACCTCAACGTCGTAGCCCTGCCGCCCATGTTCGGGCCGATGCTCGTCGGTCAGGATTCCGACCGCAGCAAGACCGTGAGCGGCCCCGTGTTCGAGATGTACCTCGAAGGCGGCAAGCTCGTGCGCGGCGGCAACATCACCGGGCTTCCCAAGGGGGCGAACCTGTTCAACTTCGCCTGGATACCCCCGGACAGGGGCAAGAAGGGCAGCCATGTGGCCATGATCAGCGACGCGGAGACCCTCGTCACCTTCGACGCCGGCGGGAAGCGCCTTGCCGCCACGCAGGAGACCTACAGCGGCAGTTCCGTGTACATCATCGGCGACCGCGGGCTCGGCAGCCTGGAATCCCCCGATCCCACCAACCAGGTCCTCTATTACGTGCCCATGCGCATGCCGGTGGTCGATCTTGACCGCGACGGCAAGTTCGAGCTGATCGTGAACAAGCCTGTCACCGTGACCGGCAAGCTGTTCACCAACTTCCGCACCTATCCCCAGGGCGAGATCCACGCCATGGCCTGGAACGGCCTCGGCATGGAGCTCCTGTGGAAGACCAGGCGCATCAAGGGCACGGTATGCGATGTCGCTGTGACCGACATCGACAGCAACGGCAAGATGGACCTCGTGGTGGCCGTCAACAGCTACGCCGGGCTTGGTGCCGGCATCAAGACGCGCTGCGGCGTGATCGTGTATCCGCTCGACACCACGATGGTCAGCGGGAAGCCGAATTATTCCGAATAGCCCGTTCCAAGGAGGATCCCATGCCTGGCGCCCCGACGCTCCCGAATGTGACATTTTCCACCTTCGTCATGTCGCTGGCCTCGTCTGCGCTCGTGCATCTCGGCGAGGTCCCCAACCCCGAGACCGGCAAGACGGAACGCAATGAGGAACTCGCCCGCCACACCATCGACGTGCTTTCCATGATCGACGAAAAGATACGCGTCGGCCTGGCAGACGAGGAAAGCCGCCTGCTGCGCGACGTGCTGTACGAGCTGCGCATGAAATTTGTCGCCCGCTCCTGAGGCGGCGGGAAGGGAGCCTGCACATCATGCTGAAAGCCGGACTTGTCGGCGTGACCGGATACACGGGCATGGAACTTGCCCGCATCCTTGCCACGCATCCTTCCATCCGCCTCGCTGCGGCCACGTCCCGCCAGGATGCCGGGCGCAGGCTGGACGCCATCTATCCTTTCCTGCGCGGCCTTCCCGGGGCGGAGGTCGTGCTCACGGAACCGGACGCGGCTGACCTCGCCCGGCGCTGCGACGTGGTCTTTCTTGCCGTGCCCCACGGGGTCGCCATGGAAATAGGGGCGGACCTGTACGACGCCGGCGTGCGCGTCGTCGATCTTTCCGCCGACTTCCGCCTGCGCGACGCCGGCACCTATGAAACGTGGTATAAGCCGCATACGCGCAAGGAGCACATAGCCTGCGCCGTGTACGGCCTGCCCGAGATCTATGCGGAGCAGATACGCGCCGCGAGGCTGGTGGCCAACCCCGGGTGCTATCCCACGGCTTCCATCCTGGCCCTGCATCCGGCATTGAAGCACGGGCTCTGCGATCCTTCCGGCATCATCATCGATGCTAAGTCCGGCACCACAGGCGCGGGGAGGAAGGCTTCTGTCAGCTCCCTCTACTGCGAAGTCGCGGATTCCTTCCGCCCTTACAATATCGGGGGCAGGCACCGCCATATCCCGGAGATCGAGCAGGAACTCACGCTTGCGGCGGGCCGGCCGGCAACGGTTTCTTTCAATCCCCATCTCCTGCCCATTGGCAGGGGCATCCTCGCCACCATCTACGCGCGCCTTGCCAGGCCGGCAAGCCAGGAGGATATCCAGTCCCTGTATGAGGACTACTGGAAAGGCGCCCCCTGGGTGCGCGTGCTGCCTGCGGGCCAGCTGCCCGAAACGCGCAACGTGCGCGGCTCCATGTTCTGTGACATCGCCGTCACCGTGGACAGCCGCACGGGCTGGCTCATCCTCACATCCGCCATCGACAATATCTGCCGCGGCGCTTCCGGCCAGGCCGTAGCCAATGCCAACCTGATGTTCGGCCTGCCCCTGGACGAGGGACTGGGAGCGGCGCCGCTGGTGCCCTGATCCCTGCCTCGTTGCCCGGTCGATCGCACGTCCTGCCCTGCCAGGACAGCGTACTTATGCAGCCAGGCAAAAGCGCCTGCCGGAACACGGCAGGCGCTTTTGCCTGGCTTGCATGGAGCGTAAAAGCAGGATGGAGGATGTTCGTCCCATGGATGTCCATTAAGTAGATAACTTGTATAATATACTGAAAAATAAAATAATTTAAAGAACGAAAAAGAAACATCCTGTAGATGGACGCCCCCTGGCCGCGGCGTCAGGAGAGAAGACCGGCGCGTTCTTTTGGCCGGCATCTTTGGACCGCCTTGGAAGCAGCCGGGCATGGGAGGAGGCGGCCGCCCGCGTGCTTCATGTGTTTCGCGGAAGGGCTCCGCTTTTGCTGGAGGAGGCAGGGGCGGCCGCAGGGGATGCGGGATCAGCCCGGGCAGAAGGCTGAAAATGACAACGCGCCCACGTTGCGGCGGTCCTGCCCGGAGGCCATGTGCGGATGTCCCTACGCCTTTAATTCTGCGATCTCGCTTTCCGTCAGCCAGCGCACGTCCTTCCCCTGAAGGATGAAGAACAGTTTGGCTGTCTCTTCCAGCTCTTCGGCGGCGTTGACCGCCTGCTCAAGGGTCTTGCCGGTGGTGATGGCGCCGTGGTTGGCAAGCAGCATGGCAGCGCTCTCCCTTGCCTGGCGGGCTATGGCGTCGAAGAGCTTCTGGCTGCCGGGCTTGAAGTAGGGGATGAGCGGCAGCGGGGAGACCTTCATCACATAATACGGAGTGAAGGGGCGCAGCACGTCAGCGGGGTCGAGCCCGCTGAGGCAGGAAAGCGCGGTGGCCCAGGTGCTGTGCAGGTGGACGATGGCGTTGCAGCCGGGGCGCGCCTTGTAGATCTCCCTGTGGAACGTGCATTCCTTGGAAGGCTTGTCCCCGGCAAGCAGCTCGCCGTCGATGCTGACGAGCGAGATGCGTTCCGGTACGAGCCTGCCCAGTGAGGAATTGGTCGGCGTGGCCAGGATGTTGCCGTCGGGGAGGCGCACGGACATATTGCCGCTGCTGCCCGATGAATAGCCCCGGTCGAACAGGGACGCACCCAGTTCCGTCATGGCCGTCCTCAAAGAAGTTTCGTACATGCTTCCTCCTGGAAAACATTTTCTGCCGCTGCCTGCGCATCGCGGTCGCCTGCGCGGGATGCCCCTGGAGCATCAGCGCCGTTCTGCATCCATATTGAGCCTTTTGCCATCCATTTGCAAATCCTCCCATGTTCATTTTTGATCATGCATCGTCGACAAACAACAAATCTGTTGCATTTTGGGGCGGCGGAGTATAATCATAATCAAAAGAAGCGTATTTTCCCGCATGGTTTTCGATGGCGGCCTCTATCGGGACGGCATGAGGGGATGCGCTGTGGGCTTGCGGCAATTTCCCCGCGGACGTTCCGCTTCGGATTGCCGGACGCATCGACCTGGTGAGGTGGCTATGTTTCTTGGCGTGATAGCGGATGATTTCACCGGCGCGACGGACATCGCCGGCTTCCTTGTGAACAACGGGCTGCCTACGGTGCAGCTCAACGGCTCTGCGGGCGCGGACATCCCTCCGGGGACGGAAGCCGTCGTCGTTTCCCTCAAAAGCCGTTCCTGCCCTGCCCCGGAAGCCGTGCGCCTTTCGCTGGACGCGCTGAACTATCTGCGCTCCATAGGCTGCACGCAGTTCTTCTTCAAATACTGCTCCACGTTCGACAGCACGGCCAAGGGCAACATCGGCCCGGTGACGGACGCCCTGATGGACGCCCTGGGGACCGGGCTCACGGTCATCTGCCCGGCCCTGCCGGTGAACGGGCGCACGGTGTACCAGGGCTACCTGTTCATCGGCGGCGCCCTCCTCAACGAGACGGGCATGCGCAACCACCCGCTCAATCCCATGCGCGATGCCAGCCTCCTGCGGCTCATGGACGCGCAGTCCCGGGGCCGGAGCGGGAACGTCCCTGCCCAGGTCATCGCCCAGGGCGCCGGGGCCGTGCGTTCCAGGCTGGACGACCTGCGGGCGCAGGGCGTTTCCTATGCCGTGCTGGACACGCTGGCCGACGCCGACCTGGATGTGCTGGCCGAAGCGCTCTCCGGGATGCCGCTGGTCACCGGCGGTTCCGGACTGGGAGGGGCCATCGCCCGCCGCTACGCGGCCGGAAGCGGCGGAGGCAGCTGCGCCACGGATCCCGGGCTTCCTTCCGCCGGCGGGAAGACCATCCTGCTTTCCGGATCATGCTCCGAGATGACGAACCGCCAGGTGGCGGCCTACGCTGCCAGAGCGTATGTGCTCAAGGCGGATATCGTGCGCTGCATGGCTGACGCCGAAGGTTATGCGCAGGAAGTGCTTGCCGTGGCCCAGGCCCATGCGGGAGACGCCATGCCCCCGCTTGTTTCGGCGACCGTGCCCCCTGCCGAACTCAAGTCGATACAGGAGCAGTGGGGAGTGGAGCAGTCGAGCCGCTGCGTGGAGCGCTTTTTTGCCCGCCTTGCCGTGCTCCTGCGCGGCACGGGCTATGACCATTTCATCATTGCCGGCGGGGAAACATCGAGCGTCGTTTCGCAGGCGCTTGCGGTCAAGGGCTTTGCCATCGGCCCGCAGATCGCCCCGGGCGTTCCCTGGGTGCGCACGCTCGACGGAGCTCTTTCACTGGCCCTCAAGTCAGGCAATTTTGGCGACGAAGGATTTTTCACCAGGGCGCTGTCGTTCATCCCGCAGGATGCGCGCAGCTGACACTCAAGGGATGCATGCGGATCCGCGCCTTGCCGGATGGCCGCATGCCAGACGCGGAGGATATGCGCTATGAAAGCCGCTCTTGTCACAGACAAGGAAAAAGTCGAGATCAGGGAAATGGACGTGCCCGCCATCAAGGATGACGAGGTGCTCATCGAAGTGCGCACCGTAGGCGTCTGCGGTTCGGACCTGCATCTGTTCAAGGGGACGCATGCCTTCCGCAAGCCGCCCTGCGTGCTCGGCCACGAGATAGCCGGCGATATCGTCAAGGTCGGCAGCAAGGTCACGAAGTTCGCCGTAGGCGACCGCGTCACTGTGGAGCCGCATCTTGGCTGCGGCGAATGCGAGTTCTGCAAGAAGGACCTGACGAACATCTGCCTGCATAAGTCAGCCCCCGGAACGGCGACCTGGACGGGCACCTTCGTGGAATATTTCAACGCGCCCGAAAAAACGCTGTACAAGCTCGCGGATGCCATATCCTACGAGCAGGGCACGCTCATCGAGCCTCTGGCCGTCGCCGTGCATGCGCTTTCGCGCTCCACCATCAAGGAACGGGACTGCGTCGTCATCCTGGGCGCGGGCACCATCGGCCTGCTCTGCCTGGTCGTCGCCCGCGAAATGGGCTTTAAGACCATCATCTGCACCGACACCGCGCCCTTCAACCGCGAGATGGCAAAGAGCTACGGCGCAGCGGCCGCCCTCGATCCCCTTGCCGAAGACGTGGAGGCGAAAGTCAAGGAACTGACGGGCGGCAGGGGCGCTGACCTGGCCATCGTCTGCGCCGGCGCGCCGAACATCCTCTCCCAGGCTTCGGCCTGCGTGCGCAAGCGCGGCGAGATCGGCATCGTGGCCATGATCACCCGGGACATCCCCTTCTACTGCTACGGCATGGTCTTCAACGAGCAGACCATGTACGGAGCCATGACCTATGAAACAAAGGATTTTGTGAAGGCTGCGGAAATGATCAACGGCGGGCTGGAGCTCAAGGGCTTCGTCACGCAGCATTTCCCGCTGGATCAGACCCAGGAGGCACTGGACACGCTGCTCTACAAGAAGGGCAACGTGGTCAAGGTCATCGTGACTGTAAAATAGCAGCCGCGCATAGACAGCAAACCTGTAACTTCTCCGGAGGACACCATCATGAATCGCATTTCCAAAACCCTGGCTTCCCTGGTCCTCGGCTTTGCCGCCCTCGGTCTCGTGGCTGCCGTCCCTGCCTCTTCGCAGGCCGCTCCGCTCGAACTGAAGCTCGGCCATATCCAGACGGAGCAGGATTTCTGGCATCTCGGCTCGCTCAAGTTCAAGGAAGAGCTTGAAAAACGTTCCAACGGCGAGATCACCCTGAAGATCTACCCCAACTCCACCCTTGGCGGCGACCGCGACCTCGTGGAAGGCATGCAGATGGGCACCGTGGACTTCGGCCTTGTCGCCGGCGTGCTCGGCAACTTTGAAAAGTCCATCGGCCTGCTCGAGCTGCCTTACCTGTTCGACTCCCAGGAAGAGTTCAACAAGGTCATCCATGGCCCCATCGGCGAGGAGATCGCCGGCCGCCTGGTCAAGAAGTCCGGCATCCGCATCCTCAACTGGTGGGACCGCGGACCGCGCCAGACCACGTCCAACAAGCCCATCAACAAGCTTGAAGACCTCAAGGGGCTGAAGATCCGCCTGCCTGAGATCCCGGCCATGGTCAACAGCTGGCGCGCCATGGGCGCCAACCCCACGCCCATGGCCTGGAGCGAAGTGTACACCGGCCTGCAGCAGAACGTCATCGAGGCACAGGAGAATCCCATCCCCTTCATCTATGGCGGACGCATCAACGAAGTGCAGAAGTACATCGCCATCACCGATCACAAGTATGAATACGTGACCATCGCCATGAGCGAGATGCGCTGGAAGAAGCTCAACGACAAGCAGCGCCAGATCATCGTCGAGGCCGCGAACGCCGCCACCGCCTACGAGAACCAGCTCGTGCTCGACAAGACCAACGAACTGCTCGCCGCGATGCAGGCCAAGGGCCTGCAGGTGACGCATCCCGACAAGAAGGAACTTGCCGCCGCCGCCCGCAGCGTGCATGAAGACTTCGCCAAGACCGTCGATCTCGACCTCTACAAGCGCATCCTGCAGACTCTGGGCAGGTAACAGCTGACCTGGGCCGGCGCGGGATCTTCCGCGCCGGCTTTTTTCTCATTGCAAACCGGAACTTTTTTGACGGAGCGCGCCTTGAAAAAGCTCGACGACCTGATCTTCAAATTCCTGTGCCTGGCCTGCGGCAGCCTGATGATCGCCATGATGACCGTCATCTTCGCCCAGGTCGTGGCACGGTACGCCTTCCAGCATTCCCTCAGCTGGTCCGAGGAAATAGGGCGGTATATCTTTGTGTGGATAACCTTCCTCGGCATGGTGCTGGCCTACCGCGCCGGAGCCCATGTCGCGCTCGATCTGCTGCTTGCGCACCTCAGGGGGCTTGCGCACTGGACCCTGCGCCTGGTCAACCTGGTGCTCATCGCCGTGCTTGCCGGAGCGATCTTCGTCAGCGCGCTGGCGCTTTTTGAGCTCGGCACCATGCAGGAAAGCCCGGCGCTCGAACTGCCCATGCACTGGGTGTACAGCGTCATTCCGCTCAGCGGGCTGCTCCTGCTCTACTATGCGCTCCGCGATATCTGGGCATGCCTCACGCAGAAAGACAAGGCCCTCGACGGCGTGAAAGAGGAGGATTCCCCATGCTAGGACTGATACTTTTCGGCGGGTTTTTCCTCTTCCTGGTCATGGGCCTGCCCGTGGGCTTTGGCCTGGCCGTCGCCTCGCTGGCCGCCATCTGCCTGTTCGGCTACCCCATCACCGTGTTCACCCAGCGCATGTTCACGGCGGTCAATTCCTTCCCGCTCATGGCCATACCGCTGTTCATGCTGGCTGGGGCGCTCATGAGCCACGGCGGCATTACCCGGCGCATCATCGACTTCGCCCTTTCGTTCGTGGGCGGCATACGCGGCAGCCTTGGCCACGTGGTCGCCATCAGCGGCGTGATCATGGGCGGCATTTCCGGTTCCGGCGTGGCGGATGCGGCGGCCCTGGGATCCATCATGATCCCCGAAATGAAGAAGCGCAGCTACGACACAGGCTTTTCCGCCGCCCTGGTCGCCTGCTCGGGCAGCATCGGCCTCATCATCCCGCCCAGCATCGCCATCATCATCTACGGCGTCACGGCCCAGACCTCTATCGGCGACCTGTTCATGGCGGCCATCGCCCCGGGCGTGCTCATCGGAGCGGGCTTCCTGGGTTATTCCTACTGGTACGCCGTCAGGCACAAGTACCCGCGTGAGGGCGCCGTGAGCGGCGCTGAAAAATGGCGCAGGTTCAAGGATGCCATCTGGGCGCTGCTCATGCCCGTGATCATCATCGGAGGCATACGCTCCGGCGTGTTCACCGCTACGGAAGGCGGAGCGGTCGTTGCCGTGTACGCCCTGCTCGTGGGCGTCTTCGTGTATAAAGAGATCACCTGGAAGAACCTGCCCAGGATCTGCGTGGAGGCCGCCATCAGCACCGCCGTCATCGGCACCATCATCGCAGCCACGTCGCTCTTCGGCTGGCTGCTCGCCAGCGAGCAGATCCCGCAGTACCTCACCAATTCCCTGCTCAGCATCAGCGACAATAAGTACGTCCTGCTGCTGCTCATCAACTTTTTGCTGCTCATCTGCGGCATGTTCATCGACAGCGGCCCGGCCATCATGCTGCTGGCGCCCATCCTTGTGCCGGTGGCCCAAAGCCTGCAGGTCCATCCCGTGCAGTTCGGGCTCGTCATGGTCATCAACCTGACCATCGGCCTGCTCACCCCGCCGGTAGGCACGGCCATGTACGTGGCGAGCAATATTTCCGGAGTGGCCATCCCCAGGCTGAGCCGGTCGCTCGTCCCGTTCTGGCTCGTCATGCTCACGGTCCTCATGCTGATCACCTATGTGCCTGGGATCGTCTCCTGGGCCATCAACTGACCGGACCTCCCCAGGACGCTGAAAGCCATGTCCCATGCCCCTGCGGCATGGGACCGCTTTTTTAACGCCGCCGCTGCGGGAAGCGCAGCCGGCTTTTCCCTACGCATTCCCTGCCTGCTGCACACAGGGCGTTCTTCACAGTTGCGTCCTGTTCAAAGACAGGATAAAATTGCGTTGGTTTTTCAGGCGGTGGAAGATGAAGAGCTTTTTGCTTGCCGACATAGGGAACACATCCATCAAGCTTGCCTTCGGCAACGAGCATGGACTGGGACAGGCGTACAGCCTGCCTACCCGCGTCCAGCACACGGCCGACAGCCTGGGGCTTTCCCTGCTGCAGATCCTTGCTGCCGAAGGCTTGTCCACAGACTTGCTGCTGGGATGTGCGGTCTGTTCTGTCGTTCCGGACGTGAGCAGCCTGTTTGCCAGGGCCTGTGCGCGCTACCTGCGCCAGCCCGCCCTGCACTTCCCTGCGGATCTGCCCCCGAACCTGAAAAACGGCTACAGCCAGCCGCATGAAGTCGGAGCCGACAGGCTCCTTGCCGCCTGCGCAGCGCGGACGCTCTTTCCCGGACCGGCTTCCATCATCTCGGTGGACTATGGGACCGCGACGACGTTCGACTGCGTGGCGGGGGACACCTACCTTGGCGGGCTGATCTGCCCGGGGCTGTTCTCCTCGCGCAACGCGCTCGCGGCAAACACCGCAAAGCTCC
Organism: uncultured Desulfovibrio sp.; assembly: GCA_902783285.1. GTDB lineage: Bacteria > Desulfobacterota > Desulfovibrionia > Desulfovibrionales > Desulfovibrionaceae > Mailhella. The sequence continues at coordinate 20,194 of CACZQM010000085.1, read as the reverse complement.
CGCGCATCTCACTCGACGTCAGCTGCACGGAGGCTGTCATCGGGAGGGACACGGAGACCAGCATGTCCCATGGTTTCCTTTTCGGTTTCGCGTCCCTGACCGAAGGGCTGTGCCGCAGGCTTGCCCGGCAGCTGCCCCCCCCTGTCTTCGTCGTGGGCACGGGGGGCGATGCCCTGAGCCTGTCAAAGATCTGCGGCGCCTTTGACGCCGTCCGTCCCGACCTGCTCCTCGAGGGGCTTCTCATGCTTTGCCTGGGAAGCAGGGACGGTTCCTTTGCAGCATATTCTTTTACCCGGGATCGCCCCGGCACAAGCAAGGAGTTTTCATCATGAACAACAGCACCATCACTTCCGTATGGGCACGAGAGATCCTGGATTCCCGCGGCAATCCCACCGTGGAAGTGGAAGTCGGCCTGGAATCCGGGCATGTCGGCCGCGCGGCCGTGCCCTCCGGGGCTTCCACTGGCAGCCGTGAGGCACTGGAGATGCGCGACGGCGACAAGACCCGCTACAAGGGCAAGGGCGTGACCATGGCCGTTGAGCATGTCAACGGCGAGATCGCCGAAGCTGTCATCGGGCTGGACGCCCTGCGCCAGGTCCAGGTCGACAACACGCTCATCGACCTGGACGGCACGGACAACAAGTCCCGCCTTGGCGCCAATGCCATGCTGGGCGTCTCCCTCGCCACGGCCCGCGCCGCTGCAGAATACCTTGGCATCCCGCTTTACCAGTACCTTGGCGGCGTCAATGCCAAGATCCTCCCCTCGCCCATGATGAACGTGATCAACGGCGGCGCGCATGCGCCGAACAACCTGGACATCCAGGAATTCATGATCATGCCCATCGGAGCCAAGACCTTTGCTGACTCCCTGCGCATGGGCGCCGAGATCTTCCATACCCTCAAGACCATCCTCGCCAAGGACGGACATGTCACCTCCGTCGGCGACGAGGGCGGATTCGCCCCCAACCTCAAGAGCCATGACGAGGCGTTCAGCTACCTGGTCAAGGCCATCGAGCAGGCGGGCTACATCCCCGGGGCGGAAGTCGCCCTCGGCATCGATGCCGCGGCTTCGGAGTTCTACAAGGACGGCAAGTATGTCATCGCCGGCGAGGGGCTTGAACTGACCAGCGCCCAGATGGTGGACTGGCTCGAAGATTTCACGCAGCGCTATCCGCTGATCTCCATCGAAGACGGCATGGCGGAAGACGACCGTGAAGGCTGGAAGCTGCTCACCGACCGCCTGGGCAACGACGTCCAGCTCGTGGGCGACGACCTCTTTGTCACCAACCCCGACATACTGGCTGAAGGCATCGAAGACGGGCTGGCCAATGCCGTGCTCATCAAGGTCAACCAGATCGGGACCCTCACCGAAACGCTCGACACCATCGAGATCGCCAAGAACGCCGGCTACGCCACCATCGTTTCCCACCGTTCCGGTGAGACCGAGGACACCTTCATCGCCGACCTTGCCGTAGGGACCAATTCCGGGCAGATCAAGACCGGCTCTGCAAGCCGTTCCGACCGTATCGCCAAGTACAACCAGCTGCTCCGCATCGAAGAGCAGCTTGATGAATCCGGGTTCTTCTACGGCCCCATCCTTGCCGATAACTTTGGTTTTGGCAGGGAAGAGGAAGGGGAAGGCTTTGAAGCTCCTGATTTCCAGTAATCTCCAAGCCAGAGCGCGGTCCCGGTGGATGCCGGGCCGCGCTTTCGGGGGAGCCATGGCCCTGACGCTGCGCATCGCCTGCGCTTTCGCGCTGGCCTTGCTGCTTGCCGCTCCGCAGGCGGAGGCGGCCGGCCAGGAAGACCTGCTTAAAAAAACGCAGGCGGCGTATGCCGCCATGCAGACCTTCCGCGCTGATTTCATACAGAAGCTCACCCAGCGCGAGACCGGGACCATGCAGCAGCGCACCGGGACCATCATGTTCAAAAAGCCCCTGCTGGTCCGCTGGGAAACGGCAGATCCCAATGCCGAGCTGCTCGTGGTCAACGAGAAGGAGATATGGAACTACCTTCCCGACGAGGAGCTCGCCTACCGCTATCCCCGCAGCCTTGCAGACGATTCCCGGTCCATCATCCAGGTGGTCACCGGGCAGAGCCCCCTGGACCGTGATTTCGACGTGCAGGACAGGGCCCTGGACGGCAAGCTCCTGAGCCTTACGCTGTACCCTAAGGAGCCCAGCACGGAAATGACGCAGGTCCGCCTTTGGCTGGACCCGTCCACAGGGCTCATCCGCCGCGCCGTCATCGCCGACTTCTATGGCAATACGAACGACATAGAGCTTGTCGCGATCAGGCCCGGCGCATCCGTTTCCGATGCCGATTTCCGCTTCGTCCCGCCGGATGGCGTCGAGGTCGAAGACCATGTGGAGCGCCCGCATCCGCGCCAGACGCGCCTTTCGGAATAGCGCTCTTTTAATGCTGGACTTTGGCTGCGGCATGGGATAGAATATCCCCTCTTATGGAACAGTTGCACGGAGTACTTGTGCTGGACAAGCCCAAAGGGCTGAGTTCGGCACGCTGCGTTTCACGCCTTAAAAGGCTGGGACAGAAAAAAATCGGCCATGCGGGCACGCTCGACCCCATGGCCACAGGCGTTTTGCTCATTCTTCTTGGCAGCGCCACCAAGCTTTCAGGATATCTCCTTGAAGGCGGGGAAAAGACCTATGCCGGCGTGCTCCGCCTGGGCATGGCAACGGATACGTGGGATGCCGAAGGACGCGTCGTCGAGGAGCATCCCCTGAGCGCCGCGGACATGGCTGCGGGTTCGCCTTTCGAAGCCGCCGTCCGGCGTGAGATCGCTTCCTGGCAGGGCGTGACGGAGCAGCCCGTCCCCCCCTATTCCGCTGCCAAGCACGAAGGGAAGCCCCTGTATAAGCTGGCCAGGGCCGGTCTGGACGTGCCCTGCAAGGTCAAGAGCATACATATTTCGCACGTCGAGGTCCAATGGGTGGACCTTCCTGACGTGCGGTTCCGGGTCACCTGCAGTTCCGGCTCCTACATACGGTCCCTGGCCCACAGCTTGGGGAACCGACTTGGGTGCGGAGCCACGCTCATGGAACTCACCCGGGAATACAGCCACCCGTTCGGCCTGGATGCGGCTCACAAGCTTGAAGACATCCTCGCCGCGCCGGAAAAGCTTGCCGGCTGGGTGCAGCCCATGGACGCCGCGCTTCCCTCATGGAAAAAGTTTTCCATTGCGCCGCGTCAGGAAGGCGATCTCAGAAACGGCAGGCCGATCCCCCACGAACCGGGATTTGGAGAGCATGTCCCAGGCAGCAAGGCGCTTATCCTGGCATTCGACGGGATGCCGCTGGCGCTTGCCGAAGCGCGCATGGACGAAGGCTCTCCCGTCTGGGCCGTTCTCAGGGGGCTGTTCACCCCATAACCTCCGGAGCACCGGAGAGGAGGATACCGCTGTGGCTATGGACAGCGCTGCGAAGCAGGAAGTTATCGCGCAGTATGGAAGGCATGAGGGCGACACAGGTTCGCCCGAGGTGCAGATCGCCCTTTTGACCGCCCGCATCAACGGGCTGGCGGACCACTTCAAGGCCAACAAAAAGGATTTCCATTCCCGCACCGGCCTTTTGAAGCTCGTCGGGCATCGCCGCAAGATGCTTAATTACCTGAAGAGCACAGATATTCAGAGCTACCGCGCCCTGATCGAAAAACTCGGTCTGCGCAAGTAGCGGCATTGCATGCGGGGGAGCTTGGCTCCCCTGCTCTTTTTAGCCCGCGCAAGCGGGTCAACCTTTATGTGAGGAAGGAGCATCCATGCGGTGCAGCGAATCCTCGCCGCATCGCATGGAGTCTCCTTCCAGGAGAAACAGAGCATGGGTCTTCTCAATGCCAAGCGCGCCGCAGCCAATGTCGGCGGCAAGGAAATCATTTTGGAAACAGGACGCGTCGCGCGCCAGGCCAACGGCGCCGTCTGGGTACAGTGCGGCGGCACCGTCGCCCTGGTCACCGTGTGCGAAGCCGCACTGGACGCGCCCAAATCCTTTTTCCCGCTGACGGTGGAATACGCCGAGCGCATGTACGCGGCCGGGCGCATACCCGGCAATTTCTTCCGCCGCGAGATCGGCCGCCCCAGCGACCATGAAACGCTCGTGGCGCGTCTTATCGACCGCCCCATCCGCCCCCTCTTCCCCAAGACCTACCCCAGCGAGGTGCAGGTCCTGGCGACCGTCATCTCCGCCGATGGCGAAAACGATCCGGACGTGCTGTGCATCACCGCCGCCTCCGCGGCCACCTGCATCTCCTCCATCCCCTTTGACGGCCCTGTCGCAGGCGCGCGCCTTGGCCGCGTGGACGGACAGTTCGTCCTCAATCCGACCCATGAAGAACTGAGCCGTTCGGACATGGACATCGTCCTTGCCGCCTCCCGCGACGCCGTGGTCATGGTGGAAGGGGAATGCAAGCTCGTTTCGGAGCAGGATTTCATCGACGGGCTCAACTGGGCGCACAAGGCCATGCAGCCGCTCATCGACGCCCAGGAAGAGCTCATCCGCCTGGCGGGAAAGGAGAAAACGCCTTTCGAGCCGAAGCAGGACGATCCGGAACTGTTTGCCTATGTCGAAGAACTGGCCGTCAAGTCCGGCATGGAAGACGCCCTGCGCACGCCCGACAAGCTTTTGCGCAAGGAAGCGCGCAATGCCGTCAAAGCCAAGGTCAAGGCGCTCATGGCCGAAGATGAACGCTATGCCGGCGACCCCGAGGCGCAGGCTGCCATAGGCGACGTGCTCGAGCATCTCGAGAAAAAGCTCGTCCGCCAGCGCGTCATCAGCGAAGGCACGCGCATAGACAACCGTGATACGCAGACCGTGCGCCCCATCGAGATCGAGATGGCTGTGCTGCCCCGCGCGCACGGATCGGCCATTTTCGCCCGTGGAGAGACCAAGACCATCGCCGTGACCACGCTTGGCAGTTCCACAGATGAACAGCAGGTGGATTCGCTCCGGGGCGAGGAATTCAAGCGCTTCATGCTGCATTACAACTTCCCGCCTTTCACCGTGGGCGAAGTCAAGCCGGTGCGTGTTTCCCGCCGCGAGATAGGCCACGGACATCTTGCCGAGCGCGCCCTCAAGGCCGTCCTACCCTCTGCCGAAGAATTCCCCTACACCATACGCGTCGTGTCCGACACCGTGGAATCCAACGGTTCATCGTCCATGGCTGCCGTGTGCGGCGGATGCCTTTCGCTGATGGACGCCGGCGTGCCCATCAGCGCGCCTGTGGCCGGCGTGGCCATGGGGCTCATCAAGGACGGCGAGACCTATACCGTGCTGACGGACATCCTGGGAGATGAAGACGCCCTGGGCGACATGGACTTCAAGATAGCCGGCACCGCCGACGGCATCAGCGCCATCCAGATGGACATCAAGATCAACGGGCTGCCTACGGAAGTCATGGCCCGCGCCCTCGCCCAGGCCCGCGCCGCGCGCCTGCACGTGCTGGACGTCATGGCAAAGGCCATGCCCGCCGTGCGCGACGGGCTTTCCCCCTATGCTCCGCAGCACATGGAAGTGTTCGTCGATCCCGAGGTCATCCGCATGATCATCGGCCCGGGAGGCAAGAATATCAAGGCGATCACCAGCAGCACGGGAGCGTCTATCGACATCGAGGACTCCGGCCGCGTCACCATCTTCGCGCCGACGCAGGAATCCCTGATGGCCGCCAAGGAAATGGTGCTTTACTACGACCAGCACGCCGAACTGGGCAAGAACTACAACGCCAAGGTCAAGCGTGTCATGGAGATAGGAGCCATCGTCGAGCTGCTGCCCAATGTGGAGGCGCTCGTGCACATCTCCCAGCTGGATACCGGAAGGGTGGAAAAGACGGAAGACGTAGCCCATCCTGGCGAAGACATGATGGTCAAGGTCATCGAGATCAATGGGGACCGCATCCGTGCCAGCCGCAAGGCCGTGCTGCTGGAGGCCCAGGGCATCGAATGGAAGCCCGAAGACACCACGCGCCCGGCGCCCCGTCCGCGCGGCGACAGGCCCCAGGACGGCGAACGCCGCAGCGAACGCCGCGGCGAACGCAGGGACAGGGGCGACAGGCGTGGTGACCGCCGGGAACGCCGGGACAGCTGATCCCGCACCCGCTGGTCGGCCATGCATCCATGCAGCTCCGGGCTCCCCCAGGATCCCGGAGCTTTTTTGCACCTTCCGCACGCCGGGTTTCCGCTTGGGCAAAAAAAATGTGCCGTGATAATGTGCGTTTTTGAACGATCATGCATAAATATTTATATCTCAAGATATTACATTGATGCCTGCTCATCTGGCCATGTTAAGAAAAATATTGATAACTGATAAAAATGACGATATTTCCTAGCCTGTTGAGCAACACTGCCATGATTTAACACGGTTTTTTGCATGTTGGCCTGCCTTGCTGCTGCAAAGAGCGCTGTGACGTCCGGCAGATCTTCATCATCTTTTTGCCAAGGAGTTTGAGCTATGGCCAACAGCTATGTGCAGAGCGTTGTGGAAAAGGTCCGCGCGAGCTATCCGTACCAGCCGGAATTTCTCCAGGCCGTGGAGGAAGTGCTTTTTTCCATGGAGCCCCTTTTCAACAAGGAGTCAAAATATCAGGAGAACGCCATCCTTGAGCGCATCGTCGTGCCCGAACGACTCATTGAGTTCCGCGTGGCATGGACCGACGACAAGGGCAAGATCCAGGTCAACAACGGCTACCGCATCCAGTTCAACTCTGCCATAGGACCGTACAAGGGCGGCATCCGCTTCCATCCCAGCGTCAACCAGAGCATCCTTAAATTCCTGGGCTTCGAGCAGATCTTCAAGAACAGCCTCACCGGACTGGCCATCGGCGGCGCCAAGGGCGGAGCCGACTTCGACCCCAAGGGCAAGAGCAATGCCGAAGTCATGCGTTTCTGCCAGGCCTTCATGACCGAGCTCGTGCGCTACGTGGGCGCTCAGATCGATGTGCCTGCCGGCGACATCGGCGTGGGCGGACGCGAGATCGGCTACATGTACGGGCAGTACAAGCGCCTGACCAGCCGCTTTGAGGGCGTGCTCACCGGGAAGGGCCTCAAGTGGGGCGGCTCCCTGGCCCGCACCGAAGCCACGGGCTTTGGCAACGTTTACTTTGCCCAGAACATGCTGAAGGCCGCCGGGAAGGAGATCGAGGGCAAGACCGCCGCGGTCTCCGGATCCGGCAATGTGGCCATCTACACCGTCAAAAAGCTCCAGCAGCTTGGGGCGAAGCCTGTCACGGTATCTGATTCCCGCGGCTGCATCTACCAGCCGGGCGGCATCGACCTGGAAGTCCTGCAGCAGGTCAAGGAGAGGGAGCGCGCTTCCCTTTCCCGCTACGCCGAACTGTGCAAGGATGCGACCTACATCCCTGTTGCCGACTACCCGGCGAACCAGCATCCTGTATGGAACGTAGGCGCGCAGCTGGCCTTCCCCAGCGCCACGCAGAACGAAGTCACGGTGGAAGATGCCAGGAACCTGCTCTCCAAGGGCTGCATCCTGGTCAGCGAAGGCGCCAACATGCCTTCCACCCTTGCCGCCACGCAGGAGTTCCAGAAGGCCGGGATCTGCTTTGGCCCGGCCAAGTGCGCCAATGCCGGCGGCGTGGCGACCAGCCAGCTGGAAATGGAGCAGAACGCGGGCATGACGTCCTGGAGTTTTGACGAAGTGGACGGCAAGCTCAAGGGCATCATGGCCGGCATCTTCCGCGCCGCCCACGACACCGCCGAGGAATTCGGCCAGCCGGGCAATTACGTGATGGGCGGCAACATCGCCGGCTTCCGCAAAGTCGCCGACAGCATGATCGAGCAGGGCGTCATGTAGTTTTCCGGGTTCAGTTTCCCATGATGCGCCAGGGGCTTGCGCTCCTGGCGCTTTTTCATCGGCGGCGCACCGCAAAGCAGAACGCCCCTTCCGTCAGGGGAAGGGGCGTTTTTTGCCTTGGCAGGGCATGCCTCAGCTGTGTTTGACGTGATCAATGCATCATATTCGGCAGGAATGTGATGATCGGGGGGAAGTAGGTCATGACGATGAGCGCTCCCAGCAGGGTGAGCAGGTACGGCATGACCTTGACGGTGATCTGGTCGATGGAGATCTTGGTGATGGAGGACACCACGAAGAGGTCGAGGCCGACGGGAGGCGTGATGCAGCCGATGGCCAGGTTCACGACCATGAGCACGCCGAAGAACAGCGGATCGATGCCCAGTCCGACTGCCACGGGGAGCAGGATGGGCGTGACGATGACAACGGCGGCCGAGGCGTTGACCAGCATGCCGATGAAGAGCAGGAGCACGTTCACGAGCATGAGGAAGACAAAGGGGTTGTCGGTGATCGTGGCGAAGGTCTGGGCCAGCATGTGCGGCACCTGCGCCCAGGTCAGGATCCAGCCGAAAACATTGGCTGCGCCCACGACGAACATGATCATCGTGGTGCTTTTGGCCGCGGAAAGCAGGGTTTTCGGCAGGTCTTTGAATCTCAGTTCCTTGTAGATGAACAGGCCGACAAAAGCTCCGTACACCGCTGCCACTGCAGCGGCCTCTGTCGGCGTGAAGATGCCGGCGTAGATCCCCCCGAGGATGATGACGGGCATCATGAGGGCCCAGAAGCATTCTTTAAAGGAGCGCAGGACGCGGGTGATGGAGAAAGCCCCTTCGCCCTTGTAGCCTTTGCGCTTTGAGATCAGCCAGCTGACGACGCACATGCACACGCCCATGAGGATGCCGGGGATGACGCCGCCGATGAAAAGGTCGGCGATGGAGCAGTTGGCAATGGAGCCGTACACGACCAGCGTGACCGATGGAGGGATGACGATGCCCACGGTGCCGCCCGAGGCCACGACCGCAGCGGCAAAGGAGCGGGGATAGCCGCGGCGCTCCATCTCGTCGATCATGGCTGCGCCGATGGCAGCGGTCGTGGCTGCCGAGGAGCCGGAAAGAGCGGCAAAGAACATGCCAGCAACGGCGACGACCAGGGCAAGCCCGCCTGCCAGGGCCCCGACCAGGGCCATGGAAAAGTCAACGATGCGCCGAGTCACGCCGCCGTCGGACATGAAGGCTCCGGCAAGCATGAAGAACGGAACGGCAAGGAAGGAGTAGGAGTCGACCGCCGTGAACATTTTCTGCACGACGGCAATGAGCGGCGTTCCCATGACCGCCGACATGGTGATGGCGGACGACAGTCCGAGGCCGACGCCGATGGATGCGCCCGTTGCCAGGATGACGGCAAAGGAGGAAAGGATGATCCACAATGCTGCTGTCATGATTTCCCCCTACTTTACCTGTTCCGCAGGCGTGCGGAGGACCTGGATCAAGTTTTCTGCCGTGTAGAGCAGCATGACAAAGCACCCGAAGGGAATGACCGCATAGACCCAGGACATGGGGATCTCCATGGCCGCAGACGTCTGGAATTGCGCCAGCATGACCATCCTGCTGCCGTGCCAGACCATGATGCCCAGGAAGCACAGGGTGAAAATGTCTGCGAGGATGCGGCAGAGTTTGAGTTTTGCTCCGTGGATCCGGCTGGTCAGCGTTTCAATGGCCATGTGCCCGCCGGATTTTGCCAGAAGAGGGATGGAGAGGAATACTGTCCACACAAACAGGTAGCGGGAGAGTTCTTCACCCCAGCTTGGCGTGTAGCCGAAGCAGTAGCGGGAGATGACCTGGCCGAAGACAAGGATCAGCATGACGCCGATGCACAGGATCGTTCCCGTTTTGAGGATGGAATCGATAAAGCCGAGGATCGCTTTCATAAAAGGGCTCCGTCAGAAAGGGAAGGACCGGGGGAAGCCCCCGGTCCGGAAACGGATGTGGCTCGTTACTTGATGGCTTGGATGGCCTTGATGTTGGCATCGCCGAACTTGTCGGTGTACATCTTGTAAACGGGGGCCGTTGCCTTCACGAAAGCTTCCTTGTCAACGTCTTCGTTGATCTGGGCCAGACCGCGGTCTTCAATGGTCTTGCGGAACTTGCCTTCGGAATCACGGCAGAGCTGGCGCTGCCAGTCGCGGGTGTCTTCCGCTGCCTTGCGCACGATCTCCTGCTGTTCCTTGTTCAGCTTCGCCCACGCCATCGTGCTGATGAGGATGGGTTCGGAGGCATAGGTGTGGCCGGTGAGGGAGATGTACTTCTGGACTTCGTCAAAGCGCTTGGTGGCGATGTGCGAGAAGGGGTTTTCCTGTCCGTCCACGACGCCCTTCTGGAGGGCGGTGTACAGTTCGCTCATGGCCATGGGGGTCGGGCTGGCGCCGAGCGCCTTCATCATCTCGATATAGACGGGCTGTTCCATGACGCGGATCTTGAGCCCCTTCATATCATCAGGCGTGCGGATGGGGCGTTTGCTGTTGGTCATGTGGCGGACGCCGTTCTCCCAGATGGCCAGGGTGATCATGCCGCGCTTTTCGCCTTTCTTGCAAAGCTCCATGCCCACGGTATCAAGCGCCTTGTAGGCATGGGGGATGTCTCGGAAGATGAAGGGCAGGTCGAAGACGGCCACTTCGGGGATGAAGTTTCCGAGAACGGCCGTTCCCGTAAGGGTGATGTCCACGGTGCCGAAGGTGAGCCCTTCAACAAGGTCGCGCTGGTTGCCAAGCTGGCTGGAGGGGAAGACCTGGATGTCGATGGCGCCGCCGCTGCGCTCCTTCACCAGCTTGGCAAAGTAGTCGGCGCCCATGCCATAGGGATTTTCGGGTTCGGCGATATGACCGAGCTTCATGGTGATGGGTGCGGCAGCGCAGAGGGAGGCGCTGACAAGAATGCCGGCCACGGCAGAGATGAGGGTGCGGAACATACGGAACTCCTTGTGTTGATGTGTGCGCCTTGATGCGCGTTATCCGTGAAGGCTGGCAGGAGGGCGTCCTGGCGTTATTTCAGCTTGGCGTATTCGCTGATGATGAGCTCATTGCGGGCCTGGGATGCGTTGACACGGGCTTCCAGGGAACGGGCATAGGCTTCGAGATCGGCGATGGGGCTGCGGGCCACTCCTGTATCCATGGCGGCTTTGGCCACGGCCGGGGTGATGGCGGTGAGCAGGCGGGAGTCAAGGGGCTTGGGGATGACGTAGTCGATGCCGAAGCTCAGGGATTCCACGCCGTAGGCCTTGAGGGTCTCGGGAAGCACCGGCTCCTTGGCGAGAGCGGCAAGGGCCTTTGCGGCGGCGATCTTCATTTCTTCGTTGATCTCCGTTGCCTGCACGTCAAGGGCGCCGCGGAAGATGAACGGGAAACCGGAAACGTTGTTGATCTGGTTCGGGTAGTCGGAACGGCCGGTGCCCATGATGCATTCCGGACGGGCTTCCTTGGCGTCTTCGTAACTGATCTCCGGCGTGGGGTTCGCCATGGCGAAGATGACAGGGTGGTCGGCCATGGAACGCACCATGTCCTTGGTGACAAGGTTGCCCTTGGAAAGGCCGAGGAACATGTGCGCGCCCTTCATGCATTCTGCAAGGGAGGCATCCTTTTCCTGGGCGAAGGAGGCTTTGTAGGGGTTCAGGTCCTTGCGGCCCTTGTGCAGGAGGCCCTTGGAATCGAACATGAAGACATTGGAGCGGCTGACGCCGAGGGAACAGTAGAAATTGGCGCATGCGATGCCGGCCGCGCCAGCGCCGACCACGACGACCTTAATGTCCTCGGGCCTGCGTCCCGAGATCTCACATGCATTGAGCAGGGCCGCTCCGGAGATGACTGCCGTGCCGTGCTGATCGTCGTGGAACACGGGGATGTTCATTTCCTTTTTCAGCCGCTGTTCGATGTAGAAGCATTCAGGCGCCTTGATGTCTTCAAGGTTGATGCCGCCAAAGGTGGGCTCAAGGAGCTTGACCGCTTCGCAGAGCTTGTCCGGATCGAGGGTATCGAGTTCGAGGTCGAAAACGTCGATGTCCGCAAAGTGCTTGAAGAGCACGCCCTTGCCTTCCATGACCGGCTTGCCAGCAAGGGGGCCGATGTTGCCGAGGCCGAGCACGGCGGTGCCATTGGAGACCACGGCGACAAGGTTGGAGCGTCCGGTATATTTCGACGCGCTAGCGGCATTGCGGAAGATCTCCATGCAGGGCTCGGCAACGCCGGGCGAATAGGCCATGGAAAGATCCTTCTGCGTGGCAAAGGGCTTTGTCAGCACCGTTTCGATTTTTCCGGGGCGCGGATCGCTATGGTAGGCGAGCGCCTCTTCCTTTGTGTACAATGCCATGTTCTCTCCTTGCTGTTGGATGTCTGGCCGCTTCGGCAAACATGAAAAACGATTGTTTTTGCCTGTGCCGTAAAATATCCCAGCCGGTCATTAAGGGCAAGGGCGCAGAAGGTCATTTCTCCTGTGGCGCAGGGAAAATCTGCCGGAACGCCGCGTTGTTGATCCTGCCGGGGCACGTATGGCCCTGCACAGGGATGTCCTTTCCTGTGCGTTCCAGGATGGGACCGCCATGGATGATGCCTTGAGCCTGCTTTCCTGGTGCTGCATCCTGGTGGGCGGTGGCGCCAGGCTCCCTGGCTGCGCGGGGATGCCGGAAGGAAGGGATCTGTTTGGACCGCCCAGGTGGATCAACGCCGGGGCATGGAGGGACGCCTGCGTCCCAGGATATGCCCTCATTGTGCGTAACTTATGTAACAAAGCAAAATAATTTAAAAAATTATGAACATTTTTTCCGTGTCCCCGCGGAAGGGCATCCTTTTGCCTGCCGTGCCGCCATCTTTTCCAGCAGGGAACGCACTGCCTTGCCCCTGTGGCTGCGGGCGCTCTTCTGCTCCCGCGTCATGTCCGCGCCTGTCATGCCCATTTCCGGATCCAGGAACAGCGGGTCATAGCCGAAGCCATTGCTGCCGGACGGCGTGCGCAGGATGCGCCCTTCCCACGATCCGCAGGCGATGATGTCCTCTTCCCCCGGCTGGACGAAGGCCATGCAGCAGCGGAAACGCGCCCCGCGCATCCCATCCTCCACGCCTTCCATCTGCTCCAGGAGCTTGCGGTTGTTGCGCCCGTCCCTGCTTTCCCCTTCCAGCAGGGGGGTATCGTCTCCGTAGCGGGCGGAATGCACTCCCGGGGCTCCCCCCAGCGCATCCACTTCCAGTCCGGAATCGTCGGCTATGGAGGGCAGGCCGAGGCGTTCCGCCACGGCGTGGGCCTTGATAAGGGCATTTTCTTCGAACGTGCATCCTGTTTCCTCTATGTCGGGAAAGTTTTCCGGCAGCGGCTGCACGTCAAAGCCGGATGCAGACAGGATGGAACGGAGTTCGCGCACCTTGCCCTGGTTGCGCGTGGCGAGGATGACGGTTTGAGGGATCATGGCTCCTCCTTGCCGAAGGCGTTTTTTCATGGCAGAAAAGTAGCGCAGAGAGCGTGCCTCGGCAAGCGCGCACGCAGGAGGGAGAGATGATCAGGATATGCTCGCAGAGCCTGGGCTGCGCCAAGACGCGCGTGGATACGGAACGGCTGCTGGGTTCGCTTGGCCCCGTGCTGATGGTCTCTGAGCCGGAAGAAGCCGACCTTGTGTTCATCAACACCTGCGCCTTCATCGCACCGGCAGTGCAGGAATCCGTCCGGGCCGTCCTGCAGATGGCAGAGGATATCCGGTCCCTGCCGGAAGGCCGCAGGCCTTTTTTTGCCGTGGCGGGATGCCTGCCGGGGCGCTATGGCATCGCAGACCTTAAGGCAGGGCTGCCGGAAGTCGATCTCTGGCTGCACACCGACGACATAGCCACATGGGCGGAACAGCTGCTGCAGGCGATGGGCATGGCTGGTACCGCCCCGCACGGCAGGCTGCTGAGCACGGGTCCTTCCTATGCCTGGCTCAAGATCGGCGAGGGCTGCCGCCACAGCTGCTCGTTTTGCGCCATCCCGTCCATCCGGGGCAGGTACGCCTCGGAACCCCTGGAGGCACTGCTGGAGGAAGCCAGGGGCCTGCTCGCCTCGGGCGTCAGGGAGCTGGTGCTCGTGGCGCAGGACGTTACGGCCTACGGAACCGACTTCGGCAAGGATCCGCGCATCCTCCTGGAGAAGCTCCTCATCCTTGAGGGGCTGGAGCGGCTGCGCCTGCTCTACCTCTACCCTGCGGGGCTCACCAGGGATCTGCTTGCCTTTTTGCGCGCCGCAGGCAGGCCTTTCGTCCCTTATTTCGACATGCCGCTCCAGCACGCCCATCCAGAGATCCTGGCCAAAATGGGCCGGCCCTTTGCCGGTGACCCCCAGCTGGCCGTGGACCGGATACGCGATGTCTTTCCCGAGGCTGCCCTGCGCACCACCATGATGGTCGGCTTTCCCGGAGAAACGGACGTGCAGTTCGATGCCCTTGCCCGCTTTGTGGAGAAGAACCGTTTCCACCATCTGGGCGTCTTTGCCTACCAGCCGGAGGAGGGCACGGAAGCGGCATCCATGCCCGGCCAGGTACCGGACGGCATCAAGGAGGAGCGGCGCGAAGCCATCATGGAGATGCAGCGCGCCATCAGTGAAGACATACTCTCCGGATATGCGGGGCAGCGCATGGAGATACTGGTCGATGCGGCATCGGACGAGTGGCCGGGGCTGCATACGGGCAGGGCTTGGTTCCAGGCTCCGGACGTGGACGGCGTCACCTACATCAGCGGTCCGGGCGTCGAGCCCGGCGCCCTGGTGGAGGCGGACATCACGGAAACCAAGGAATATGATCTCGTCGCCCTGGCATAGCCCGCAGAAATGGCGCCCGGCATCATCCGTCCGGCGGGATCGATGCGGATGCTGGAGCCGTCTTCCTTCATGGTGAAAGAGCCGGGAAAGCGGCGCCGCAGCTGTTCCTTTAAAAACAGGACGGGGCGGATCGCTCCGCCCCGCACATGAAAGGAAGGGGGAAAAGCAGGGCCTCTCCCCCGGTCAGATGCTTATTCTTCTTCCCACTTGATGAAGCCGGGCTCCACGTCCGTCATGGCGTTGACGATGAGCTCCACAAGTCCGCCGTACTGGATGCTGTTCTTTTCGAGCAGGCTGTTGTGCTCCAGCAGGTCGCGGATCTGGCCCTTGCAGTTGGAGCAGGGGGCGCAGACGTACTTTTTGACTTCCGGTCCGAGGCATTCCTTGAAGGCGCCGCAGATCTGCTCCATCTTTTTGCGGCCGGTGATGTTCATGCGCCATTCGTTGATGTTGTTGCGCGTCATGATGGCGAAGCCTGATCCGCCGCCGCAGCAGTAGTTCTCCACGCCGTGCGGGGTCATTTCGCGGAACTGCGGGCAGATATGGTGCAGGATGTCGCGCTGGGGCTTGACCACGCCCATCAGGCGCACCAGGTTGCACGGGTCATGCAGCGTCACCGGGAAGTTGTTGCGGCTGGGATCGAGCTTGAGCTTGCCGCCGAAGACCAGCTCGCGCAGCACCGGGAAGCAGCTTTCGCGCGGGATGTTGAGATCCTTGGGCAGGATGCGGTCGGCGATGACGGTGAGCGCCTTGTGCGCATGCCCGCATTCGCCGAGCACGATCTTCTTGACGCCGAGCTTCTTGGCGGCCTGGGCGTGTTTGATGGCCACGCGCGCGGCCTGCACGTCATCGTAGAACACGCCGTAGTTCACGGAGTCATAGCCGGCGATCTCGGAGCTGAGCGTCCAGGAGAGGCCAGCGGCTTCAAAGATCAGCGAGAAGGCGGCGATGTTGTCGGGCCAGGCGAGGATCTCACCGGCATTGTGGATGAGCAGGATGTCGGCGTTGGGCACGTCCCACGGCGTCTTGAAGGTGTAGCCCGTGCTTTCGTTGTAGTCCTCGTCGATGAACTCCACGGTCTCCGTCACGACGTCCTTGTTCATGCCGGTGGAGGAGCCGACATTGAGCTGCAGCTTGGTGCCCTTTTCGTGCAGTTCGCGGGTGTTCCAGCCAAATTCCTGGCTGAACATCTTGCGCAGTTCGCGGGCGATGAGCCCGTTGTCCACGCCGATGGGGCAGACCTGGGCGCAGCGGCGGCACAGGTTGCAGCGGTAGGAAAGCTCGGCCAGGCGGACGACGGTCTTCCAGTTCAGCTCAAAGTCGCCGTAGCGCCACTTGGCAAGGGGCTCCTTCTTCACATACTGCTTGTAAAGGCGGCGGAAGATCTCGGAACGGAAATTCGGGCGGTACATCTCGTGTTCGCCGGACATCTCGTAGAGGTGGCAGGCCGCCGAGCAGGAATTGCACTGCGCGCAGTAGTCCATGGTGGTGTCCAGCATGGCCAGGCAGGTCCAGTTGTTTTCCGGCGTGAACAGCTTTTGGACGGCCACCAGGAATTTCTCGACGATCGCGTCTTCCTCTTCCTTGGTCTGGGGCACGGGGATGAGCAGGGCGTTGACGTCGTCGAGCAGGCAGCAGAACTGCTTTTTCTGGTCTTCGGTGATGACTTTCCAGTTTGGAGAATCGTATTCCACGGGCAGCGGGCGCAGGGTCTTCACGTCAACAGTGGTGAGCATCCCTTCTTCAGTGGAAATATCCTTGAGAACAAGTTCCTGTCCATTTTTCATGGTGCGGCCTCCTTAGTCCTGCTTCTCGGGGTCAGAGGTGGCAACTTCGGCCCAGGTCTTCTTGCCGTCGCCCTGCACATGCGGGGCGCGCCAGCTCACGGGGAAGTTGAGGTTGTTGGCCAGCTGCTGGCGCTGCTTGTCGGAATACCAGGCATAGGGGGTGTCGCCCCAGCGGATGTCATGCCAGGTGAAGAACTTCATGAAGAAGTGCCCCAGGAAGCTGAAGGGGATCCAGAAGAACATGAAGAAGCCGATCAGCAGGTACACGACGTACAGAGGCGTCCTGAGGTCCATCGCATCGAAGGTGAGCATGCCATGGACGAAGTCGTTGCCCATCTGGGCAAAGGGCACCATGCCGTACCAGAGGATGAGCAGGAGGCCGCAGAAGGAGAACAGGGCGAACAGGCCGAGATTGAAGAAATGCTCGGGGGTGGTGTACTTGCGCAGGCCCTTGTCGCAAAGGCGGCGCTGGATGAGCCCGATCGAGCCGAACAGGACGCCGGCAAAGCCGATCACGTTGCAGACCGCGGTCACGAACGTGAGGAAGCACTTGAAGCCTTCGCAACCCCAGCACAGCGCGGAAAGCACCGTGAGGAAAAGCGCGCCCATGAGCAGGTACAGGCCGATGTGGAAGGGATAGGTGCGGACCCACAGCGGGCGGTTATGCTCCCATGAGGCCTTGAGGGTGAGCGCTTCGACCAGGAAGAAGAGAAGGGCGCCGATCTGGCAGGATTTGTGCTTCTTCTGCCACCAGCCGATCTCTTCCAGATAGCTGCCGCCGTACTTGGCGCGTTCCGGCGCTTCATGCGGCACGGGGTACAGTTCCCAGCGCAGATGCTGCGGTTTCTTGAGGTAGCCGGTGATCTTCATCAGTGCGACGGCCACAAAGGCGATCACGGCTACATAGCCCAGACAATACAGTAAGATGCTCATGGTTGTCTCCTGTCGTATTCTTCGCCAACGTGCATCCCGGAGGGAACTCCCCACCGAATCATAATGATGACGCTGCGTTGCTGCCCGCTGCCGGGCTGCGTTCCGCGGCAAATCAGAACGAAGCAGGCAAGAAATGCGGGCCAGCGCCGCAAGGTCGATTCATGCTATTTCAAAAGCGCGAAAATAACAAGCGCATTATCAGAGCCAGTTTCCATGCCTTCCTATCCGCAACGATGGCTTCGAGATCGCGCAGGATGATAAAGAGGGCATGCCCGATCCATCCAGGTCCCCTATGTTCATGGCCCCTTTTGGGGGGCACGGCCGCCTATCCATTTTCACGGGCGTATGGCGCGCATGGGGAAAAGACGTTTATGGCATATGCGGGGCGGACCCGGGCGGAGCGCCGCCTCCGGCCCTGCTTTTGCGCCTCCTTTTCCGTGTCTTGTCATCCCCTGCGATTTTATATATCATCAGGTGTCTGTTCAGCGAGGAGTGCCGCACGCCGGGCGTTGCGGCGCGAGAATGTTATAACTTTCAGCTTTACCTGTCGGGGGTAATATGACTTTCATCTCCCTGGTTATCGTGTTCGCCTGTGCCGCCTTTGCGCTGTACTATGCGTACAAGACGGCCAAGACCGTGCTCGGTTCCTCCACCGGCAACGAGGATATGCAGCGCATCGCCGCCGCCATCCAGGAGGGCGCCCAGGCCTACCTCAAGCGCCAGTACCGCACCATTGCCATCGTGGGCGCCGTCGTCGCCGTCATCCTGCTCATGGGCATGTCCTTCCTCACCGCCCTCGGCTTCGTGCTGGGCGCGTGCCTTTCCGGCCTTGCCGGGTTCATCGGCATGAACGTCTCGGTGCGCGCCAACGTGCGCACGGCTGCCGCTGCCGAGCAGGGCATGGTCCCCGCGCTCAATATCTCCTTCAAGTCCGGTGCCATCACCGGCATGCTGGTGGTCGGGCTCGGACTCCTCGGCGTTTCGCTGTATTACGCCGTGCTTGCCATGTTCGGTGTTGACCAGGCGCACATCATGCAGGCCCTTGTCGCCCTCTCCTTCGGTGCGTCGCTCATTTCCATCTTCGCGCGCCTTGGCGGCGGCATCTTCACCAAGGGCGCCGACGTGGGCGCCGACCTGGTGGGCAAGGTCGAGGCCGGCATCCCCGAGGATGATCCGCGCAACCCCGGCGTCATCGCTGACAACGTGGGTGACAACGTGGGCGACTGCGCCGGCATGGCCGCCGACCTCTTCGAGACCTACGCCGTCACCGTGGTCGCCACCATGCTGCTGGCCTCCATCTTCTTCGACGGCGCCCTCCAGGCCAAGATGATGATGTATCCGCTGCTCATCAGCGGCGTGTGCATCCTCGCTTCCGTGGCGGGGACCTTCTTCGTCAAGCTCGGCGCCGACGGCAAGATCATGCGCGCCCTCTACAAGGGGCTCATCGCCACAGCGGTGATCTCGTTCTTCCCCATCGGCCTTGTCACCATGTTCGTGTTCTGGAGCGAGAGCGGCATGGCCATCCAGGACAAGGCGTTCACCGGCGGCAACCTCTTCCTCTGCTGCATCACCGGGCTCGTGGTCACGGCTCTCATCGTGGTGGTGACGGAGTACTACACCTCCACCGCCTACCGCCCCGTGCGCAGCATCTCCCAGGCTTCCACCACCGGGCACGGCACCAACGTCATCCAGGGCCTTGCCGTTTCCATGGAGGCCTGCGCCGCTCCCGTGATCATCATCTGCGCCGGCATCCTCTTTGCCTATGCCCAGGCAGGCCTCTTCGGCATCTCCCTGGCAGCCACCACCATGCTGGCGCTTGCCGGCATGATCGTCGCGCTTGACGCCTACGGCCCCGTGACCGACAACGCCGGCGGCATCGCCGAGATGTCCGGACTGCCCGACGACATCCGCGAGACCACCGACGCCCTCGACGCCGTGGGCAACACCACCAAGGCCGTCACCAAGGGCTACGCCATCGGTTCCGCCGCCCTCGCCGCCCTGGTGCTCTTCGCCTCCTATACCGAGGACCTCAGCCATTACTTCCCTGACCTGAACGTGGCCTTCGCCCTTCAGGATCCCTATGTGCTGGTCGGCCTGTTCATCGGCGGCCTCCTTCCTTATCTGTTCGGCGCCATGGGCATGAAGGCCGTGGGCCGTGCGGGAGCTGCCGTGGTCGTTGAAGTGCGCCGCCAGTTCCATAACATCCCCGGCATCATGGAAGGCACGGGCAAGCCGGATTACGGCGCCTGCGTGGACATGCTCACCAAGTCTGCCATCCGTGAGATGATTGTGCCCTCCCTGCTGCCTGTGCTGGCCCCTGTGGTCGTGTACGTCGTCATCAAGTCCTGCGGCGGACAGGCGGCGGCTTTCGCCTGCCTTGGCGCCATGCTCATGGGCACCATCGTCACCGGGCTGTTCGTGGCCATTTCCATGACCTCCGGCGGCGGCGCCTGGGACAATGCCAAGAAGTACATTGAAGAAGGCAATTTCGGCGGCAAGGGCTCCGAAGCGCATAAGGCCGCCGTCACCGGCGACACCGTGGGCGACCCTTACAAGGACACCGCCGGTCCTGCCGTCAACCCGATGATCAAGATCATCAACATCGTTGCGCTGCTCCTTCTCCAGGCGCTTGCGTAAGGATGTGAGCTGGCGGATGTGACCGCCAGACAGCCATCAGGGAACGCCGCTTTGCCGCGGCGTTCCTTTTTTTAATTTTCCGAAAAAAAAGTGTTGACTTTGCCCGTCCATGGGTGCATAAAGCGCGGGCTGCGCAAGAGCGCAGCGGTTCTTTGACAAGTGAAGAGCGAGTTGGGAAGAGAACTTTGAGTTCGCTAAAGGG
>CACZQM010000084.1 GCA_902783285.1 uncultured Desulfovibrio sp. | reverse complement strand
GGTCAGAACAGTAGCCTCCGAGCCGGCAGCCCTCATCGATGAGGATCTGGCAGTCCCCGCCGATGGCCGCCGGGGCCTCGGGTGCGTAGTGCGGAAGCGCCGCATGGGCGCCCACGGCCACGATGGATGGGAAGCTGAGCTCTGAGGCGCCATGCTCACGGTAGTATTTTTCGATGTCCCAGGCGATGTCAGCCTCCGTGCGCCCCGGGACCAGGCGGGAAGGCAGCCATTCCAGCATGGCATGGTTGAGCGACACGGACGCACTTATGAGGGCGATCTCGCTTTCGTCTTTGACCATGCGCAGCTTTTCCACAAGGCCGCCGGCTTCCTCGATGTCGATCCCCGGCGCAAGGCGCTGGACGTATGCATGGGAAAGATGATCCGCTTCGATGCCGACGCGCCCCGGCCCCAGCTGCTTCAAATGCCCGTTGATCTCTTCGGAAGCCTTCCCGCGGTAAATGAATATGCGGCTGTCATCCCAGGCTGCCGCAGCGGCTTCGGCATAGCGGCTGTCGGTGCAGAGCCAGTCCCTGCCGTCCGTGCGGATGATCAGGCATCCGGAGCTTTCATTGCACTGGCAGTCATGCAGTTCAAAGCCGGAAAGGTAATAGCGGTTGGCGGGCTGGCTCACCAGCAGCGTGTCGAGCCCTTCTTCACGCATCAGGCGGCGCAGCCGCTCACGCCGCATTTCAAAGGTCGCCATGTCGTTCATCCCCGCTCCGCCGTCAGCGCCTGCCGCCAAAAAGCCCGCCCAGCACGCCGCGCAGCAGCGTGTTGCCGATCTGCCTGCCCACGTTGTTGGTGATGGTGCGCGTTGTCTGGCGCGCCACGGAATTGAGCAGGTTGCCAAAGATATCGTCCTTCTGGGCTTCCTTTTCACGCCGGCGCGCTTCGCGTTCCTCGGCCCTTGCCTGGCGCTGGGCGGCCAGCTGGTTCTTGCGTTCGGCGTCCTCGAGCATGGCGCGCTGCCTGTCCCATGCGGCAAGGCTCGCTTCCCTCTGTGCCTGTTCCGTGCGCTCGGCCAGGAGCTCATAGGCTGATTCCCGGTCTATGGCTTCGTTGTACAGCCTGCCCAGGGGGGATCCCTCAATGATGGACGCCCGCTCTTCCGGCGGAAGCGGTCCGATGCCCCCCTCGGGCGGAAGGACCAGGGCGCGCTCCACCATCGAAGGGGCGCCCTTGCGGTCAAGGAAGGAGACCAGGGCTTCGCCCGTGCGCAATTCGGTGATGGCCTGCTCGGTGTTGATGGCCGGATTGGTGCGGAAGGTCTGCGCCGCCACGCGCACGGCCTTCTGGTCCCGCGGCGTATAGGCGCGCAGGGCGTGCTGGATGCGGTTGCCCAGCTGGGAAAGGATGCTGTCGGGAACGTCGGCGGGATTCTGCGTGACGAAATAGACGCCGACGCCCTTGGAGCGGATCAGGCGCACGACCTGCTCCAGCTTTTCCAGGAGCGTTTTGGGGATGTCGTTGAACAGCAGGTGCGCTTCATCGAACATGAGCACGAACCGCGGCTTGTCGCAGTCGCCGACCTCGGGCAGCTGTTCGTACATCTCGGAAAGCAGCCAGTACAGCACGGCCGAATACATGCGCTGCTGCTGCATCAGCTTGTCAGCGGCCAGGATGTTGATGTAGCCCCGCCCGGATCCATCGCAGCGGAACAGGTCGGAGATCTTCAGCGAAGGCTCACCGAAAAAGGCTCCCGCCCCTTCATCTTCCAGGCGCAGGAGGGCACGCTGGATGGCGCCGACGCTGGCCGTGGCGATATTCCCGTAAGTGATGGCGTAGTCATTGCGGTTGTCTGCCACCCAGGCGGTCATGCTGCGCAGGTCCTTGAGGTCGAGCAGGAGCAGCCCGTTGTCATCGGCTATGCGGAAGATGATGTTGAGCAGTCCGCTCTGCACGTCGTTGAGGTCGAGCAGCCTGGCGAGCACCAGGGGGCCCATCTCGCTGATGGTGGCCCGCATGGGATGCCCCTGGGCGCCGGAGACATCCCAGAAGCAGACCGGATATCCCCTGTTCTGATAGCCCTTGGAGCGCAGCCCGAGCTCTTCGATGCGCGCTGCGATGCTCCCCTTGGGCTGGGCCGGACCGCTCATGGCCGCCAGGTCCCCCTTGACATCGGTGAGCAGCACGGGCACGCCCAGGGCGCTGAAGCTCTCCGCCAGATTCTGCAGTGATACGGTCTTGCCGGTGCCCGTGGCTCCGGTGATCAGTCCGTGCCTGTTGCTCATGCGGGCTTCCATGCAGAGCTCGCGCCCGTCGGCGGAAAGTGTCGCCGGGTCTTCCGCCGCGGCGATGAAGATGCGGTTGTCAGAGGTCAGCATGCTGGGCTCCTTGCCTTCTGTTCAGCGGTTGGCAGGTCTTTCTTTATCCACCATGCCGCAAAACTCGTCAAAAAACGCGTTGCCGGGATAGTGCTGCACGCCCAGGACAGGCCGCGTTTTGCCGCGGAACCCTTCCAGCGTCCCATCGTTCAGATTGGAATAGGTCTGCTCCGCGCCTTCAGGAAGGGTGAGGCAGAATCCGTGGTTCTGCGCCGAGATCTCGATCCGCCCGGTGCGCAGGTCCCTGATGGGGCAGCCTCCGTGGTGGCCTGACCTGAGCTTGATGATCGAGCCTCCAAGGGCCTTGCCGAGCAGCTGGCAGCCAAGGCCTATGGCCCCTGTGGGGAAGGTCTCCGCAAGCCTTGCCACTTCGGCTGTGCAGGATCCCAGGGCGGACGGATCGCCCGGCCCGCTGGAAAGGAAGACGCCGTCGGGCGCCACGGCCATGGCCTGCTTAAAGGAGAAAGAAGGAGGAACGACGAGCAGCTCCATGCCGTGGGCGGCGAGCATGCGCAGCATGCTCCACTTGACGCCAAAGTCATAGGCCAGGATGCGCAGGCTTTTCCCGCCCGGCCAGGCGTAGGAGCCGTCGGCCTCGAGCTGCACCGCAGCGGGCCTCCCTGCCGCCTCGT
>CACZQM010000083.1 GCA_902783285.1 uncultured Desulfovibrio sp. | reverse complement strand
GCCCCTGCCCTGCGGCGGCTCTCCATCTACGTGGACGGCATGATGTGCGCCCACTGCGAGATGCGCGTCAAGGACGCCCTGCAGGCCCTCGAAGGCGTGGCCTCGGCCCTCCCGCACCATGAGGAAGGCATCGTGGACATGGAGCTCGCCGCGGACGTGGACGAAGGACACATCTCCGCCGCCGTGACCAGCGCAGGCTATGAATACCGCGGCATCGTACGCGCTGCGCAGCCCACCGGCATGGAGCCGAAACGCCTGCGCATCCGCGTGGACGGCATGATGTGCGCCCACTGCGAGATGCGCGTCAAGGACGCCCTGCAGGCCCTCGACGGCGTGGCCGCGGCCTTCCCGCACCATGGGGACGGCACCGTGGACATGGAGCTCGCCGCGGACGTGAGCGAAAAGGACCTCGCCGGCGCCATCGCGGCAGCAGGTTATGCCTACAAGGGGACCGCAGGCCAGGACGGCCTGTGACCCTCCGGGGCCGCACCCCGGGGAAGGACGCACGGGGCCGCGCTGCTTCCCCGCCAGTCCCTCACGGCCATCCCCACCGCAGCGGGAAGCCGTTTTCCCCGCCTTGGCGCCGGTCCCGCGTTGTCTTTTGCGGCGGGTTCGGGTATGCTCCGCCCTGCATCCACCGCTTCACCAAGGAGCCCGCATGAAAGCAGCCGCCCTTTCCCTGGCCGCGTTCCTCCTGTGCGCCGTCCCGGCCCCTGCCCAGGGGCAGCCGGAAGAGGGACGCGTCGTTTACTCCAACGCCTACGCCATGCTGTACAAAGGCTGGGACGAAAAGCAGCGCGAATACTTCGTCTCGGGCTACATCCTGGGCATGGACTACGCGCGCCGCGCCGGGCACCTCCCCCGGACATCCTACGGGCACAAGGCCGTCATGCCGCTCATGGATTTCTGCTACGCGGAAGGCAGGTGCATGCACCTTGCCCCGGGCGACATCATCGAGGCTTCGAACCTCGGGCAGGATGAGGCGCGCAGCCGCCTGGCCGCGGAGGAAGAAGCCCTGAGGCAGGCATTCCTGGAGCAGGAGCGCAAGGCGGATGCCCGGAGGCTCGAAGAGCTGCACCGGGAGCAGGAACAGCAGCGCCGGGCTGCCGGCAGCCGGTAGGGAGCCATCATGCCTGCAAAAGCCCGCGCCGACCAGCTCGTCTTCGAACAGGGGCTCGCCGAGAGCCGCGAACAGGCCCGCCGCCTGATCATGGCCGGCAAGGTCTCCGTGCTCCCCGGCGAAGACCGCCCGGCGGCATTGCCCGAACGCGTCGACAAGCCCGGGCATCCCTACCGCTGCGGCACGCGCTTCATCCTGACGGGGGAAGAACGCTTCGTCAGCCGCGGGGCCTACAAGCTGCTCACCGCCCTGGAGGCCTTTTCCCTGGATGTCACCGGCATGGTCTGCCTGGATGCCGGGGCCAGCACGGGGGGATTCACCGACTGCCTGCTGCAGCACGGCGCCTCCAGGGTCTATGCCGTGGACGTGGGGCGCGCCCAGCTGCACGAGCGCCTGCGCGCAGACGCGCGCGTCGTGTCGCTGGAAGGCGTGAACCTGCGCACGGCGCCGCCGGACCTTCTGCCGGAAAGGGTGGACATGGTCGTCGCCGACCTCTCCTTCATCTCCCTCACGATGGTGCTCCCGCACTGCCTGCCCTGGCTGAAGCCCGGCGGCATGGCGGTGTGCCTCATCAAGCCCCAGTTCGAGGTGGGACCCGGGCAGACCGACAGGGGCGTCGTCCGCGACGAGGCCCTGCGCGCCCGGGCCGTCGAGCGGGTGCTGGAGCACATGCGCGGCTGCGGCCTGGAATCCCTGGGCGTCGTGCCGGCGTCCATCAAGGGCCCCAAGGGGAACCAGGAATTCCTGGCATGGTGGCGCAAGCCGGCGCCCGCCGCGGAGGAAGCCCATGCGCAAGGCTGACCTTTCCACCTTTGAGCCGCGCCGCATCCTCGTCTGCCAGCAGCGCCAGATCGGCGACGTCCTTCTGGCGACGCCCGTGTTCCGCCTGCTGCACGAACGCTTCCCCCAGGCGGAGCTGCATCTTTTCACCGAAGAGAAATGCGTGCCGCTGCTGCGCGGCAATCCCTTCATCAGCGTGTTCCATGCCATACGCAAGGGCACGGGCTTCCCCGGCCAGCTGGCTTTCTACCGCGCCGTCGCCCGCTGCCGCTTCGACCTGGCGGTCAATTTCCAGCAGCTCCCCCGCTGCTGCCTGATGACGCTTTTTTCCCGGGCGCCGGTGCGCCTCTCCTCCACCTGCGGCTTCCCCCGCAGCCGGCTGTACACGCATATGGCAGCGCCTGCGCCCGGCTATGCCTGCCAGACCAAGGCATCGCTGCTCGCCCCCCTGGGCATCTCCTGGAACGGCGAAGGGCCCGAGATCTTCCTGGCGGACGGAGAACGGCAGGAAGCGGAAGCCCTGCTCACCTCCGCCGGGCTGCGCCCCGGAGCGCGCCTCGTGAGCATCGACTCCACGCACCGCCGCGCGACCAAGCGCTGGCCGGCGGAACGCTGGGCCCGGCTGATCGCCCTGCTGGCGCACGGGCCGGCGGGGGACATGCAGTTCCTCCTGCTGCGCGGCCCCGGCGAAGACCCTGAGATCAGCCATCTGCGCGCGCTCTGCCTGGACATGGGCGTGGATGCCGCGGCGCTGCTCGTGCCGCCTTCCGTGCCCGGCATACGCCTTTCCGCCGCCTGCCTGGCGCGGGCGTCGCTGCACATCGGGGGATGCTCCGCGCCGCGCCACATGGCCGCAGCGCTGGGAGTGCCCTCCCTGGTCATCCCCGGCGCGTCCGGACCGGAATGGCGCTTCCCTTCGCCCATGCACAGGGAACTGCGCCCTGCCCTGCCCTGCCAGCCCTGCTCCAGGACGGAATGCACCGACCCGCAATGCCTGCTGCGCGTGACGGCGGAAGAAGCGGCGGAAGCGGCGCTCGCCATGCTGCGCGGCGCCGGAAGCTGAGGCCACGTTGGAAGGAGATGCGGCCGGGGGCGGCGGGGCGTCCTATTCCCTGCCGGTCCAGCAATAGGTGCAGATCTTGTCCCGCTCGATGCCTATGGCCTCCAGCAGGCCGTCCAGCGACTGGTAGCCCAGGGATTCAAAGCCCATTTTCCTGCAGATGGCCCCGAGGAGGTTCTGACCGCGCTCAGTTGAGGAGTCGGCGTATTCCTCCAGGTGCTCATGCCCCTCGCTGCCCTCCAGCTCCTGCACGACGCGGCGGGCGAGGAGGTCCATGTCGGAATTGCCGCGGGAAAAATTCAGGTACTTGCAGCTGAACATGATGGGCGGGCATGCCGAGCGCATGTGCACCTCGGCCGCGCCGGAACTGTACAGGAATTCCACGGTCTCCCGCAGCTGCGTGCCGCGCACGATGGAATCATCGACGAAGAGCAGCTTCTTGCCCTCGATGAGCTCGGGCACGGGGATCTGCTTCATCTTGGCGACCTGGTTGCGCACGGACTGGTTGGCCGGCATGAAGGAGCGCGGCCAGGTGGGCGTGTACTTGACGAAGGGCCGCGCAAAGGGGATGCCGCAGCTGTTGGCGTAGCCGATGGCGTGCGGCGTGCCGGAATCCGGGACGCCGGCCACGGAATCCACGTCGGGCAGGGTGCCGTGCAAGAGCTCCCGCCTGGCCAGGATGGCTCCGTTGCGGTAGCGCATGACTTCGACGTTCACGCCTTCGTAATTGGAATTGGGATAGCCGTAGTACGTCCACAAAAAGGCGCAGATGCGCATCTTGCCGGACGCGGGGGCCAGGGTCTCATACCCGTCGGGCGTGACGCGGACGATCTCGGCCGGGCCGAGTTCGTAGGCGTCCTCGTAGCCCAGCTTGTGGTAGGCAAAGGATTCAAAGGAGATGCTGAACCCGTCGGCGCGCCTGCCGATGTGCACGGGCAGCCTGCCCATGCGGTCGCGCGCGGCGATGATGCCCTGCGGCGTGAGGAGGAGCATGGTCATGGAGCCGTCGATGGCATCCTGGGCGTAGCGGATGCCGGAGACCATGTCTTCCTTGCGGTTGATGAGCGCGGCCACGAGCTCGGAAGAGTTGATCTTGCCGTTGGCCATGGCGATGAACTGGTGCCCGTGGTCCGAGAAATATTCCTCCACCAGCGCCTCGGCATTGTTGATGATGCCCACGGTGGTGATGGCATACATGCCGAAGTGGGAGCGCACGAGCAGCGGCTGGGGGTCGATGTCGCTGATGCAGCCTATGCCCAGGTTACCCCGGAAGTCCACGAGGTCATCTTCGAACTTGGTGCGGAAGGGGGAGTTTTCGATGTCATGGATCTGGCGCTGGAACCCGCGGTCCCCGTCGTACAGGGCCATGCCGCCGCAGCGCGTGCCCAGGTGGGAATGGTAGTCAACGCCGAAAAACAGATCGAGCACGCAGTCACTGTGCGAAGAAACGCCAAAAAAACCGCCCATGGTACAGCCTTTGGAAAGGGATGCAGCAGAAAAGCGGCAGGCCTGCCCGGGGAGGTCCCGGCAAGGCCGCCGGCGGCCATCATAGCGGATTGCCATGACAAAGGAAAGGAAAAAAAGGACGTTCCGGCGGTGCCCCGCCGGACATGCCCATCCCGCCTGCTCATGCGCCCCGGCAGGGACCGCCATGCCCGGCGGTTGACTTAACGCCGATTTTCGCCTTTGCTCTCCATCACGAGGTGACGCAATGAAAAACGTACTGCTCCTGCTCCTGGTGCTGATGGCCGCCCCCGCCCTTGCCGGGGAGCCCGTGACGGTGACCATGGCCGGCGACTGCACGCTCGGCGAATTCAAGGGGCAGTCCCCGGGCGGCCTGTTCCGCGAAGTCTTCCGCCAGAAAGGGCCGAAGTGGCCCTTCGGCGGCGTGGGGGAATATTTCCGCACCGACGACCTGACCTTCGTCAACCTGGAAGGCCCGCTCACCAGCATCCCCCAGAAGGTCGTCAAAAAATTCCCCATCAAGGGCGATCCGGCCCATGTGCAGGCGCTTGTGGAAGGCTCGGTGGAAGTGGTCAACCTCTCCAACAACCACATCCTCGACTGCGGCAGGGACGGGCTTGCCGACACCCTGCGCGTGCTCAGCCGCGCGGGCATCGCCTACGCCGGCGAAGGGCACGTCTACGAGACCACGGTGCGCGGCGTCACCATCGCCTTTTTCGGCTACAACGGCTGGTCCGCCGACCCCGGGCTGATCGCCCGCATCCGGCGCGACCTTGCCGCCAGCAGGGCGCACGCCAAGATCGTGGAGTTCCACTGGGGCGTCGAGCGCACCTACCGGCACAACGCCGTGCAGGAGCGTCTCGCCCATGCCGCCGCCGATGCCGGGGCCGCCTTCGTGGTCGGCGCGCATCCGCACGTCGTCCAGGACGTGCAGGTCTACAAGGGCGTGCCCATCGTGTACAGCATGGGCAATTTCGTCTTCGGCGCCAACAAGAACCCGGCCGACAAGGACAGCATGCTCGTGCGCGCCCGCTTCACCCGGGGCGGACTGCTGGACTGGCAGGTCATTCCTGCCAGGCTGAGCAGCGTGCCCCATACGAACGACTACCGCCCGGTCATCGTGAAGGACGAACGCGAACGGCAGCGCATCCTGCGCAAGGTGGGCCTGTAGCCTGCCTGCGCCGGGCTTGACAGTGCCACATGGCGGACGTATAGTGCGTGCCAGCGGGAACCGGGCGGCGGCCGCGCCGCCAACCCCGCCAGGTCCGAAAGGAAGCAACGGTAACGGTTGCTGCCGGGTGTCCGGTTCCCTGAAGGGCGCATCAGCCGATGCGCCCTTCCCTTTTGTTCCCGCGGCGCGGAGGCCCGGGACGCCCCTCTGCGGGGCATCCCCTCCCGCAGGATCCGCCGGCATCTGCCCCTCTATTTTATTTCAATATGTTGCAGGCTCTTGCCAAATGCGCGCCGCTGCGCTAAAACGATTGTCCGGGGAAACGTCAACCTCTTTCGTGGATAGGATCATGCACAAAAACATGCGCTTTCTGCTCAAACTGGGAGCTTTCCTCCTCCTCTGCCTCTCCCTCGCCCCCATGACGGGCTGCGGTTTCCAAAAGCAGCGCCTGCCCAAGCAGCATACCTACGTCACCTCTGCGCAATACCGCTATGCCACGCAGAACAGGCATTACCGCGGGCACCGCGGCTGGGGCGGACAGATGCAGCAGCTGGACATCCTGCCCGTATCCGGGCGCGACGGCAGCGGCAGGAGCATCGCGGCCACGGCCGCGAGCCAGATCGGCAAGCCCTATGTCTCCGGGGGCATATCCCCCTCCCACGGGTTCGACTGCTCAGGCCTCGTCTACTGGTCGTGCCGCACCAACGGGATAGCCATCCCGCGCATGAGCATCGAGCAGGCCAGCTTCGGCTCCAAGGTGAGCAGGAACAGCCTGCTCCCCGGCGACGTGCTCGTCTTCAAGACCCCGCGCGGCTACCATTCCGGCATCTACGTGGGCAACAACAGCTTCGTGCACAGCCCCAACCCCCGCAAGCGCGTGCGGGTGGAAACGCTGGCAGCCGGCACCTATTACGACAAGTACTACATGACCGCCCGCCGCGTCTCACGGTAGCGGCCTCTCCCTCCTGCCTATGGACGCCCGGCCCTGCCGGGCGTTTTTTCATGCCGCCGGTGCGGTGCCCGGACCAGCCTGCGCCGGCCGCCGCGCTAAAAGAAGCCACCCTTGTCCAGCGCCATCCTGCCGCAGCGCTCGCGCAGGTCGCGGCGGAAGAAGTCCAGGATCTCCCTGCGCGCGAAATCCTGGTTGTAGATGAGGAAGAAGTTCCGCACCACGAGGTCCAGCTGCTCCATGTTCACGACGGCCAGGCTGCGCAGCGTTTCGGATTCGTCCTTGCGCATGCGCTCCATGATCATGCGCGGCACGGCCGTCCAGCCGATGCCCAGGGAGGCCCAGTAGATGGCGCAGAAGATGTTGTTCACCTCCCAGCGCGAAGAGCTCAAAAGATACCTCTGCTCGTCCTTGCGGTACAGGATCTGCCTGTGGCGCGCCAGATCCTGCTCCGTGGCCACGGGCAGGCCCGCCAGTTCGGAATCCCGGGCCGCCACGATGCAGTAGCGCAGCTGCCCCAGGCACACCCATTCAAAATTCCTGGCGCTGCGCCTGCTGTCGTCGAAGACGAGCCCCATCTGCGCTTCGCCGCTGCCCACCATGCGCTGCACGGTGTCGGAGGACTCCTGGAAGAACTTGCCCGTGACGAAGGGATACCGCTTGAGCATGGCGGCTATGGTGTCCGATACGGCCTGGAAAGGCATGCCCTGCTCGATGGCGATGTTCAGGCTGTCCGCCTCGCCCTTGAACATCGCGAGGGCGCAGGCGTCGAAGCGGCTGCCATGGCGCAGCATGGCCCTGGCTTCGATGAGCAGGTCCTTCCCGGCGCGGGTGAGCACGGGGGAGCGGGATCCCCGGTCGAAGAGTTCGACGCCCAGCGTGTCCTCCAGCATGGCGACCTGCGTGCTGACCACCGACTGCGCCTTGCCCAGGCTGCGCCCCGCAGCCGTGAACGAACCCTTTTCCGCCGCCGCCACGAACGAACGCAGCTGGTCCATGGTCCAGTTCATGTCCTGTCCTCCCGGCGCATGCCGCAGCGATGCACCTATCAATTTTTTGATGGCATTTGACTTTTTATAACAATAAATTTATGTTAAGTCTACCGTTTCCGACAGGATGGCACCACGGCCGCACCTGTCCCTTCTGTTTCCAACGCATTGATTTTTCAGCATAACGATCAGGCAATGCTGCATGAGCGCCCAGCGCGCCCGGAGGAGCGATCCATGCCCGCTTTCTTCACCAAACTCGCAACCCTTGCCGCCGTCCTGGCCCTTGCCGGATGCAGCTTCGCGCCGGAATACCAGAGGCCGTCCATGGACATGCCTGCGGAATGGACCGTGTCGCAGTCGCAGGCCCTCCAGGAGAAATGGTGGGAACGCTTTGGCGACCCCGTGCTCAACGCCCTTGTTGAAGAAGCCCTCGGCGCCAACCGCAACATCGCCCAGGCCATGGCCCGCATCGACCAGGCCCAGGCCGGATTCGGCATCGCGCGCGACGCCCTGCTGCCCGTTCCGGCTGCCCAGGGCGAAGGTGCGCGCTACATGGCGCGCGACGCCATGTCGCCCATCGCCATGCGCCAGGGCGGCAAGAACACGCACACCTTCTCCGGCATACTGGCGGCGAGCTGGACGCTGGACTTCTGGGGCAAGTACTGGAACGCTGCGGAATCCGCCCGGGAGGCCCTCGTCGCCACCGAAGCGGCCAAGGACAACGTCATGCTCTCCGTGGCCGCGGGCACGGTGGAAGCCTACTTCTGGCTGAGCGCCTACACCTGGCAGGAGAGCATCGCCTCCTCCGTGCTGAAAAACCGCGAAGATTCCCTGCGCATCTACCAGAACCGCTTCGACAACGGGCAGATCAGCGACCTCGACCTGCTGAGCATCCGCGCCAACGTGGAGACGGCCCGCAACGCGCTCGCCTCTGCGCGCATGGCCAAAAGCGCCGCCGAAACTTCGCTTGCCGTCCTGCTGGGGCGCTCCCCCGCCGAGATCATGAAGGAAGGCTCGCTCAAGGCGCCGTCTTCGCTCATGACATCGCTCAAGCGCACGCCCGTCCTGCCCTCCGGCATCCCTTCGGACCTGCTCGACCGGCGCCCGGACATCCGCCAGGCCGAAGCCAACCTGCGCGCCACCAACTATGACATCGGGACCGCGAAGGCCAATTACTTCCCCTCCTTTTCCCTCACGGGCATGCTGGGATCGGCCAGCCTGGAGCTGAACGACCTGCTCAAGGCGCGCAATGCCTACACCGCCCTCAGCGGCGGCGTGACCCTGCCGCTCAATTTCTGGACGATCAAGCGCGGCGTGGACGCGGCGGAAGCCTCCAAGAGGGCAGCCGTCGCCGCCTACGAGCTCACCGTGCAGACCGCCTTCAAAAACGTGCGGGACTCCCTGGTGAAGCAGCGGGAGATGGCCAATTCCGTGGCGGCCCTCTCCCGCCAGGTGGAATACCTGCAGAAGGCCGTGACCCATGCCCGCACCCGCTACGACAACGGCTTTGCCTCGTACCTTGAGATGCTCTCCACCGAGAGCAACCTCTTTGCGGCCCAGCAGGCCCTTGCGGCGGCCCACGCCCAGCACCTCGCCAGCATAGCCGAAGTCTGCCTCGCCCTCGGCGGCGGCTGGAAAGACTGACCGCGCAGCATCCC
Organism: uncultured Desulfovibrio sp.; assembly: GCA_902783285.1. Classification (GTDB taxonomy): domain Bacteria; phylum Desulfobacterota; class Desulfovibrionia; order Desulfovibrionales; family Desulfovibrionaceae; genus Mailhella. Next base: position 8,639 of record CACZQM010000083.1, on the reverse strand, counting down.
TGCGCTACCGATAACCGGAGACGACCATGTCCAACATACGTATTCTCGCGCCGGTGCTTATGGCGCTCCCCCTTGTTTTGACCGGCTGCGGCGACACCCAGGATGGCGCGTCCGGCTGGTTCAGCGAAACGGTCGCCTCCGTGCAGAAATACGTCACGGACTTCCTTGACGCGCACCTGGACAAGAAGCCTTCCGCGCAGCAGGCGGCCATGGCCGACCGCACCGTGCGCGTCACCACGCTGGAGATGAAGCCCCACAAGGTCTCCATCGAGCGCGAGCTCACCGGCCGCACCACCGCCTACCGCTGGGCCGAAGTGCGCCCCGAAGTCAACGGCATCATGCGCGAGCGCTGCTTCACCGAAGGCACCTATGTCAAGGAAGGCGACGTGCTCTACCGCATCGAGCCCGACATCTACCGCGCCGCCCTGGACAGCGCCCGGGCCGCCCTGGCCGGCGCCGAGTCCAACCTGCAGGTGACCCGCCTGCGCGAGCGCCGCACCGCCGACATGCTCCGCACCAAGTCCGTGAGCCAGCAGGACTACGACGACGTCAAGGCCGCGCTCAAGCAGTCGCTGGCCAGCGTGCAGGCGGCGCAGGCCAACGTGCGCTCGGCCGAGATCAGCCTGAACCGCACGGAGATCAAGGCCCCCATCAGCGGCATCATCACCAAGAGCAGCTTCACCGTGGGCGCGCTGCTTTCAGCCAGCCAGGTCAAGCCGCTGGCCACCATCTACCAGACCGACCCCATCTTCGTGGAGGTCTCGCAGTCCTCGGACGACCTGTACGACCTCAAGCGCCAGTTCGAGGAACGGGGCGGCGGTGTGCGCACGGTCATGCCCTCCAACATCCAGGCCACGCTCACCATGCACGACGGATCCGTCTATCCGTCCGTGGGGCATCTCAACTTCACCGGCGTGGACGTGGACGAGAACACCAACACCGTGCTCCTGCGCGCCGAGTTCCCCAACCCCGACCGCGCCCTGCTGCCCGGGCTCTTCGTGCGCACCAAGGTCATCATGGGCGAAGACGACAACGCCGTGCTCGCCCCGCAGAAGGCCGTGCTGCGCGAGGCCAACGGCACGCCCTACGTCTATCTGATCGGCCCGGACGGCAATGCCGTGCGCCGCGTCATCACCATCGACAAGGCCATCGGCACGGACTGGTACGTCACGGACGGGCTGAAGGTCGGCGAAAAGATCATCATGGACGGCGTGAACAATGTGCGCTCGGGCATGCCCGTGCAGGAAGTCGCCCCCGGAGCCATGCAGCAGGACACGCAGGCCGGAGGCGGTAAGTAATGTCGCGCTTCTTCATCCACCACCCCATCTTCGCGTGGGTGCTGGCCATCGTCACCATGCTCTTCGGCGTGCTGGCCATCTATACCCTGCCCATATCGCAGTATCCGGAAGTCGCGGCGCCGTCCATACGCATCAACACCCGGTATGCCGGCGCTTCCCCCGACACGGTGGACAAGACCGTCACCCAGGTCATCGAGCAGAACCTCACCGGCATCGACCACATGGTCTACATGCGCGCCAAGTCCGACTCCGCCGGCATGTGCTCCATCGTCATCACCTTCGAGGTCGGCACCGACCCGGACGTGGCGCACATGCAGGTGCAGAACAAGGTGCAGCAGGTGCTCTCGCAGCTGCCCGCCGCCGTGCAGTCCCAGGGCGTGGAAGTCGCCAAGGGCAACGACAACATGTTCATGGTCGTCTGCCTCTACACCCCGGACGATTCCCTGCTGGGCATCGACCTTGCCGACTACATCAGCACCAACATCAAGGATGAGATCAGCCGCACCAAGGGCGTGGGCACCGTCATGGTCTTCGGCGGCAAGTACGTGATGCGCATCTGGATGGACGCCGACAAGCTCGCCAAGTACAGCCTCACCCCTTCCGACATCCGCGCCGCCATCACCGCGCAGAACGCGGAAGTCACCGTGGGGCAGCTGGGCGCCAACACGGTGGGCGGCCTGAACGACCAGGTGCTCAACGTCAACGTCAAGGCCCAGAGCCTGATGACCTCGCAGGAGCAGTTCGAGAACATCCTCCTCAAGGTCACCGACAGCGGGCAGCGCGTGCTCGTCAAGGACGTGGCGCGCGTGGCCATCGGCTCGCAGATGGAGGGCATCGAATCCCTGTACAACGGGCACCAGGCCACCGGCATAGGCGTCACCCTCGCCCCGGGAGCCAACGGACTGGAGACGGCCAGGCTCGTCAAGACCAAGATGGACGAACTCGCACGCTACTTCCCCGACGGCATGGCCTATGCGCTGGCCTTTGACAGCACGCCCCCCGTGCTCGCCTCCATCCACGAGGTGGTCAAGACCCTGCTGGAAGCCATCGGCCTGGTCTTCCTCGTGATGCTGCTCTTTTTGCAGAGCTTCCGCGCCACCATCATCCCCACCATCGCCGTGCCCGTGGTGCTCCTGGGCACGCTGGGCATCCTGCTGGCCTTCGGCTACAGCATCAACACGCTCACGCTGTTCGCCATGGTCCTGGCCATCGGCCTGCTGGTGGACGACGCCATCGTCGTCGTGGAGAACGTGGAGCGCGTGATCCAGGAAGAGCATCTCGACCCGGTCACGGCCACGGAAAAGTCCATGGACCAGATCAGCTCCTCGCTGATCGGCATCGGCGTCGTGCTCTCCGCCGTGTTCCTGCCCATGGCCTTCATGAGCGGTTCCACGGGCGTCATCTACCGGCAGTTCTCGGTGACCATCGTCTCCTCCATGACGCTCTCGGTGCTCGTCGCCCTCATCCTCACGCCATCGCTCTGCGCGAGCATGCTCAAGCCCCATTCCCAGGGCGCGCAGCAGGGATTCTTCGGCTGGTTCAACCGCATGTTCACCAAAAACCAGATGCGCTATACCCGCAGCGTGGACGGCATGGTCCGCCGCGGCTTCCGCATGATGGTCATCTACGGCATGCTGGTCGCCGCCCTCGGCTTCGTTTACAAGCAGATCCCCTCGTCCTTCCTGCCCACGGAAGACCAGGGCGCCGTGATGCTCATCGCCCAGATGCCGCCCAATTCCACGCTCACCCAGACCACGGCCCAGCTCAAGGAAGTGGCCGATTACGCCTGGGCCACGGAAAAGGACATCCTGGAATCCGTGATGTTCGTCAGCGGCTACGGCATGGCCGGCGTTTCCGAGAGCACGGGCATGGGCTTCATAAAGCTCAAGGACTACAAGTACCGCACCAAGCCCGGGCAGGACGCCGCGTCCATGGCTGGGCGCCTGCGCCAGCGCTTCGCCGGCATCCTCAACGGGCAGGTCATCGCCGTCATCCCGCCGGCCATCATCGCGCTGGGCATGACCAACGGCTTCACCATGGAGCTGCAGGACCGCGCCGGGCTGGGCCATGCGAAGCTCGCCGAAGCCGGGATGCGCCTGATGGGCGGGGCCTTCAGCAACCCGCAGATCGCCTACATCCGCCCCACGGGCATGTCGGACATCTCGCAGTTCAACATCCACCTGGACAACGAGAAGGCCACGAGCATGGGGCTCAACCTGGCCGCCGTCAACGCCGACGCCTCGGCCATGCTGGGCAGCGCCTACGTCAACGACTTCGTGCACCACGACCGCGTGAAAAAGGTGTTCATCCAGGGCGAGGCCGACGTGCGCAAGAACCCCGAAAGCCTGAACCGCATCCAGTTCCGCAACATCTACGGCAAGATGGTGCCCTTCAACGCCGTGTTCAACACCAGCTGGTCCTTCGGCCCCGCCCTGCTGGAACGCTACAACGCCATGCCCGCCCTGGAATACCAGGGCGAGCCCAAGCCGGGCATCGCCTCCGGCATCGCCATGGCCATCATGGAAGAAGAAGTGAAGAAGCTGGGCAAGGACTTCGGCATGGAATGGACGGGGCTCTCCTACCAGGAAAAGCTGGCCGGCAGCCAGACGACCATGCTCTACGCCCTCTCCGTGCTCGTCGTCTTCCTTGCCCTGGCGGCGCTGTATGAAAGCTGGTCCATCCCCTTTGCCGTGCTCCTGGTCATCCCGCTGGGCATCCTGGGCGCCACGTCGGGCACCTGGCTGCGCAGCCTGACCAACGATGTTTATTTCCAGGTGGGCATACTGGCCGTCATGGGGCTGTCGTCCAAAAACGCCATCCTCATCGTGGAATTCGCCCGCAACCTGCGGGAAGAGGGCAAGACGCTCATCAACGCCACCGTGGAGGCCTGCCGCATCCGCCTGCGCCCCATCCTCATGACCTCCCTGGCCTTCGGCCTCGGCGTGCTGCCCATGATGCGCGCCACGGGCGCCGGCTCGGCCAGCCAGCACGCCGTGGGCACGGCGGTCTTCTGGGGCACGGTGGTGGCCACGGTGCTGGGCATCTTCTTCATCCCCACGTTCTTCGTGGTCATCTGCTCATCCACGCAGTGGATCGGCAAAAAGCTCCGCCGCCGTCCCAAGTACAGCTGACGGACGTTGCGATCGCGACCCACAGCAAAGGCGGCCTTGCGGCCGCCTTCTTTTTTATCCTTCTGCGTCCCCGTCCGGGCTGCCTGCGCCGTCGTCCAGGCGGAAGCCCAGATGCGGCACGGTCTTGAGCAAGGGCGCCCCGGCATCGGCCAGGGCCTTGCGCAGCAGATGCACGTGCACGCGCAGCGAATCGCTCTCCGGCGGGGCGTCGCCGTAGATCTCATGCTCCAGGTCCTCGCGCGAGACGACGCCCGGCGCGGAGCGCATGAGCCGGGCAAGCATGGCAAAGCACTTGGGGCGCAGGCGCAGTTCCCGTCCGTGGCAGGACGCCGTGTGCCGCTGCGGATCCAGTTCGATGCCGGACCAGCGCAGGATCCTCGTGGATCCCCAGGCGCGCGCCCGGCGCACGGCGGCGCGCACCCTCGCCTCCAGCTCCAGCATGGCAAAGGGCTTGGTGACGAAGTCATCCGCGCCCCAGTTCAGGCAGATCACGCGGTTCTCCAGCGAGGTGCTGTCGGTCAGCATGATGATGGGCACATTGCTGAAGGCTTCCTCGCGCAGCTTCCTGCACAGGGTCAGCCCGTCCATGCCGGGAAGCATCACGTCCAGCACGATGGCGTCGTATCCGCCGCCGGAAGCCTGGTGCCAGCCGGCGTTGCCCGTGGATGCCGAGTCCAGGACATAGCCCAGCCTCTCCATGTAGGCGTACATCTCCTCCAGCATCTTGCCGTCGCTTTCCACGATCAGCAGGCGGACCGTCCGCTGCTGCACATCCATGTTCATCGCTCCCTCCCGAGGGCTGAAACGCTATTCCAGGGCGTAATCGTACTGTTCAAGCTTGTCCATGACGGCCGCAAGGACCATCGCCATCACTCCCGAGACCACGGCCGCGCTCTGTTCCGGGACATCGCCCACTTCCCTGCCCAGGAGCCTGCGGAAGAACACCGCCGGGCATGCCTGCGCCTCCAGGCGCACCAGGGGCCCCGCATAGGCGCTGAAGGCCCCGTCCACGAAGTCCTCCCCTTCCTCCCGGCTGTAGCCCAGGGCGCGCAGCATGCCCTGCGTGGCGCGCAGGTATTCCACGACGACCACGTTGGGCGCGCTGGCCATGAGGGCGTACAGGACCGCCGCGTGCACGAAGGCCCTCCACTCCCGCAGGAGCAGCCGGCGCTCCCCTTCCGTGGCGTGCGGCAGGGAAGCGCGCCGGGCAAGGGAGAGCACGCCCTGCTCCCCGGCGTTCATCTCAAAAAGGATGCGCGCGGCCTCGACGGCCTCGGCAAGGGAAAGTTTCCTTTTCATCGTCCTCCTCCCGGTTTGCCCGCCCCCCTGCCTCCGGGAACGGATGCCCCCTGCCCGGACGAACGGATGAGATGCTCCCCGTCCCCGGGCCGCAGCCTCATGAACACCAGCGCGGAGGCCGCCGTGAGCAGCCCCACGGAGATGCAGGCCCCGCGCAGGGCGCCAAGCGCATCCCAGCCCATGCCTGAAAAAACGCGCATCAGGGCCGTGCTGATGGCCACGCCGAAGCTCACGCTCAGATTCTGCGCGACGGAAAGGAGGCTGTTCCCGTCGCTGGCGTTCCCTTCGTCCAGGTCTCCGAGGGTGATGGTGTTCATGGACGTGAACTGCCCGGACATGAGCATGCCCAGTGCAAAAAGGAAGGCCGCCATGCCCCAGACCGTCCAGGATGCTTCCATCAGGCTCAGCGCCGCAAGCATGAAGGCTATGGACAGCGTGAGGAAAAGCAGCGTCCTCCGGTATCCCATGCGCCGCAGCACGCGCAGCACCACGGTCTTGGTGAGCAGCGAGCCCAGGGCCGACGCCATGAGCAGGTAGCCCGAAGCCTCGGGCGAAAAGCCCAGCCCCACCTGCAGGAGCATGGGGGCGAGGAAGGGGATGCTGCCGATGCCCAGGCGCGCCACGGCATTGCCCAGTATGCCCACGGAAAACGTGCGCACCGAGAACACGCCCAGGCGTATGAGCGGGTCGTCCAGGCGCCGCGCGTAGAGCGCATAGCCGGGGACGCAGGCGAACCCGGCGCACAGGATGGCCGTCCCCAGCCAGGAGGAAGCGGCGCTCCCGAAGCATTCGAGCCCCGCCGTCATGCAGAGCAGCGCGGCGCTGATGATGCAGAAGCCGCGCCCGTCGAACCGGCCCCTGGGCTCCCGGAAATCCGGGAAGCGCTTCCAGGCAAAGGCCAGCCCGGCGATGCCCAGGGGCACGTTGATCAGGAAGATCCACGGCCAGGAGGCGTGCGCGACGATCCAACCGCCCAGCACCGGGCCCAGGACAGGGCCGATGAGCCCCGGTATGGTCACGAAGGTGAACACCTGGACGAACTCGTCCCTGCTGTAGGCGCGGAGCAGCGTGAGGCGGGAAACAGGCACCATCATCGCGCCCCCCACGCCCTGGATGACGCGCGAGCAGGTGAGCTGGGCGAGCGTGGCGCTGCAGGCGCAGCACAGCGAGCCGGCGACGAAGATGCCCACGGACCAGAGGAAGGCGCGCCGCGTGCCGTACCGGTCCGCCACCCAGCCGCTCACGGGTATGAGCAGGGCCACGGTGAGCGCATACGACACCACCGCCAGATGCATGGCGAAGGGGGAGCTGCGCATGGACACGGCCATGGAGGGGAGTGCCGTGTTGACGATGGTGGTGGAAAGCATCTGGATGAAGAACGAGAGCGCCGTCACCAGCGGCAGACCGGAAAGCATGTCCTGCGCTTTCAGCTCCATCGTCCTTCCGCCTTCGCGCGCCCTCAGGAGCACGTCCCGTCGAGCCTGCAGGCGTGCACGACCCCCGGGTCCCCGGCCGCTTCCGGCGCACCGGCCCATGCGGCGAGCACGGCCGCCTCCACGGTCTCGAAAGGAGCGTAGCCCCTGGCCACGGCCTTCCATGCGCCCCTGTCCCCCACGAAAAGGGTGGGATAGACCACGAAATCGCCCAGGAGCTCTTCGGCGAGCGCCCTTTCCTCCTCTGCGGCGCGGACGATCCCTGCGTCTTCCATGGCCCGCGGCAGGACCTCTGCGCCTGTGAGCCAGCGGGAGGCGATCCTGCCCTGCACATCCGGGGAGAGCACGTCTTCGCCGCGCAGGTAGAAGGCTTCCTGGAACGCCTCCAGCTGCTCCAGCTCATGGCCGGGGGCAAGGGCCTTCAGCGCACGGAGGAGGAGGCAGGAACGGGAGGAATCCATGACGGCGCTGCCTTCCCCGTCCAGGAGGCGGAAAAATCCCGCGCCTGGCTCCCGCCCCGTGGTATCGGAAAGGCGCTTGAAAAAGGCGAGCAGGCGGGGCGTGCCCATGCTGGATGCCTGGGCGGGCTCGTCCACCAGGTCGCCGCACAGCACGCGCACCGGCAGGCGGAAGCGCGCCTCGAGACGCCGCAGCACAGGGGCGAAGCCAAAGCACCAGGGGCAAAAGACATCGGATACGTAGAGGAATTCGGTCATGCCCCAGCATAGCGCGAAAGCGCCCGCCTTCCAAGAAGAATATGCCTGCCGGGGCCGCAAGGGCGCGCCGGCGCATCATCCGGCGTGCAAGACTTCCGGATGCCGCAGGCGGTCAGGCTTTTCCTGCGCCCTCCCTGCCCTTTTCCCTGAGCACCATTTCCCTGAAATCGGCAAAGAACCTGCGGCTGTCCTCAGGACCGGGGCTTCCTTCGGGATGGTGCTGCACGGTCATGACCGGCTTGGCGGGGTGGCGGAAGCCCTCCAGCGTCTGATCGTTGACATTGACATGCGCCTTCTCCAGGCCATGGGGCAGGAAGACATGGAAGCCATGGTTTTGCGACGTGATCTCGATGCGTCCTGTCTGCAGGTCCTTCACGGGATGGTTCGCCCCATGATGGCCGAATTTCATCTTGGCCGTCGTCCCCCCCAGCGCATGTCCGACCAGCTGGTGGCCAAGGCAGATGGCGCCGATGGGGAAGCGTTCCGCAAGCCTGGCGACCTCGGCGATCTCCTTTGTCAGCATCGCCGGGTCGCCCGGTCCGTTGGAAAGGAAGACCCCGTCAGGACGGACGGCTGCCGCCTGTCCGCAGGTGAACGAAGGGGGCACTACGAGCAGCTCCATGCCTTGGGCGGCGAGCAGCCGGAGGATGCTCCATTTGATGCCGAAGTCATAGACCAGGATGCGCAGGCTTTTCCCGCCCGGCCAGGCGTAGGAGCCGTCGGCCTCGAGCTGCACCGCAGCGGGCCTCCCTGCCGCCTCGT
>CACZQM010000082.1 GCA_902783285.1 uncultured Desulfovibrio sp. | reverse complement strand
CTCGTCCTGATCATATCGCTCCCGCCCATCGTGATCGCCTCGGCCATCGGCATCCTGCTCAGCCTCGTGCAGGCGGTCACGCAGCTGCAGGAGCAGACGCTCACCTTCGGCGTCAAGCTGCTCGCCGTCGTGCTCTCGATCTTCCTCCTCGGAGGATGGATGTCCGGCGAGATCCTCCGCTATGCCGAAGACATTTTTTCCAGGTTCTACCTGCTCTGAGCGCGCCATGGAAGACCTGCTCGGCAGCTATCCCATCTTTGACCACCTGGCCGCGTTCCTCCTGGGCACGCCGCGCCTGTTCATGTTCATGCAGACGGCCCCCTTCATGGGCGCCGGCCTGGTGACGGGGCAGCTGCGCTTCACCGTGGTGCTCGCCTGCTATTCCTTCCTGCATCCCATGATCCTTGCGGGACTACCGGCATGGGGAGGGTTCCACGCCGCCGCCGTCCTCCATCTCGGGGCCCTCATCGTCAAGGAGGTCTTCCTGGGGCTTTTGCTCGGCATGCTGGCCGGTATGATGTTCTGGACGATCCAGTGCGCCGGCTTTTTCATCGACAACCAGCGCGGCGCGGGGCAGGCCGCCGCAGCGGATCCCCTTTCCGGAGAGCAGACCTCGCCCACGGGCTCGTTCTTTTTCCAGAGCGCTGTCTATGTCTTCTTTTCCACGGGCGCCTTCGCGGCCTGCCTCGGGATCGTCTATGCCAGCTATGAGGCGTGGCCCGCGGCGGCGCCCCTCCCTGCCGCGATCATCCAGAAACCGGACGTGGCGCTGTTCTTCGCAGGCAAGGTGGCCAAGCTGGCACTCGACATGGTGCTCCTGTCCGGGCCCGTGGTCGTGGCGTGCCTGCTCACGGACGTTTCGCTGGGGCTGATCAACCGTTTTGCCTCGCAGCTCAATGTCTATGTGCTTGCCATGCCCATCAAGAGCGGGCTTGCCTCGCTGATGCTCATCTTCTATTTCAGCCTGCTGATGACCGGGATGCTCGCCATGTTCAACACCTTTGGTGAGGACGTCCGCTGGCTCAAGGGACTGCTGCCATGAGTGAAAAGACAGAGCAGCCCACACCGAAACGGCTCCGCGAAGCGCGGGAGAAGGGCGACGTATGCAAAAGCCAGGACATCGCCCCTGCCCTCACCGTGTTCGCCGTGGGGATGTATTTCACGGCCAACGCGCATAATGTCTTCGATTCGCTGCGCTCCATGGTCACGCTGCCCATGGAGGTCTTCCACCTGCCGTATGAGCAGGCGCTGGCGCTTGCGGTGCCCACGGTGCTGCGCTGCGCCCTTCTGGTGGTGCTGCCCGTGGTCGCGCTCGTCATGACGACGGCGCTCGTCGCGCTGCTTGCGCAGACGGGTGTACTGTTCGCCTTCAAGGCCGCCATGCCCAAGCTGGAGAATCTGAGCCCCAAAAAATGGTTCCAGAAAGTGTTCTCCATCAAGAATCTCTTCGAGTTCGCCAAAAACGTGGTCAAGGTATGCGTGCTGGCTGCCGTGGTCCATGCCGTCCTGGAAAAGCACCTCCCCATGCTGTTCCGCATGGCGGACGCCGGCATAGGCCCCATGTGGCAGGTGCTGGCACGCGCCATGGGCGATCTCGTCCTTTACGCCTCAGGCGCGTTCGGCGTCATAGCTGCGCTGGACTATCTTTATCAGAAATACAAATACAACCAGAACCACATGATGAGCAAGGACGAAGTGAAACGGGAGTACAAGGAAAGCGAGGGCGACCCCCATATCAAGAGCAAGCGCAAGCAGCTGCATAAGGAGATGATCGCCCAGAACACCCTCGGCAACGTGAGGAAGGCCAAGGTGCTCGTGACCAACCCGACGCACTACGCCGTCGCGCTCGACTATGACAAGGAAAAGACTCCCTTGCCGCTCATCCTGGCCATGGGCGAAGGTGCGCTCGCCCAGCGCATGATGGAGGTGGCCAGGCAGGAAGGCATACCCATCATGCGCAACGTCCCTCTGGCCCGCGCGCTGTACAGCGAGGGCACGGAAAACGCCTACATACCCAAAGAACTCATCGCGCCCGTGGCGGAGGTGCTGCGCTGGGTGCAGAGCCTGGAGAAGTGACATGACAGACGCTCCTGGACGGCGGGGGGGGGCCATGCCGGCACAAACGGAACATACAGGGCTTTATTCCCTGCTCACGCGGCTTTGCGGCGACCTTGCCGTGGGCAGGCGCGCCGACGCCGACGCCCTTTTTCCCCTCACCCGTGAGGGCGCCGGCCCGGAAGGGCTCGTCCGCCTGGCAGAATCTTTCGGCATGATGCTGGTGCGCGTGGAGGCGCGTGAGTTCCAGAACGCCCAGCTCATCCAGGAATTGCGGGCGAAAAACGCCGAGCTGGAAACGCTCCATAAGTTCCTGAGCGAAAGGAACGACGCCCTGGAAAAGACCGTGGACGAGATGTGTTCACCAGGGCAGGGCATCGTGGGGCAGAGCGCCCCCATGCTCAGGGTCTTCGAACTTGCGCGGTCCATCGCCCGCCGCCCCATCAACACGCTCATCCTGGGCGCCACGGGCACCGGCAAGGAAGTCCTGGCCAGGTACATGCACCGGCTTTCGCCGCGCCGCGGCAAGCCCTTCATTGCGGTCAACTGCACGGCCATACCGGACACGCTGTTCGAAAGCGCCATGTTCGGCATCGAAAAGGGCGTGGCCACGGGGGTGACGCAGCGCAAAGGGCTCATAGAAGAAGCGGACGGCGGGACCCTGTTCCTCGACGAGATAGCCGAAATGAACCTTGCCAACCAGTCCAAGCTGCTGCGCGTGCTGGAGCTGGGCGAGGTGGCGAGGCTGGGCAGTGCGCACCCTGTGCCGGTGGACATACATCTTGTTTCCGCCACCAATGCCCGCCTGGAGGAAGCCGTGCGGGACGGGCGCTTCCGCGAAGACCTGTACTACAGGATCAACGTGGTGGAAGTGCGCCTGCCTCCCCTGCGTGAGCGGGGCGAAGACATCCTCCTCCTTGCACAGTCCTTCCTGGAGCGTTTCTGCGCCGAGATGGGGCGTCAACGCATGACGCTTTCGCCCGCCGTGCAGGGGCTGTTCATGCGCTACCCGTGGCCCGGCAACGTGCGCGAACTGCATAACGAGATGAAGCGCGCCGCCGCGCTCACCACCGGAAACAGGGTCGAACTGGGCGACCTTTCCGCGCGGATACTGGATTCCGATGCAGGCAGGAGCTACTCCATCCAGCCCGGGGCGGACGATCCTGCCGATATGCCGTTGAATCTGGAGCAGGCTGAGGCGCTCCTCATCAGGAGGGCGCTGAAGGAAGCCGGGGGGAAAAAGGCGAAGGCCGCGGAACTGCTCGGGATAACCCGTGAGGGATTGAGAAAGAAGCTGCAGCGGCTGGAGGGGGATGGGAAATGAATTTTTCGCTCCGTACGAAACTGCTTCTCCTGGTGGGATGCGCCGTTATCTTTACGGCGCTGCCTGTCAATTTTTTCAGCAGGAACCATATCACCGGGAGGATCGTCGAGCACGAGACGGCAGAGTTCGCCAATACCTTGTCCCTTGTCGAGGACGGCCTCAACGTGCGCTATCTGCACCTGCTCACGTCAGAAGTGGAATCCGTCCTGCAGGCCAAGAGGGATCTCAGCCAGTATGCCTTGCTGCTCTCTGAGATCCTGACCCCGGAACACGAAGCCTGGGCGGATCTGATCCTTCGCTGGCAGCATATGCTTGCCGCGGATGATTTCCACCTGGCCGTTTTTGACAGGCAGGGCGAGCCCGTCGTCAAAGACCGGCTGATCGAGAGGGCAACGGCGGAAGGAAGGCTGGATTTCAAGAAGCAGTCCCTGCGTGAGATGACGCTTTTGCAATCGCGGAAGGATGGGAAGGGGCAGTACGCCGTCGCGAAGCTTGACAAGGGCAGGACCCCCGTCCTGCTGTTTTTCATGCCTGTCCGAGAGACATGGGTGCTTGCGCTCGCCATGCCGATCATCAATATCGAGACCGGCAGGAAGCTGATGAAAGAACGCATGATCACGGTCATGAGGGCGAGGATCGACAGCCTGGAACGATCTTACGGCGCGGCCATCACGCTCTATGACGAAAAAGGGGAAGTCCTGGCCGGAGAAGGCGGGATCCTCTCGCTGGACAGCCTGCCCCCGGAAGTGCTTGCGAAGGCCAGGAAGGGCACGCATGTGGAAGGAGTCACCGAAGATAAGTCGCTGCTCTACCGCGTATCGTTTTTCAACGCCCTGGACTGGTATGCCATAGCGTCCATCCCCATGAGTTCCATAAGCGGTCCGGCAAAGGAGCTCACCAGCATGCTCCTGATAGTTTCGGGCGCCATCCTTGCCGCGATACTCCTCTTCACGCTGCTCCTGACCATGAAGATGCTCACGCCTCTCCGCCTGCTCGCGAAGAAGGCGGGCAGCATCGCCATGGCGGACTTCAGCAGCGAGGAGGGCAGCCTTCTTGCGGAAACGGCAGAAGGCCTGCCCGTGGAGCAGAAAGACGAAGTGGGCCAGCTGGCGCTTTCGTTCGTCAACATGGCCAGGGCCCTTTCTCAGAACATCAAGAAGCTCGTGGAGGCGACGGCGGCAAGCCAGAGGATGCTCGGTGAGCTCGCGGCTGCGCGTGAGATACAGATGGGCATCCTCCCGCCGCCGGAAAGCGCCCCGGGCGGAGGCGCCTGCTCGGTGTCTGTCCTGCTGCATTCTGCCAAGGAGGTCGGAGGAGACCTGTATGACTTCTTCACGGCGCCTGACGGCAGGCAGGTCGTCGTCGTCGGCGATGTTTCCGACAAGGGGGTCCCCGCGGCGCTGTTCATGTCCATGACGGTGACGCTCGTGCGCTATGCCATTGCCGATGGGCTTTCCTGCGCCGATGCCATGGCGCGCATCAACGACCGCCTTGCGGAGAACAACCCCAGCTGCATGTTCGTCACGCTGTTCATCGGGCTGTTCGACCCGGCGACGGGCGT
>CACZQM010000081.1 GCA_902783285.1 uncultured Desulfovibrio sp. | reverse complement strand
GGCGCGGCGCAGAGCGACAAGGTCAAAAGCCAGGCAAAGGTCAGGTGCTTCATGGTGATCTCCTGCAGCCATCGCGACGGATCGTTGAGTATCTTTCCTTCAATGATAAGCCAGGTCAGCGCCGATGCCAAGGGCAAAGTTATGGACCATCTGCCTCCGATGATGTTCCCTTTCCTCTTCGTTCATTGATCCCTCCAGGGCATGAAAAAGGCGGCCCGGAGCCGCCTTGGTTTGATGTATGTATTCCGCCATCACGGAGCCATCAGCATCATCCGCAAGCGCTGGGTCAACATCGTCAGCAGCCGCGAAAACGGAACCGCCACCTACTGCGCCTTCCCTTCAAGCGAAGCCCCCACGAAGACACCCGTTTCAACGGGGTGGACGACAGCGTCCGCACCTTCTAGGCCAGCCGCGCTCAAGGCTGGCCGCCTGGGGAGAGGAGCGGGGAGACAGGCACCTTCCCATGATCGCAAAGCAGATCATGGAGGCTGACCGTGACGCCTTGCTGTCCTGCGACGTGGTGGTCACCCTGCTGGACGGAGCGCAAGTCGATGACGGCACAGCCTGGGAGATAGGCTTTGCCTGCGCCAAGGGCATGCCTGTCATTGGTCTGCGGACGGACTTCCGTCTTTGCGCTGACAGCGATGGAGGTATCGTCAACGCCATGATACAGGGCAGCGTGCTGGGCATGTGCCGGAGTGCGGACGAGGTTTTGGGCGTGCTGGGGGCACCGGGACAGGAGATGGCTTCGGCGCAGCCCCTGTGACCCCAGCGGAGAGCCGGGCGGCAACGTTCACCGTCCGGCTTTCCTTTGCCTGCTAGCCACGCTTCATGCCGGGAAGCGGGAATTTGTCAGCGCAACGGATCCTTATTTATCCTTCCTTCGCGTTTTTTACGTCTCTGCGCCCGATTGTTCTTTTCCGATTCAAACAGTTCCACTGCCGCATCCGTCAACTCATCAGGCCAGACCCTGCCGCTTTTTATGACGTTCGCCCACGGACACAACTTTTCGTAATCCTCGTCAAATACAATGGTATATGGCGGACCGCAGCGGTCATTGACATCCATATAGAGATGACGCCCGGTGTAGATCAGATCGCACGTGTCGCTGCTGCTCATCCCATCGGTCAGGGAATCGAAGATTTCTTTCGTGATTTCGAACAGATGATAGGAGCCGCACCCGCCAAACTCTGCCGTGTATCTCCCAGTCGCTTCATCGCAGCAGGCTTTCCAGCCAAGACCTTTTTTGAACTGCATTCCGTGTGCCCCTGCGGATCCCGATTTGTGAGTTCAGCCTGTATAAGCATCTTCAGCAGTGTTTGTGAAATCCTGCCTCGCCAGCCATTCTTTTTCCTCTTCCGTTTCAGGAATGTCTATCCTCTCGATTTTAAAGATGACAGGCCTCGTGCCATCATTGCAGCAGGCTATCATCATGCGGTCATCATTTGTCCATCCTTTCATTATGGAACCGCCCTGCAATGCCGCATACACATACCTGCTGATCGCATCCCAAGCCTCGCCGCAGAACTGGCCGTTCAAGAGATGATAGAAGTCATCTTGCTGAGGCGTCCTTTTGAGCAAGAATGTATCACCTTCCTTAAAAAACGGGCACGGCCCGGATCTTGGGTCCGCCAAAAACTTCTCCTGATAATCGGCGAAGCATTTCCTTTCCAGCACTGTGATCCTGCATTCGTGTTTCATTTCTGCATTCCCTGCATAAATCCAGATCTTCCGGCTTCAATACATCAGCACATGGCAGGTACGGTAGCAGAGGGAGGGCGGGACGGCAAGATGGATCGTTCAGGATATGGCAATGCTAGAGCCGGGCAGGAACGCGATCAGGCTTTTTCCCGACTGCTTCGCACCGACTTCCGCCTGTGCGCTGACTGTGTCAACGGGCTTGTCAACGCCATGATACAGGGCAGCGTGCTGAGCATGTGCCGGAGTGCGGATGAGTTTTTGGGTGTGCTGGTGGCGCTGCCGAATGGGATGGGGAAGGCGTAGCTCTTGTGACCACAGCAATGGCAATGCGCTGGCGCACTTTTATTTATGGCATCAGAACGTGTACTTCAGCATGAAGACACCGGCTGTACCACGGCGCTTGCCCGTGAAAGCGCTGCCGCCGGCTTCCATCATAGCATTCGGCAGATAAGCACGATCATCGCATCGTTCGCAGGACCCTATGATCCGCCATCTTCCGGAAGATATCCATGCACGGCACGCAGAGGCATCTGGGAAAAGACAGGTCAACCATTATCCGTGGCCTGGATGATCCTTTCCCTGAGCAGGGAAGCGGCCCTGGAAAACACCTGGTTCCTCTTCCACACAAAAAAGATCCTGCAGATGCGCTGCGGGAAAAGGGGGCGGAACACGAGCGGCCCGTCCGGCGGCAGATTGAGCAGGCGGTCGAGGGTGAGCACGCAGCCCACGCCTTCCTCCGCAAGCAGCGAGGCGTTGTAGATGAGGGTGTAGGTGGCCGCGATGTCCAGTTCGCTTTCCTCCCTGGCGAACCAGGATACCAGCTCATGCCTTTCAAAGGCCTGTTGGGAAATGACCAGCGGCTGCCCTGCCAAGTCGCCCGGGGCGATCCTTTCCAGGGCGGCAAGGGGGCTGTCACGGCGCATGAGGATCCCCCACCGGTCCGTATGGCCGATCTCGACATGCTCATAATCGTTGGGCGGATCCGGCTGCACCAGCACGCCAAAGTCCAGCATGCCCTTGTCGAGGCGCTCCCTGACGCCGCTGCCGTCCATGCTGGACAAATGGCAGCGGACATGGGGGTATTCGCGCCTGATGTCATGGATGGCACGCGCCACGGTCCGCATGCCTTCGGTCTCTCCGCAGCCGATGCGCACGCTGCCGCTCACGCCTTCCCTTGCATGGGAAAGCTCGTCCACGGTCTTGTCCATGAGCGCCATGATCTCCTCGGCGCGTTTTTTGAGCAGGTATCCTGCCTCGGTCAATGCCGTATGGCGCTTGCCGCGCTCAAGCAGCTTCACGCCCAGGTCCTCTTCCAGATCCATGAGCTGTCGTGAAAGCGCAGGCTGCGAAACAAACACCTGGTCTGCGGCATGGGTGATGTTTCCCGTCTTGGCCACGGCCAGAAAATATTTCAGGGCTCGAAATTCCATGGCGTCCTCCATGCCTGGAGCCTAGCAGGTTTTATTATGCAATACAATTATGAAAATTCATGCAACATAGGTATTTTTTATTTTTTCCCTGCTGCGCTAGGGTCAGCCCATGATCTTTTGGAGGAAATGAGACATGCAGCCAAACAAGAACATCCTGATCTTCATCCTCATGACGGGAGTCTTCGGGATACTGAACACGGAAATGGGATTCATCGGCATCCTGCCGCACATCGCCGAACGGTACGGCGTGGGCATCGTCCACGCAGGGCTCCTCATAAGCCTCTTCGCCCTCGGGGTGGCTGTTGCCGGACCGACCATGCCCCTCCTGCTCTCCCGTTTCGACCGGAAGCGCATCATGCTCCTGGTGCTGGGCCTGTTCACAGTCTGCAACACCGTTTCCATCTTTGCGCAGGATTTTGAGCTGCTCCTGGCCGTGCGCGTGCTGCCCGCCTTCTTCCATCCAGTGTACTGCTCCATGGCCTTCACCGTGGCGGCCGGCCTGGCAGGTGCGAAAGACGCCCCGAAAGCCGTGGCCAGGATCAACATCGGCGTGGCGGCAGGGATGGTGGCCGGCGTGCCCGTCAGCAATTTCCTGGCGGAAAACATCTCCCTGCAGGCATCCATGTCCTTTTTCGCCATCGTGACAGCGTTGTCCTTGCTGGCAACGGTCTTTTTCGTGCCTGCCATGCCTGCGGAAAGGCAGATGAGCTATGGCAGCCAGCTCAAGGTGCTCAAAAAGCCCGTGCTCTGGGCCTCCATGCTGGCTGTCATCTTCCTCAACGGTTCCGTCTACGGCGTCTTCAACTACATGGCTGACTACCTGGCGAGCGTGGCCGGGCTGCCTTCCTTCCTCGTCAGCATCCTCCTTTTCCTCTACGGGGCGTGCAACATCATCGGCAGCATGGCGGCCGGCCGCCTTTTGACAGACCGCCCGGTGCTTACCGTCATGGCCTTCCCCCCTGCCATGGCGGCCGTCTATCTTGCGCTGTTCCTGGGGAGCGGAGCCTGGCCGCTCGCCACGGCGCTGATCGTGCTCTGGGGCGTCCTGGGCGGCATCAATGCCAATATCAACCAGTACTGGATATCCCATGCCGCGCCCGAGGCGCCTGACTTCGCCAACGGGCTTTTCCTCACGGCGGCGAACATTGGATGCATGGCGGGCACGTCCTTCTGCGGCCTGTTCATCGATGCCTGGGGCATGGAGCAGGTCATCTTCGGCGGGCTGGGCTTCCTGGCCGCTGCCGGCCTCCTGCTGTGGGGGCAATGCCATGGACGCTCGCTCAATCCCGCGGCG
>CACZQM010000080.1 GCA_902783285.1 uncultured Desulfovibrio sp. | reverse complement strand
GTGCTGCAGCATAGGGGAGCTCAGCCGCGATATTCCCGTTCACGCGGCTTTTGCCGGACTGGAAAGCCAGTGTTTCCAGGATGGCCTTCAAGCCTTGTGGCGCTTCACTGACGCCCCATGCGGTGTCAAGGGAGACCGCCTGGCCGTTGATACGGCTGTTCAGACGGATCTTTCCTGCCATGAGCTCTGCCGCAGGAATGTCATCAGGAAGGGAGGCCTGCCCGCTGCCGGATGAGAGCGCGTTCTGGACACGCCGCATTGCTCCGGGGAGGGCATCGGCAAGGCGCAGGACGTTGGCATGGGGAAGAGAGAAGTGCAGGGATGTCTTTTCCAGCTTCGATGCGCCTGCAAGCAGAGATTCGTTCGTTGCTTCTACGCTCAGGTCCAGGGATGACAATGCGGACTCTCCGGCCTTTTGGGCTTCCCCTGTGGTGCCTGCCACGGCGAGCGCCGACGGCCCCATGTCGATGCTTCCGGTCTTGATCCTGGCGAAAGAAGTGTCCGCCTTCATGGAAGGATAGCCCCACAGGTCATCACCCATGATCTTCGCCTCGAGATCCCTGATCTGCACACCAGCAGATCCCGGGCAGGACAGTGCGGGCACAGAGGCCTGGACGCTGACCGACTGCCTTGGGTCAGCATCAAGCAGCACTTTCGCATGGACGGGCGATCCTGTGATCTTTCTTCCCAGCATCATGGAGAGGGGCCTCCAGTCATCGATGTCCATGGACAGGGAACCGCGGAGCCCCATGGGCGGCAACCCGAGGTATTCTGCCAGAGATCCTTTTTCCTGGGGTGCAGCGTAGGGGAGCTCTACGGAAAGATCCCCCTTGACGCTGGTGGATGCGGCGCTGAACAAAAACGACTGGAGGGCAAGATCCAATCCCTTCATGGCTTCCCTGACGCCCCATGCAGAGTCCAGGGAGACCTCCTCTCCGTTGATCAGGCTGTGCAGGCGGCACGTTCCTTCGAGCAGGTCCGCAGCCAAAACGGCGTCCCCGGCCGCAGGGCGTCCGCCGTCCTTGGAAAGTGCCTGCTGAACGCGCTGCATGACGCTGGGGACAGCCTGTGCCAGGCGAAGGATATTGGCATGGGGAAGCGAAAGATGCAGGGATGTCTTTTCCAGCTTCGACGCGCCTGCAAGCAGGGAATCGATCTTGGCGTCAACGTTCAGGTCCAGGGCGGACAGGGCGTTCGCTCCTGGGGACTTTTTGCCATCCGCCGTGCTGCACGCAGCGGAAAACGCCGCCGGACCCATGCCGATCCCCTCGGCTTTCAGCGAGCTGAGGGATGTTTCTGCCTTGAAGGAAGGATAGCCCCACAGGTCTTCACCCTGGATGTCCGCAGCAAGATCCCTGAGCTGCACGCCGGAAGCGGCAGGGCATGCCAGGGCCGGAACAGCGGCATGCACACTGAGCGACTGCCCGGAATCAGCATCAAGATGCACCTGGGCATGGACAGGGGAGCCGGAGATGGCCATGCCAAGAAGGGAAGAGAGCGGCTTCCAGTCATCGACATCCAGGGCAAGGGACCCGCGGATGCCCATGGGGGGGAGGCCGAGGTATTCCGCCAGGGAACCCTTCTCCATGGCCGCAGCCCCACCATAGGGGAGTGCCGCGGAAATATTTCCCTGGACCTTGGCCGAGGCGGCGCTGAACAGGAGCGAGCGCAGGTCGAGATCCAATCCGTGCCGGGATTCCCTGGCGCCCCATGCCATGTCGAGGGAAACGGGCTGCCCGTTGACCCGGCTGCTCAGCTTGCACGTGCCGGCAAGTAGCGGATCAGCCAGGACGCCATCCCCTCCGTCAGAAAGGCCTCCACCGTCCGTGGAAAGCGCCTTCTGCACGCGCTGCATCACCAGCGGCAGGCTCTTCAAAAGATGCGGGACGTCGATATGGGGCAGGGAGAGCTTGAGCACGGTATCATCCAGCGTTGTCCGGTCCAGCCGCAATTTCTTGCTGGAGCATTGCACATTTGCGGCCAGGTCGGGAAAACTCCCGGAAACGCGTGCCGAAAGCGTGCCGTCCCCGGAAAGGACCGCGTTGCGCAGAGTGGGCTGGTCGAAGGAAAGGTCTGCAGAAAGATCCATGGAGGACTTTCGCATGCCGTCTTCATCGGCGCCGGCCATGTTCAGCGTGCCGCCCGCATCCGCCTTCATGCTGGCGCTGTCGAGCTTGAGCGAATCGACCGCTGCCTGCAGGGCGCTGCCGCTCCCTTTCTGCAGCGTTGCATGCAGTGCAAAACGGGGAGAAGGTCCTACGAGAAGAGCCAGATCCCTGTCCTGCCAGCCGAGCTTGGCAAAATCCAGTGCCGCGGAGCAGTCCACGCTGACTTCGTCGGATAATTCCGCAGCAGCATGGAGCTTTATGTCTGCCGTTCCGTCTGTCAGCCCCATGGCCTTCCACAGCATGGCAGCGCGGGGTCCAGAGGCGAGGGTGGCGCTGAGATCCGACCGGATGCGGTCCGGGAGGACACGGATGTTCGTTTCCAGCTCTGCCGATGCGAGTCTCCGTGACTGGACATCCGCCTGGGCGTCGCCCGCAGGCTGCGCTTGAAGGATAGCGGCTGACGAAGTGACCTTCCAGTTGTCAACAGGTCCGTCGCCTTTCAGGCGGAAGGACCATGCCGTGGAGGACAGCGCTTCAGGGGAGAAGGCGGAAGCGATCCCGAAGTCATTGGCATCGATGCTGGCCTTCAGCGCAAGTTCGTCATTGAGCTCGAGGTGGAGCTCTGTCGGAGGGCAGGGGGCGTCATGGCGCCGGACGACGACATTTGCCCTGACACCGTCACGGGAAACGCGGGCATCTGCCAGGCACGAAAGAGTCATGGGAAAGCCCAGCAGCGCCTCCCGAAGCCGGAGATCACTGATGAGGAACCGCTCACAGGAAAGTGCTGGAAGGACCGAAGGCCATTTCTTAAAAATATCCTTATTGTCCTGGATGATACGGAAGATGCTGCTGCCCGGGCCGTCATCCTCTGTTTCCTGCACGGGTTCCACGGCATTCAATCGCGGAGCCCGCCATACTTCCGGGTTCACGACGGCGATCTCTGCGATGCTGAACGCGTCCATCAAACGCCCGAAGTCCAGATGCATGCGGACCTCATCCGCCTTGAACCATACCCCGTCCAGATCACTGACAATGATATTGCGCACGGAACAATGCGCGGGCAGGGGCCCCGTGACAGATCCCACGGAGACGGACAGCCCGGATCCCATGGACGAAAGTGAAGCATTGATCTTGGCCGTGAGCCAGCTTTCACCGGAGGACGTGCGCAGGAAAAACAGCAGGGCTGCAGCGCTGCACAGTATGATGGCAAAGGTGATCCCGATGGCCGCCAGCATCCAGCGCACGATGCGCCTGCGGAGGGCTTTTGGGGCGGCAGGACTGGAGGGGGGAGAGGAAGGGAGGTCCCCCTGCGGGGACTCTGCCTGGGCATGCGCAGATCCTTGTGTATTCATCAGAACGCCTGTCCTATGCTGATATAAAATTGGTAGCCTTTGTCACGCTTCTGCTTGTTTAAAGGCATGGCGACGTCAAGCCTGATGGGACCGATGGCCGTGTAGTAGCGCAGGCCGATGCCAGCCGCCCACCGGAAATCTTCACCGATGTTTCCAAACTCGCCCTTATAGACAGTGCCGCCGTCAATAAACGGCACGATGCCTATGTCCTTGGTCACGCGAAACCGTGCTTCGAGATTGACTTCCTGGAACGAACGCCCGCCGACCGGGTCATCATGCTTGTCGTGAGGGCCGATGCTCTGGTAGGCATAGCCGCGCACGGATCCGCCGCCGCCACAGTAAAAGCGCAGCGAAGGCGGGATGTTCTTCAGATCAGCCCCGATGAAGGATCCCGCGCCTATGCGTCCTGCCAGCACAAGGAAATCATCGCTGAACGGGGCATAGTAGGCAGCTGCGGTCGCTTTTGTGGAAACGCCGAAGAAATCGCCCCGGTAATAGCCAGCCGTCGGCGCGATATCCAGCTGGATCAGGGTCCCCTTCGTGGGGTTCAACAGGTCATCGCGCGTGTCCCGTTTGATGGACCAGATTACGCTCCCATAGTGGTAATCGTTTTTCTCGTCACGGGTAACATAGCCTTTTTCGCCGAACAGCTTCAGGCTCGTCCACCAGTATTCGGAAAGCTTGCGTTCCATGCCGACGTAGGCATTGAGCGCGGACTGCGTATAAGCATCCGTGTCCTCACGCAGAAAGGACGTACCGGCAAGGAATTTCTGGTCGGGATGCCCGAAGCACGGCTTTTCAAAATCGATCTGCATGCCGCGCTTGTCCTGGGCGAACGGGACCTTGACATCCACCTTTTCCCCCGCACCAAAAACGTTGCGGTGCTCCCATTCCCCGAGGAGCCCGATGCCGGTGTCGGTGGCGTAGCGCGCGCTTGCCGATACCGTGCGGAAGCTCGTCTCCTTGACATCTACCTGGACAGGAAGCCTCACAAGTCCATCGCCGTCACGTGACGTGACCGTGGAAGATCTGCATGGCTTGACGTCGACCGAGCGGAACAGGCCCAGGTGCTGCAATCTCTCCCTGTATTTCGTCAGGACCTTATCATCCCACAACTGCTTGTCATCCCATGTGACCAGCTTTGCAACATACGCCGGATCGACTTTTTCCGTGCCCTGGACGATCGCCTCGCCCATCAGCGCCGCAGGTCCGGGGTCATAGACGACAACGACATTGAGATGCTTCTTCTCCCGGTCCAGCAGGTATTTCGAGGAAGCGACCTTTGCCTCAGGGTAGCCGGCCCGCTGCAGTATGGCGACGGTCGCGTCAACAGCGGCAAGGACGTTGTCGGCGACTGCCGGATCGCCTGCCTTGATGCCACGCAACGTTTCCGGGATGGGCTCCACGTCTTTCGCCATCTGCTGCGGCAGCTCATGCAATGCCGGCTCATAGGAAACGCCGATCGTGCCGATGCGATACTGCGGACCAGGCGCCAGCTTCACGGATACGCTTGCGTTCTTCTCCTTGTCCTCCGGCTCGGCGACATCGATATCGGCCATGCCGTCGTAATAACCCAGCGACCGCAGAAGCTTCACAGCCGCCTGCTTGTCGCCATGGGCCCTCCTGGACAGGCCGAGGATCCCATCGGGAAGATCGTCCTTCAGCAAAACCAGCTGGCTATGCTTTTTGAATGCGTCACAGATGCTGGCCTGCTCTTCCTCGGAGCCGCCAGACTGGACCGAGACGTCATAGGCGATGGGTTCCGTTTCAAACAGTTCTTCAGGTGCCTCTTTCTGCTCAAGACGCTCACGAAGGAGGCCGCATCCCGTCAACAGGCAGAAGCACGAGAGGATCGTTGCAAGATGCACTAGTATGCTGCTTGGCTTTCGCTTCATTTCAGATGGTACCCGGTGGACGTAATGAATGGATCTGAGTTCGAAGACGCTGATGGTTCAATCTTCCCATGCCTTGCCAAGGTCAGAGGCAATGACCGTGGGCTGGATGCTTTCCGCAAGGCATGCTTCGAGCGTTGCTTCCCCGCTCAGGACAAGGATGAAATCGATGCCGGAATTTTCCGCAAGCTTCTTGTCCGTGCTCAACCGGTCGCCAGCCATCACCATCTCCTTCCTGTCGTATTTTTCCAGGAGCGGCCTGAGTATGTTCGGATCGGGCTTGCCGAAGATGCATTGCGGTGAGCGGCCGGTAGCGACCTTATAGAGCGCCAGCATGCTGCCCACATCCGGTATCGGTCCATTCTCAGTAGGGCATACCTTGTCGGGATGCGTCGCAAGGAAAAGCATATCGGGGCAATGCTCCAGAAGCAGGGCCGACGTGGCAAGCTTCTCGTAGGTCAGCTCGGTATCGAATGCCAGGATGACGGCCTGAGGATGGTCAGCACTCTGCTTCAGCTCGGGCATGCGCCTGCGCAGGTCACCGCAAAAATCCCTGTTGCCGACGACGTAGGCAGTGCCTATGTGATTCTTACGCAGGTAATCCACCAGGGGGAGCACAGGGCTGAGGATCTGCCCCTCGCCTGCGGGTATGCCCATGCGATTCAATTTTTGTATGTAGGTGGAAGGAGATCGCGAGGTGTTGTTCGTGAGGAAGTAGAAGTCAAGCCTGTCCCAGTTTTTGATGATGAACTCCACGGCTCCTTCGATAGGTTTGTCACCCAAATAAACGGTGCCGTCCATGTCGAGGACCACACATCGCTTTTCGGAGATTTTCATAAAGGCTGCCTCCCTTATCTCCATAAAATCACAGCAGATTTAATATACTGCATTTATCTGCACTGAGCAAGACAATTATGCGTTGAATCTCGGGCCGTCTCGTGTTTTAGGATGTTATGTTCCTTGACGTGCTCAGGCATACAAGGTAACTGAATGAATAAACATATCGGTTTTTCGCTCCATCCAAGGCAGGAGGCTGCAACGTGAAGCATGCGACAGTAGTCATCATCGGCGGAGGTGCCACCGGCATTGGCATTTTGCGTGATCTCAGCATGCGGGGTGTGAAAGCCATCTTGCTGGAGCAGGGGTGCATCGCTTCCGGTGCAAGCTCCCGCTACCACGGGCTCCTCCACAGCGGCGGGCGATATGCCGTCAAGGATCTTGACGCAGCACGGGAATGCATCACGGAAAACGCCATACTTCGCCGCATTGGAAAGCAATGTGTCGAAGTCTCAGAGGGCTTCTTCGTCCTCACGGATCAGGATGACCCCTCATTCGAGTCAAAATGGGTCGAGGCCTGCGCCCGTTCCGGCATCTCCGCCGAGCCCGTGAGCGTCAGGGATGCGCTCAGGATGGAGCCGAACCTTTCGCCTTCCATACGCGCGGTGTACCGCGTACCAGATTCAAGTGTCGACGGTTTCCGCCTCATATGGCACAATGCCCTTTCCGCCCGCCGATATGGCGGAGAAATGCTGACCTACCATAAAGTCGTCGGCATAGACCAGCAGGGCGGCAGGATCACCGGCGTGCACGCCTTTGACACGATGAAGAACCAGGACGTCCGCATCGCATGCGACATGGTGGTCAACGCTGCCGGTTCCTGGAGCGGGAAAGTGGCAGAACTGGTGGGGCTTGACGTCCCCGTGCAGCCGGACAGGGGCACCCTGGTCGCATTCAACCATCGCCTGACGTCCCGCATCATCAACAGGCTCCATCCCAGCTCCGACGGGGACATCTTTGTACCTCACGGATCGATAACCATCCTGGGAACGACATCGTTCCATGCAGACCGCCCGGACGCCCATGACGTTCCCACGGAAGATGTTTTAAAACTCCTAGATATCGGCGAGGTGCTCATCCCGAAGCTTAAAACATTCAGGATACTCCGGGCGTTCGCCGGGACACGCCCGCTCTATGCCGGAAAATCCGGCCCGCAGGGCAGGGAAGTGAGCCGCGGCTTCCACATCGCCGACCATTCGGAAGACGGACTGGAAGGCATGGTGTCCATTTTCGGCGGGAAATTCACGACCTACCGCCTCATGGCGGAAAAGATGGCCGACCTGATCTGCGCCAAGCTCGGCATCCACGCCGAGTGCCGGACGGCGCAGGAGCCGCTGATAGAAGATCCGTCAGCAGAAATGCTGGAAAAGGCCCGGAAATATTTTCCCGTCCACGGTGTCGAGCTGGCAGCGAACCGCCTGGGAGCCGCATTTCCCATCGTTGTCGAAAAAGCATCGGCCATGCCGTCGAACACGCTGCTGTGCGAATGCGAGATGGTCTCGCGCGCTGAGATCGAGTACGTTGCGTCCGACCCCTCCACAGTCTCCATGAACGATATCCGCATCCGTACGCGCATGGGGATGGGCACATGCCAAGGCACCTTCTGCTCCCTGCGCACGATCGGTTCCCTGGCGGAATGCAATGTCCCGTTCGCGGCTTCCGCCACGGAAAGCCTGCACCGCTTCCTCCAGGAGCGTTGGAAGGGGCTCCGCCCTGCGATATGGGGCATCCAGGCGAAGGAAATGGAACTGGGAAGATCGGTCTACGCGGCGACACTGAACATTGATGGAGCGCTCCATGAGCAGGAAAAGTGATGTCATCGTTATCGGCTCAGGTCTCGCTGGTCTAGCAGCCGCTCTCGCAGCCGCCGGATCCGGAAAAAAGGTCACTATCATGGCCAGCGGCGTCGGCACCATGGCGGTCAGCAGCGGGTGCATCGACCTGCTCGGCTATGCACAGGGAAAACGCGTCCTTTCTCCCCTGGAGGAGATCACAAGCCTTCCGCCGGAGCATCCATACCGCCTTGTCGGAAAAGAGGCCGTCGCACGTTCTGTAGCGTGGCTCCAGGGCGTTTGCCAGCGATACGGTTTGAATCTGAAAGCCAATGAAGACGGCAGCAACCATGATCTGATCACCGTGATGGGCACGCTGAAGCCTAGCTATATGAGCGCGCAAAGCTTCGACACCTCCATTTTCGATGAGGTGCGCCGTGCCGTCGTCATCACCGTGGACAACATGAAGGATGTCCACCCCCGCCTGATCATCAACCAGCTCCACAGGTACGTACAGTATCGTGACATGGAGTTCATGGAAGCGACCATTTCCTGTCCCATCGCGCAGGCGCATCGCAATATCACGCCGCTCGATATCGCGCACTTCGTGGAGACCAGGGAAGGGGAGCATTGGCTGATCGAAAAGCTCACGCCCTATGCAAGGCTCTATCCCGCGATACTGGTGCCGCCTGTCCTGGGCATCCAAAACAGCCAGGCGCTCTGGGAAAGGCTGTGCGGCATCCTGCATACACGCCTGGTGGAAATGGTCTCCATCCCCCCGGGCGTCGCTGGACTGAGGGTCAGGGAAGCCATGAAAAAAGCCATGAACGACCTTTCATGCGTGGAACTGGTCGAAAATGCGACTGTATGCGATGCTGTGACCCAGGACGGCAGATGCCTTTCCGTCATGACGGACAACCACGATGGCGAACGCCGCTGGGAGGCAGACCAGTTCATCATCGCCACAGGCGGCATCCTTGGCGGCGGGCTGGAAACGATGCCCGGCAAGGCATGGGAGTCCATTTTCAAGATCCCCGTCGATGCTCCAGCCGATCCCCAGGAATGGGCGTCCATGGAAATTTTCGGGGAAAGCCTCTTTTCCAGCCTTGGCGTGAGATGCAATGCCTCTCTGCAGGCCATCGATGGCAACGGGCAGGTGCTGCTGCAGAATGTGCGTTTTGCCGGGCGCATCCTCGGCGGATATGATTATGCTGCTGAGAAAAGCGGGCATGGCGTAGCGCTGGCAACGGGCATGCAGGCAGGAATCCTAGCTTCCAAGGAGAACGCATCATGAACAAAACGAATGATACCGATAAATGCATTGCCTGTTCTACGTGCGTCGTGCAGTGCCCGGTAGCTGAAGCGACCTCCAAATTCCTGGGGCCGAGGATGCTTGGACCGGCATCAGAGCGTTTCCGGCTGCTCAATAAAGGGGAAGATGATTCCCTGTCTTACTGTTCAAACTGCAAAAACTGCGACATCTCATGCCCGCAGGGCGTTCCCGTTTCCAACATCAACATGCTCGCAAGGGCAGAATTAGCGAAAACGCACAGGCCGTCTTTCAGAGACTGGGTATTGGCCCATGGGGACGTTGAAAGCAGGCTGGCCAACTTGTTTCCGCACACGCTTGCCAATATCGGCATGGCCAATCCCGCAAGCAAGATCATTCTGGACAAGATCGGCATCAGCAAGCATGCGGACCTGCCGAAATTTCCGGCGAAAAACTTTTTCGCGATGTTCAAAAAACTCGAACAGCCGGAAAACCTTAAAAAAACCGTGGCGCTGTATCCGGGATGCTACATAAAGAACTATGTTCCCGAAGCCGGCATGGATCTTGTCTGGCTCCTTAACAGGGCAGGCTATAAAGTGGTATCCCAGGAAAAATTCAGCTGCTGCGGGACACCGCTCTATACGAATGGATTCATCGCGGAAACAAAAGAAAACGTCCTGCGCAATCATGCCATCATGGCAGGATACCGGAAGGAAGGCATCCCGGTGCTGACCATGTGCCCGAGCTGCGAACTCATGTTCAAAGCCGAGATCCCGGCGTTTTTCCCTGATCTTGAAAACGAGGGCAGGCATCTGCTCAATGCCGAGGAATTCCTCATGTCCTGCATCGAATCCGGAGAACTGGCGTTGCCTGCAGGAAAGCATGGCGCCTCCAAAAAGATAATCTACCATGCTCCCTGCCATCTGAGGGCTCTCGGCATAGGGATGCCGGGGTTGGAACTCCTGAAGAAAATGGATGCAGCCAAGATCCTGAATGCGAACGCCGGCTGCTGCGGCATATCCGGCACGTACGGATTCAAGAAGGAAAAATACGACATAGCGATGCAGATCGGGGCAAACCTGTTCAGGACGATCGATGCATCGAACGCCGACGTCGTCGCGACAGAGTGCGGCACGTGCCAGGTCCAGATAACGCATGGGACAAAGAAGCGCTGTATGCATCCGGTATCGTTGCTGCGGGCCTTTGTGGCAGGGGACTGACGCCGATCGAGCGATAAAGACAGCGAAAGCAGAAGCCTTTGGACAGAGGGCGGCTGTTTTCGGCATAAAAGTTTACATAATTTACATTATGGGACAAATGTCCTGCTTTACGATCCTGTAAAAAATGGACCATGGCCCGGATCTGCCGGTTTTTCCCTGATGGGCCAAGGATCCGGCTGTTCCACGGTATCCGCTTTTCCTCTCAGGCCAGCCGGCACAGTGCCATTTTACTTTTTTTTCGCAATAGGATAAAAGCATCTTCCTTTCCCGTTCCGCTTTTTACCGTTTTTTCTCCACGCTGCCGCCATACATGAATTTCGTCACACAGTCGTTCGTCATCTTCTTTCTTTTTGCCCTTCCGCTTTGCCTTGCCACCTCCGGCAAACGGCAGTTCTACATTCCCGCGCTCATCCTGTGCAACCTTGTCTTTTATTTCAGCACGGGCATCAAAGGCATCTGCGTCCTGTTCCTTGCCGCTTTGATCGCATGGTCCGGGGGCCGGCTTCTCACGCAGCGGAAAAGCAGGATGATCCTCATCCTCTGCGTTTCCGCGCTGCTTTCCCTTCTCGGCCTTTTCAAGTACTATGAATTCTTCCTGTTCACGTTCTCTGACCTGTCCGCTCTGGCTGGACTTCAGGTCAGCCTGCTTGGCGCGCTTGGCTACAGTGATTTCTTTGTCTACATAACGGGCCTTTCCTTTTTCTCCTTCCAGGCCATCTCCTACATCGCTGACTGCTATACAGATAAGATCGAGGTGCCTTTCAGTTTTCCAGAGATCCTGGCCTACCTGTCGTTTTTTCCAACGGTATGCGCAGGACCCATCATGCGTGCCGGCGTATTTTTCGAGCAGGCCGGCAATCTGCGCATAGACGATGATTCCTTCAGCGAGGCTGCGTGCCTCATCCTGAGCGGCCTCATAAAGAAAGTCATCATCGCAAGCTATCTTTCTGAACATATCGTCCGTGAGGTCTTCGCCACGCCCGATGCGTGTTCCTCGGCGGCCATCCTTCTCGGCATCTATGGCTATGCCGCCCAGATATATTGCGATTTTTCAGGTTACAGCGACCTGGCCATGGGCATAGGAAGGCTCATGGGCTTCAACCTGCCGCAAAACTTTAAAGATCCCTACCTTGCCCTGTCTATCCAGGACTTCTGGCGCCGGTGGCACATAACGCTTTCTTCATGGCTGCGCGACTATGTTTATATCCCCCTGGGCGGCAGCCGGCGCGGCAACACCTATGTCAACCTGATGCTGACGATGATCCTCGGCGGCCTGTGGCACGGCAGTGCATGGACATTTGTCCTATGGGGCGGCCTGCATGGCGCAGGGCTTGTTGCCCACCGTGTTTTATCTAAATTTTTCAAGGAAATATCCCATGGTTTCCTGTGGCGCGCCCTCTCATGGATGCTCACCTTCCATGTCGTTGCAGCACTCTGGGTCCTCTTCCGCGCCGATGACATATCCATCGTCCTGGCTATTTTCAAACAGCTCTTTGCCTTCAGCAACGCCGGAAGCGGCTGCCCTTTGCTGGCTGTTGCGTCCGTTGCCGCCTGCTTCTTCATCCAGTGTTACGGTCATGCCTGTTCTTCGTTGTTTCTGCGCATGATCAAGCCCATGCACTGGCTGCTCCAGGCGCTCGTTGCCGGCCTGCTCGGCATGATCATCATGGCGCTGGGACCTGAAGGAACGCTTCCTTTCATTTATTTCGGATTTTAAACATGAATGCCAAAACAAACATACGCATCGTGATCCAACTGCTTATCGCCATGGGGGCATATGCCCTGTTTGACGCAGAATCCCTGGCAGAAAGCTGGAAGCAGCGGGGCGTCCCAGCACCGCTTGCGGATCCTCTGTCCTCCCTGGGCAAAAAAAGCGGGCTTGCCGGCATGCACGAGAGCATCCGCAGCCTTAAAGCCATCTACCGGGACATCGATGTCGCTGAACACCTTACCGCCATGCGCATGGAGGATGCTGCCCCCCCCCTGAAGGATCAGCATGGCAGCCATGAAGACCTCTCTACCGGCGCGACGCCGCCCCAGGCCCCGCAGGAGGGCATGGCGGCAGAAGCAAGGCCCTGCCCTGCTCCGAGCGCTACGGGCACGGGACCGATGTCGGCAACGCCTGATCATCCTTCCGGGGACCATGACCAGGAGCATGGAGCAAAAGACCTGGTCCCGTACGGCGAAACACGGGGCAGCTCCCCGGCAGAAGGAAAAGATGACAAATCATCTGCAGCCGGCGGCTCCTCCCATGCCGCTGGTCAGCAGCTGGCCGATAACCACACCGGACCGGCGGCACAGGATGCAGGTGCCGGCACAGGCCTGCCGGAAACAGGCGTGAAATACCATGATGGAAGCCCGGAGCCCCACGAAACACTTCCCGAGCCACCGCAGGAACTGGATCCCCAAAACGGCCACGGCAGCTCCCCGGCCCCGGAAAGCGATCCGGCAGCGAAAGCGTTGCGAGAACTCATGCTCCAGCAGAAAGATCCCGGAACCGTGCCTCTCCCGCATGCTGGCGATGCCCGGGACGGACACACCGCCCCCGCTGGAGACGGAAGCACCACGTTGAAAGATGGAAGCGAAGGCGGAGATGGACCCTCTACGATCTCTGACCTGCTGAAAACGACGTATTATGCGCACATTGAAAGTCCTGCACAGGAATACAAGCGCAGGACAGAAAGCAAAGTCATGTTCGAAAAGCCGCTTTCCAAAAGCTATACCGTGCTCCTGGCCGGCGATTCCTTCATGGAAGAAATGACGCTTTCCGTTGGGCGTGGGTCCTACTACAGGAAATCAGGCATCATCTTCCATTCCATCGCCCGCTACTCGACGGGTCTCACCTCTGTGAAGGACTGGGACTGGAAGGAGAAACTGGCTGAAGGCATAGAGAAATACAAGCCTGACATCGTGCTCATCCTGCTTGGCGCCAACGACATGATGGGCATCGTTGAAGACAAGAAGATCCTGGCATATAAATCCAAGAGCTGGGAAAACAAATACCGCGAGCGCGCTGAAGCCCTTCTGGACACGGCCCTTGAAAGCAACGTGATGCCCATCTGGATCGGCCTGCCCGTGATGACGCACGAACCTTTCAAGACGGGCATACCCATTATCTCGCGCCTGCATGAAGAAGCATGTGCGAACAAGGGCACCGTTTATGTCAGCACGTTGAAAACGCTCGCTGATGAACATGGTGAGTATCAGGCATACAGGATGGACGCCAACGGGAAAAAGCTTCGCCTGCGCAAGAAGGACAAGTGCCACATAGCTGCAGACGGCATGCTGCTTGTGCTCGACGAAGTGATGCCCTATATTCGCCAATATGTCGAATACAGGGAAACGATGGACAAACCTTCTCAACGCGAAAAAGAGGACTGAGATTTTGAAAAAATTCGTCCTCCTCTTGCTTGCTGCAATGGTGGTCGTCGTCGCGTGTTCCACGAGGCACAGGACGCCGATTGCTCCAACGGAAACGATCCTTTTCGCAGGCGATTCCATCATGGCAGGCATGGGGCCAGCCATCCAGAAGCTGATGCAGACGGGTCGGTTAAGGGCTCCGGACGGCTTTTTGCTCAGGGAACACGCCCTCCATTACCGCTATGTGCAGGAAGGAAAGGTCTCTTCGGGCCTGTGCAGGCCGGACTTCTACAACTGGCCGGCCAGGCTCCATGGTTTTACGGCAAGATACCACCCGAAACTCATTCTGATCTGCATCGGCACGAATGACACTCAGCATATCAGGACAGGGCACGGCGTCCTTGAATTCCGCTCTCATGCATGGGAAAGGGAATACAGGCGGCGCATCCTCACGCTGATCGGGATCGCCAAGGATGCGGGTGCCGAAGTGGTGTTCGTTTCCCCGCCGATCATGGGCCGCGAAAAACTCCGCACCGGCGTTGAGTATGTCAATGGCATCATACGGAAAACATGCGTGCAGGACCATGTGCTCTTCATCGATCTGTGGCATCATCTTGCAGACGGCAGCGGCAAATACCAGCGCTACTGGCATAACAGCCCGGAGATCTACCCCGTTCCCCTCCGTGCCGCGGACGGCGTCCATGTGGCACCGGAAGGCAACCGCTTGCTGGCCGAAGCGGTCGTCAAGACACTCCTGAAAAAAGGAATCCTTCCTCTAACCCTGAAAGGATCGCTATGAAACATTGCCTCTACTGGTGCTTATGCACGTTGGCTGCAGCTGTTCTTCTGGCTGCGCCGGACGATGCCGTGGCGAAGCAGGAAAAAAGACAAAACTACGTTTATCTCGAAGGAGAATCAAAAACGACATACCATACCAGCGACGTCCTCACAGGATTGGCAGCATGGTATGGCGATCGGCTCCACGGAAACAAGACATCCAGCGGAGAGCGCTTTGACTGCAACAAGCTCACGGCAGCTCATCGATCGCTCCCCTTCGGCACGGTGCTCAAGGTGACCAACCTCAGGAACAAGAAACAGGTCATGGTCCGCGTTACGGACAGGGGCCCCCTCTCCACGCGTTTTATCATCGACCTTTCCAAAGGGGCCGCCCGCGAACTCAACATGGTCCGTGCCGGGATCGCCCCTGTCTCCCTTGAGATCATCCAGCTGCCAGAATGGTACAGCCAGAAATATCCGCATCCGCAGCATCGCGAACGCGCAGCGCAGCCTCACGCGACGCATCACAGCAAGCATCGCGTCACACATCGCGTCACGCATCGCAAGTGACCCTGCCTGTGCCGGCTGCCAGGCAAAAGAATGGAGGGCGTCCGCACCGCACTGCCCAGTTATTGTTCGCGTATCACCCATATCATTAAAGTATAACTTTAAATATATAGATAATAGCCGTGCTGGCATGGATCCGGGAGTTTTGCATGGGCGAACGGGCGCTGCCGGATCGCCGGCCGCGTTCATGGATAAATGACAGGCATGCACATGCAAGCCGGACACCGCAAGCCCGGCCATGCTTCATGCCAGGCCTCCCCTGCCCCTCATGGTAGGAAACGCCGTTCCGTGCAGGGAGGTCCTCGATCGATGATGTCCGTGACGCCTCGGCAGCCGCAGGCGTCACAGGATGAACTGCTGAAGGTCTGCATTGCCCATCACGTCGTCGAGCCGGACCTTCACGTAATCACTGTCGACAACGACATGTTCGCCCTGCCGGTCTGGAGCATCAAAGGAGATCTCCGCTAGGATCTTTTCCAGTATGGTGTAAAGCCTGCGTGCGCCGATGTTTTCAGTGCGGCTGTTCGCCTGCTCTGCGCAGGATGCGATCTCCCGGAGGCCATCCTCGGTGAAATCAAGACGGATGTTTTCCGCCCCAAGCAGGGCCTGATACTGCTTCTGCAGGGAATTGGCCGGTTCAGTGAGGATGCGGTAGAACTCGTCGCGTCCCAGGGCATGCAGTTCAACACGCAGGGGGAAGCGGCCCTGCAGTTCCGGGATGAGATCGGAAGGCTTGCTGAAATGGAATGCCCCCGCAGCGATGAACAGGATATGGTCGGTGTGCACCATGCCGTATTTCGTATTGACGACACTGCCTTCAACGATGGGAAGCAGATCGCGCTGCACGCCTTCCCGGGATATGTCGGAACTGCGCTGCTGCGCGTTGCCGCTTGCGATCTTGTCGATCTCGTCGATGAAGATGATGCCGCTCTGCTCCACCCGTTCCTTCGCCATCTCTTCGATCCGGTCCTTATCGAGCAGAGAGTCCTTGGCCTGCTGCACGAGCAGATCGAAAGCCGCCTTGGTGCTGAGGTGTTTTTTCGTGCTTTTAGGCGGCATGAACCTGTTCATCATGCTTTTCATCTGGCTGCTGAAGGCGTTGTCAGCCCCAGGCATGGCGAACATATCCATCTGCGGGGCCTGTTCCGTCACCTCGATCTCGACTTCATGGTCATCCAGATGGCCAAGCCTCCAGAGCTTGCGCAGCTTTTCTCGCGTGGCTTCGCGGCTTGAACCCTGCGATGCTCCCGGGAGCAGAAGATCCAGAAGCTTCTCCTCGGCCTGCGCTTCGGCCTGCGGCGCGACACGCTGCCCTTCTTCATCCCTGACGAGCTTTATGCCTATATCCATGAGGTCGCGTATCATGGATTCTACATCGCGGCCGACATAGCCCACTTCGGTGTACTTGGTCGCCTCCACCTTGATGAAGGGCGCTCCTGTGAGCTTAGCCAGCCGCCGAGCGATCTCTGTCTTGCCAACGCCCGTAGGTCCCATGAGGATGATATTCTTGGGGGCGATCTCATCACGCATGGCAGGTTCCAGCCTCTGCCTGCGCCAGCGGTTGCGCACTGCCACGGCCACCATCCTCTTGGCCTGTTCCTGCCCTATGATATAGCGATCCAGTTCGGCCACGATCTGCCGGGGAGTCAAAGAAAGCATCGCATTCCTCCTTGCATCGTCAAAAGATAGGCACGGGCAGGCAAAATGGAAGGCCGCAGCCTGAAAAAAGTTGCCGGTCCTGCCATCTGCCGCTGCTCCCGCTCCTGTTGCCGTGATCTCCACGTCCATGCCTGCGCGGTGCGTTCGCAACGCATGGGGACGACCGCAGTCGCAGAGGATGCATGCTAAGAAGAAAACACCTCTTCAGCGTAGCGGACAGTTTCCATAGCGTCCCGGCAGTATTTGTCAGCATGGATCATGTCGGCGTATTCCTGCGTGAGCACGGCCCCTCCGACAACGACCTTTGCCCGCGAGCCCGATTCCCGCAGCAGGCGGATCGTTTCTTCCATTGCCGGGACGGTGGTCGTCATGAGGGCGGACAGGCCGACAAGGCGTATGTCGTGCTTCAGCGCGCATTCGCATATGGTTTCCGGCGCCACGTCCTTGCCCAGGTCGAGGACCTGGAAACCGTAGTTGCTGAGAAGCACCTTGACGATGTTCTTGCCGATATCATGGATGTCGCCCTTCACCGTGGCGAGGATGACCTTCCCCTTGTCTGCCCCGCCGCCGGAAGAAGCCAGTGCGCTTTTCACGGCTTCAAACGCCATTTTTGCGGCTTCCGCACTCATCAGGAGCTGGGGCAGGAAGACGGTTTTTGCCTCAAAGCCCTGGCCGACGATATCGAGGGCCGGGATGATCTCCGCATTGACGACCTCGAGCGGAGCGCGTTCACTGACCATTGCCGCGGCCAGGGATCCCGCCTTTTCTTTGAGTCCCTTGATGATGGCGTGCATGAGCGGGCTCGTGCCCTCCTGGGAAACGCCTGCAGACGGCGGGGGCACGGCTGCCGCCTGTGCCGGTTGCGCGGCGGCAGCCTGGCTTGAGGCAAAGGCGATGTAACCTGCGCAGTTTTCATCAAGGTCCTTCAGGACGCGGTAGGCATGGACGATCTTTTGCATCTCTCCTGAAAACGGATTCATGATGGCACAGTCCAAGCCGTTTTGCAGTGCCAGCGCAAAAAACGTGGCGGTCACCATATCGCGCGCTGGCAGCCCGAAAGAAATATTGGAGACGCCCAAGCTGGTATGCACGCCAAGGGTGGATTCGATGAGTCGTATGCTGTCCAGGGTGACCAGGGCGCTCCTGGGGTCGGAGGAAACCGCCATGGCAAGCGGATCCACGATGATGTCCCGCCTCGCGATGCCCTGCGCCTCAGCCTTTGCCACGATGTCCGCGGCGATAGCCAGGCGGCCCTCCGCCGTATCGGGTATGCCCTGCTCCCCGATGGTCAGCGCGATGAGCACCCCCCCGTATTTCTTCACCAGCGGGAACATCACGGCCATGCTTTCCGGCTTGCCGTTGACGGAATTGACCATGGGCTTGCCGTTGTAGGCGCGCATGGCGCGCTCCATGGCCTCGCCGTTGACGGTGTCGAGCTGGAGGGGAAGGTCGGTCACAGCCTGCAGTTCACGGACGACGTCCTCCATCATGGAAGGCTCATCGATCTCGGGCAGCCCGACGTTGACATCGAGGATATGCGCGCCGGCGTCCTGCTGGGCGACGCCCTCGCCGAGGATGTAGTCGATGTCGCCATCCCGCAGCGCCTGCTTGAAGCGTTTCTTGCCCGTGGGATTGATCCGTTCGCCGATGAGCACCGGCGCTTCTCCCACCCGCACGGCGTGCGTATAGGAGGAAACGACCGTATGGCTTTTCTTTCTTGGGGCGTTAAAAGGCAGGCGGCTCGTTTCCTCCACAAGGCGCCGCATATAATCCGGCGTGGTCCCGCAGCAGCCGCCGACGATGGTCGCGCCGGACTTCACGATGCCGACCATCGTTTCCGCAAAATGGGACGCGCCCACACTGAACACTGTCCTGCCGCCTTCCGTCCTCGGCAGTCCGGCATTGGGGTTGACGATCACGGGAACGCTTGCTTCCGCCACGATCTGCGGCACGATATCCTTCATCTGGTCCGGTCCAAGCGAGCAGTTCATCCCAAGCGCATCCACTCCCAGCCCTTCCAGCATGGCGACCATGGCGGCCGGGTCCGCGCCTGTCATGAGCTTGCCGCGCTCGTCATAGACCGTTGTCACGAAGACGGGGAGGTCGCAGTTCTCCTTGGCCGCGATCACGGCCGCCTTGGCCTCATAGGAATCGTTCATGGTCTCGATCAGGATGAGGTCGGGATCGCAGGCGGCGGCGATCTTCACGCTTTCGGCAAAGATGCCCACGGCCTCCTCAAAAGGGAGGTCCCCCAGGGGCCTGAGCAGTTTTCCCGTGGGGCCGATATCGAAGGCGACATACCTGTCGCCTGAAAAATCGCGCATGGCACGGCGCACGTTGCGTATGCCGGCGGGGATGATCTTTTTCAGTTCATCCAGGGAATACTTGGCGAGGTTGGCGCCAAACGTATTCGTCGTTATCACATGGCAGCCTGCGGCAAGGTATCGGGCATGGATCTCGACGATGTCGTCGGCGCGCGCCACGCCCCAGCGCTCCGGCATCTCGCCGGGCCTGAGCCCACGGGCCTGCAGCAGCGTGCCCATGCCTCCGTCACAGTAGGTGATGGATGAATATATCTTCTCAAGGATGTTCATAGCTGTATCTCGCGGTAGATGCAGTGTTCCAGGCTGCATGACATGCATTTTCCCCCGCATGTTCGCGAGGATGCGCCTATGCCGATGACCGCCGTGACGGACTTGCAGGGAGTCATGAGCAGCGATCCCGAAAGGGAAACGCCGATCGTCCTCGGCAAGTCAAGGCAACGTGCAAAATCACGCTGGCACGCAAGTTCGAAATCACCGTAACCAGGGCTGAAGCGGCTGCTGTGGACCATGTCTCCGAGCAATGCCTTTTCCATGTCATCGCACCAGCACTCGATGGCAGAAGACCCCAGTGCGTCGATCACGGCCGCCCTGCTTGGGGTGAGCCGCTGATAGCGCGCCACAAGCCGTTCCACGCCGATGCCTACCGTGGCAGCGAACAACAGCGCCCTGCCGCAGCCCTGGAGATGGCGGCTCAGGGCAACGCTTTGCACCGGGCCGAAACCGACATCCACGGCATAAGGCGCCGGAAAGGCGACGGGGACTTCCAGCCAGCAGCAACGCGGCTGCAGGATGGCAAGAAGCTCCTCCGTGCATGATTCGATCAGCGCGTTGATCCCGCCGCCGGGCAGGATGCCGGCGCAGCCCATATAGCGCAGCGCTTCGCGCCGGTCAACACGGGCTTCGCCCGGGGCGGCCCTGCGCTGCTGAACGATGCCATCCATGCCGTCAGCGTATGATGGCCGAAAGGTTGTGCAGGATCCGCCGCGCCACCTCAGGCCTGTTCATGGTATAGACATGGACGGCGCGGATGCCGTTCGCATACAGGTCGATGATCTGTTCCGTCGCATAAACGGTGCCGGCCTGGAGCATGGCTTCGGGATCGTCGCCGTAGCGCTCCACGATCCGGATGAACCGCGGAGGCAGCATGGAGCCGGAAATGGCCATGATCCTGCGTATCTGCACGGCGTTCGTCACCGGCATGATCCCGGCCACCACCGGAACGTTGATGCCGGCATCCTTCGCCCGGTAAAGGAAATTGTACAGGATGTTGTTGTCAAAGAACATCTGCGTCGTGAGGAAATCGCAGCCGCTCCCGACCTTCATCCCGAGATTGCGCAGATCTTCGCTGATGCTCACGCTTTCGGGGTGCTTTTCGGGATAGCATGCCCCGCCGATGCAGAACTCACCATGCGCGCGGATGGCGGGGATGAGGTCGCTGGCATGGCGGTAGTCGATGCTGCCGACGTCCAGCCCTTCGGGCACGTCGCCCCGGAGAGCGAGCACGTTCTCAATGCCTCTTGACTGCAGGTCGGTCAGCACGCCGGCGATCTTATCCTTGCTGGAGGAAACGCAGGTGAGGTGGGCAAGAGCCGGGATGCCGTAGACATCCTGGATGTGTTCGGCGATCTCCGCAGTAAAAGCCGCCGTGCTGCCCCCCGCCCCATACGTGACGCTCATGAAGTCAGGTCCGAGCTCGGCGATCTCATCCGTGGCGCG
This sequence comes from uncultured Desulfovibrio sp., assembly GCA_902783285.1. Lineage (GTDB taxonomy): Bacteria > Desulfobacterota > Desulfovibrionia > Desulfovibrionales > Desulfovibrionaceae > Mailhella. The sequence goes on along the minus strand of CACZQM010000080.1, from coordinate 61,423 downwards.
GAGCACGCTTTCCATGGACTGGAAAGTCTTCGGGGGAAACACCTCAAACGAGAGGGAAGGCTTCTCTGCCTTGATGATGTCGATGACCTTCATGTGACCACCTTTGCGCGGGATCATTGCCACGCTGCTGGAACGGCACAGGGGCGACATCGCGGCGATGCCCGCATAGCGCGGAGATCCTGGCCCCGGTACAGCTACAGCGCCACAGTACAGCAATGCCGCCAGGAACGCCAGAGATTTTCCGGCATGGGCTTACCGGAACATCTCCGGACGAAACAGCAGTTGTCCGCCCTCCTGGAAAACCAAAAAGCCGCGGGGATCCCGCGGCTTGATCTGTTTTCCCAAGGGATCTGCCCGTCGGCAGATCCCGCTTCAGCAGGGCTTGATCCTAGTATCCCATCGCCTGAGGGTCAGGGCCGGCGCCGCCCTGCCCCTGGAGCCACGGACATCCCCTGCCCGGATCGCCACAGGGCGCTCCGAAACGCTGGCATGGGACGGGGGCGAAGGCTGGGTCGCCAGGACCGCTGGGGACGCCCCCCGGCACCATGCCCTGCTCACCATGAAAGCCACGGGGAGCACCTCCGAAGTCCGGACCTTCCCACTGGGGGCCGCCTTCAGGAGCGAAGCCGGGGCCATGCTGGTCAAAGTGGCGGCGATGCCCGGGCATGAAGCCTTCACCATGGCGCGGTCCATGCCACGGGCGCGGCAGCATGAACGGCAGGCCGGCCTCGCGCATCTTGGCGCGCAGTTCATGTCCGGCCTTGCGCGATTCCTTATGCAGCCTGACGATGTCGGCGATGATGGCCTTGATGTCTTCCGGCTTGACGTTGGGGTTGTCAGCCAGATAGTCCAGCTCCATCTGCTTCTGCATCAGCGCATCCTTCAGGTCTTCCATCCTGGCGTTGTGCTCCCGCATGATGGCGCGCTGCTTTTCTTTCTGCTCCTTAGTCAGCATGCCGCGGCGTTGTTCCGGCTGCGCCGGCTTTTCCGCCTTCTGGACGGCGTCGCCCTTGGCGGCGGGCTCGGCGGAAATGACAGCGGGCACGGCGGCAAGGCATGCCGCCGCGCAAAGGGCAAACAGGGAATATTTAGCGTTCATAGGGGGACCTCCTTGTGCAGTTTCCTTTAGGCAGGACCTTACCCGCGCCGGGCACGCATGTCACGTTTCAAAATCTTACTTAATCCCCGCCAGGCATTGCCGGAGCATGCGCGTCCAGCCCCGTGATCTGCTTCCATAGCGCCGTCAGCTTCTTTACGGAAACGCCCTTCACGGAATGGGAACGGGCCAGAGCATCGCTGTATCCGCTCAGGAAATAGGCCTCCACCGTCCTGGGCGTGCGGTGCGTGACCGTGGGGATGAAATCGTGCCATGCGACCCGTGCGCGCCCTTCTCCTTCCTTGACGATCTTTACCTGCGCCATGCCGCCGAGCAGCCGGTCCACCTTGCCCTGGCCGGAAACGAAATTGCCGCAGGAATAGTAGACAAGGCACGCGCTGCCGTCTGCATTTGAGATCCATTCGCACGGCTCGACGACATGCGGATGTGCGCAGATGACCAGGTCAGCGCCGGCTTCAGCCAGTTCACGCACGTATTTCTTCTGGTGCTCCGTCGGCGTATAGCGGTATTCCTCGCCGATGTGCAGGAAGCAGACAGTGAAATCCGCCATGGCGCGGGCCCGCCGCACGTCGTTCATGAAGCGCTCCCTGTCGTCCAGCAGGTCGACCTTGAACTTTTCCTTTTCCGGCACCACGAAGCCATTGAGCCCGTAAGTGTAGTTGAACATGGCTATGCGTATGCCGTTCTTCTCCACGACCGGGATGCGTTCCTGTTCTTCAGCGCTGGCGTGTATGCCGAGCAGCGTGACGGAGGGATAGTGTCCCCGCCAGTAGGCAAGCGTGGTATCGACCCCGTAGCTGCGTTTGTCCCATGTATGGTTGGTGGCGGACAGCACGACATTGAATCCGGCGCTGACCAGTGCGCTGCCCATCTCCTGCGGAGTGCCAAAGCAAGGGTAGGTGCTCACGCGCTTGTTATCGTTGACAAAGATCGTTTCCTGGTTGATCACGCTGATGTCGTGTTTTTTGATGATATCGCCCACGTGGACAAAGATGGGGGCAAAGTCCCAGGTCCCGTCCTTCCTGCGGAACTTCTCGTACACCGAGCTGTGGATGAGGTTGTCACCCACGGCGCAGAGGCTGACCACCTGCACACCGGCTTCTGGCAATGGCGATCCTTCGTGTGCCGAGGGGACAAGTCCTTCACTGTCTGTCACGGATCCTCCTGCTGGCAGAGGCAGGACCCCAAAAATAGCGATGCAGGAAAGCAGCAAAAAGACGGATCTTTTCATAGGCATTGTGACCTCGCGGCATGGCAAAGAAGACAAAGGACGCCAATGTGATGTGAGACCGCCGGACATCTGTGGTGCCCGTCTCATGGCAGCAGGAAAACGACCCAGGACCCATTGAGATCGTGATGGATGTCAGGAGTCCAGAGCAGAGGACAAACATCGCTGGGACACGCTGCCGGCACATGGATAGCATGGTTTTCCAGAAAATAGAAGGCTTGCTCAGGATGCATCCCATGCCGCGCAACGCCTGCAAAACAGCTTGATTAACGCTCCCTTAAGACGTATCACGGCATTAGCCAACGCATTTTTCCTCACCGGGAGTTTTCATGCTGATGCTTATCACGGCCCTTTCGCTTTTTGCGGCGGGAGCGGTTGTATCGGGTTTCATTGCGCTCAACGTCCGTTCAGAAGCGGGGAGCCGTGCTGCGAACATCATAGGTCCTGCCTTTGCCGCAGCAGCCTGTGCCGCAGGGCTGCTCAGCCTGTTCTCCGGCGGCTGGGGAAGCGCCGAGAACGTGATCTTTGACTGGTGGCTCCCTATCGGATCCCTGGCCCTCGGACTCGATCCCCTGACAAGGCTTTTTCTCGTGCCCGTCTTCGTGCTTGGCATGGTATGCGCTGTCAGCGGCGGTCTTTCGCTCAGGGGCAGCGTCCAAAACCATGACCTGGGAGCCCACTGGATGTTCTACCTCATCCTGCTCTTGGGGATGACCTGCGTGATGGCGGCACGGGACGGGCTTTTCTTCATGATGTCGTGGGAGCTGATGTCCCTCTCGCCCTTTTTCCTCATCGAATTCAACGACCGGGACAGGAAGGTCCAGAACGCTTCCTGGGTCTATCTTGTGGCGGCTCATCTCGGCGCGGTGCTGCTCACGGCCTTTTTCGCCCTGGCCTGGGCAGAGAGCGGAACGACGTTGTTCTCAGGAGCGGACCGCATCGCGGCAGGGCATTCCTCGCTGCTCTTCATCCTTGCCCTGCTCGGCTTTGGCGCCAAGGCAGGGCTCGCGCCCATGCACGTATGGCTGCCCGAAGCGCATCCCGCGGCTCCCAGCCACGTTTCCGCGCTCCTTTCGGGTGCCATGCTCAATGCCGGACTATACGGCATACTGCGCTCGTTCCAGTTCCTGGGCCCCGTGGAAGGATTTCCCCTCTGGTGGGCGTGGCTCATCATGTTCATGGGCGCAGCAACGGCTTTCACAGGCATTTTCAAGGCGCTTGCCCAGAGCAATCTCAAGCGCCTCCTCGCCTACTCCAGCGTGGAAAACATGGGGCTCATGATCCTTGCTGCAGGCGCAGGGCTCGTGGGCGTGCTGTCGGGCAACGCCTGGATAGCAGCCCTTGGGTTTTCGGGCTGCCTTTTCCATATGCTCAACCATTCCGCCTTCAAGGGGCTGCTCTTTCTTTGCGCAGGAGAGATCCTGCACCATGCAGGCACGGTCGAAATGACGGCCCTCGGCGGCCTGCAAAAGCGCGCTCCCGTTCTTGGCGCACTGTTTGCCCTGGGTGCCGCTTCCATTGCCTGCCTTCCGCCTTTCAACGGCTTTGCAAGCGAGTTCGTCATTTCGCTGTCCTTCATCAAGGGGCTTGGGCTCACCGGCATGGAGCAGAAAATCGCCATGCTTGCCTGCATGGCCTGCCTGATGCTCGTCAGCGGCATGGCCGCCTTTGCCTACGCCAAGGCTTACGGCATGAGTTTCCTCGGACAACCCCGGTCCTCCATGGCCGCTTCGATGCATGCCATCTCCGTGCGCGCCCTCCTTCCTCTCGCCATTCCCGCGGCGGCATGCGTCGTCGGCGGGCTCGCTTCTGCACAGGTATTCAGAGCGATACAGCCCTCCCTCTCCTTTTTGCCGTTCATCTCGCAGGGCATGGAATCCGGCATGGGGAATGCCGCATCTTCCACGGCAGAAATGCTCTGCAGCATATCCCTGCTTGGCTGCGCTGCCATCATCCTGTCCGCCGCGCTGGCAGCGGCAAGGAAAATGCTGCTCAAACGCCGCATGGTCGCTTCCGGCCCCACCTGGGGCTGCGGCTACCAGTACGGGACAGAGCGCATGCAGTACACCCCCGCATCGTTCGTTGAACCGGCCGAGCGCATTTTCGGCCCTCTGATGGGCACCAAGACGGATGCCGTCATCGACAACGCTGTCTTCCCTGCGGATGCGCATATCGAGGTATCAACTGCGGACGTCGTTTCAAGCCGCTTCTATGCCCCTCTTTTTGAATATGCCGAAAAGGCCTGCAATACGCTCAAGATCATCCAGAACGGCAGCATCAACCTGTACATCCTTTACATCCTTGTCACGCTTGTGGCACTGCTTTTCTGGGGGATCGCCTGATGGAAACACTGCTGCTTTTCTCTGTCCAGGTCCTCATCGCCCTGCTTTTGGCCCCGCTCCTTCCCGGCATAACGAGCCGCGTCAAGGCGAAATTCGCCGGAAGGCATGGCAAGCCTCTGCTGCAGCTGTATTACGATCTGGCCAAGCTGCTCCGCAAAGGCGAGGTCATAAGCAGCGCCGCCACGTGGGCATTTTCGGCCGGTCCTGCGATTTCACTGGCCTCTGCGCTCCTCGCCCTCCTTTTGCTGCCGCTGGGGGGGATGCCCTCGCCACTCTCCTTTACCGGCGACTTCCTCCTTTTTGCCTATCTGCTTGGCATGGGGCGCTTTGCCACTGTGCTTGCAGCCATCGACACGGGTTCATCGTTTGAAGGGATGGGTGCGAGCCGGGAAGCTTTTTTTGGCGGGATAACCGAGCCCGTGCTCTTCCTGTGCTTCCTTGCGCTGGTCAACACCGCTTCTTCCATGGGGCTTCCCGCCGAACTCTCTCTTTCCTCCATGTTCTGCGGCTTTTCCGCTCATGCCTGGGCCTCTGGACGTCCGGAACTTCTTCTGCTCGCATTTGTCATGGGTGTCATCCTGCTCGTGGAAAACTGCCGCATCCCGGTCGATGATCCCACGACGCATCTTGAACTGACCATGATCCACGAAGTCATGGTGCTTGACTATTCCGGCATCAACCTGGCCTTCATCCTTTACGGTTCGGCCCTCAAACTCTGGATATTCGCCTCTCTCCTGGCAGGTCTGATCATACCCGGCATGTCTCCCGTTGCTCACGCCGTCCTAACGACCGCTTCCCTTTGCCTGATTGCAGCCGGTGTCGGAGTCGTGGAATCTGTCATGGCACGGCTTCGCATGACCATCGTGCCGGCTTTCATCGGACTTGCCGGCGCGGTCGCTGCCTTTGTACTCATCCTGACCCTGGTGCGCTAGCCATGCAATCTCTCTTTCAATTCGTCATCCTCCTGCTGCTCGTCATCGACCTTGTCATGCTGTGGTCGGGCAGGATACTCATGCTCATACGTCTTTCGGCTGCACAGGGCGTTCTGCTTGCCCTGCTGCTCCTGCTTCCCGTGGACAGCACCCTCACGCTGGAGAACATTTTTCTTGCAGCGGCTGTTTTTCTCCTCAAAGGGGTGGGGTTCCCGCTTTTCCTGCGCCGCACGTGCCGGAAGCTGGGCATAGAGCCCATGGTACGGCCAAGGCTGGGAAGGATGTTCCCCCTGCTTTCGGGCCTTGGCTGCATGGCCTTTTCGCTTTGGCTCGAAGGCCGCATACCGGAAGCCAAGGGGCTTTTCCCTCCGATGCTCCTCCCCGTGGCCTTCACAACGCTGTTTTGCGGGCTGGTGCTCGTGGTGGGATTCGCCAAGGCGCTGACCCAGGTCATCGGCTATCTCGTGGCGGAAAATGGGATCTTCATTTTGGGCATACCTCTGCTCACCGAAGGTTCCGTATGGTTTGAGCTGGGCATCCTTCTGGACGTTTTCGCCGCTATCTTTGTCATGGCCATTGCTATCAACCACATCAACACCGCTTTCAGTTCCATTGATGTAGCGCGGTTCCGCAATCTGAGAGACTGACATGCCGTCCATAGCCCTTTTCCTTCCCTTTGTTTCCGGATTGCTCATGTTCGTTCCCGGGGCATGGCCCCGGAGGTGGCTCCTGGTCCTTACCGCTGCCGCCCATGCCATCCTTTCCTCATCCATCCTCAGGAACGTCCTGGAAGGAAAGGATGATGCATCCCTCTTCGGCCTGCTGCGTCCAGATCCGCTTGGCGTCATCTTCCTGGTGACGGCCAGCATCTTGTTCCTTGCGGCCTCTGTCTATGCCGTCGGCTATTTGAAGCAGGAAGAAAAAGGACACATAAAGAGGGATATCCAGAAGGGCGATTTCTTCACCAACGCTCCCGAAACGCGCTTCCTCTCCTGCCTTTGCCTTTTTTGCTCTGCCATGACGCTGGTCACGCTCACCTGCAACCTTGGAGCGCTCTGGGTCGGCGTGGAGCTTACCACCCTGGCCACGGCGCCCCTCATCTATTTCCACAGGCACCAAAGCTCCATGGAAGCCACCTGGAAATATCTGATGATCTGCTCGGTGGGCATAGCCCTTGCCCTGTTGGGCAACATCCTCCTGAGCGTCGCCGTCCATCAGCCCGGCGCTGCCGGACATGAAAGCATGGACCAGCTTTCCGCGTTCATAGCGCGGGCTTCCGAACTGCAGGAGAGCGACCGCGTTCCCTGGCTCAAAGCCGCGTTTGTTTTCCTTCTTGTCGGCTATGGCACAAAAATGGGACTGGCCCCCATGCACACATGGCTCCCTGACGCCCACAGCCAGGCGCCGTCCCTGGTTTCCGGACTGCTCTCCGGCGCCCTGCTCAACTGCGCGCTCCTTGGCATACTGCGCGGACACCAGATCATGCTGGCGGGCGGATTGGGAGATTTCAGCGGCAGCCTTCTGCTCTGCATGGGCTTGCTTTCCATGGGCATGGCGGCAATCTTCATCGTTGGCCAGGGGCACTACAAACGATTGCTCGCCTATTCCAGCATCGAACACATGGGCATACTCGCCCTTGCGTTCGGCGTCGGCGGCATGGCCGCCTTCGGCGGCCTGCTCCATGCCATCTGCCACTCCTTCACAAAATGCATGCTGTTCCTGGTATCGGGCAACATCCTTGCGCGCTACCACACGTATTCAAGCTATGACGTGCGCGGGCTTTCCCACACGCTGCCCTTTTCCTGCGCGCTTTGGACCGCCGGTTTCCTTTCCATCGTCGGTTCGCCCCCCTTTGGTCTTTTCATAAGCGAATTCAGCATACTGAAAGGCATGTTCGCCTTCCATGAATACTGGGCGGGCATGGCCTACCTTTTGATCCTTGCCGTCATCTTCGTGGGCATGTCTGTGCCTGTGCTGCGCATGCTCCAGGGGACTCCCCCCCATGACGTACCCGAAAACGGCCGGGAGTCGCTCTTCGGCGTGCTGCCCCCCCTTTTCCTCTGCCTGCTGGCATTCGGACTGGGGCTCTACATCCCGGACTGGCTCAACGACCTCCTTAATCGTGCAGCGACCATGTTGGGGGCATGATGTTCGACCATAACGAAGCTGTTGACTTCCTCTCCCTTCCCGTTCTTTCTCCCGACGGCTTTTCTGACCGGATCATTGAAGCATGCGGCAACGGCTGGCGCCTGCTGGCCATGTTCGCCCTGCAGAACAGCTCCGGCACGACAGAGATCGTCGCCATAGTGTCCAGCCGGGCAGTTCAGAAGCTTGACGCCTTCCGCTGCATACCGGGGAAAGAATACCCTTCTGTAACTCCGTCATGCCTCCAGGCGCATTTATTCGAGCGGGAATTATTTGAATCCTGGGGCATCCGCCCCGCTGGCCATCCCTGGCTTAAGCCTGTGCGCTTCTGCCCTTCCGCCAGCGATCCCCTGGGCTTCCGCCCGGGACCGGCAGAAACAGCCTATTTCGCTGCAAAAGGCAGCGAAGTGCATGAAGTCGCCGTGGGCCCGGTGCACGCCGGCGTCATCGAACCTGGGCATTTCCGCTTCCAGTGCCATGGTGAAGAAGTCCTCCATTTGGAGATACAGCTTGGCTTTCAGCACAGGGGGATCGAACGGCTCATGGCTTCTGCATCCCCCCAGCGGTCCATCCGCCTGGTAGAAAACATTGCCGGCGATACCTGCATCGGCCATGCCACGGCCTATTGTTCCCTCCTGGAACGCCTGCACGGCATCAGCACGACCCGGAGGGCGGCCATGCTTCGCTGCCTTGCCCTGGAACTTGAGCGTCTTGCCAACCATACGCGCGATCTCGGAGCCATAGGCGGTGATACGGGATTCCTGCCCACTTCGGCATGGAACGGCAGGATAACAGGTGATTTTTTAAACATCACTGCAGAAATGTGCGGGAGCCGTTTCGGCAGGAACCTGGTCTGCCCTGGCGGGGCAAGGTGGGATCTCGACTCAAACCTGTCCCAGCAACTGATAAAGCGCCTGAGGTCCGCTTACAGGGATGCCCGCGGCGCTGTAGACGTCATGCTGTCCAGCGGGAGCGTGCTCACCAGGCTGTCGGGAACAGGCGTCGTGAAGCATGATGACGCGATCGCTCTCGGCCTGGTGGGAGTCGCGGCCAAAGCCTGCGGGATCGCCATGGATGCGAGGGTCGACTGGCCTGACGTACACGTTAATGAACTGAACGTCCCCATCCGCACGCACGATTCGGGTGATGTCCTGGCGCGCACTCTCGTGCGGAGCGAAGAACTGGACGATTCCGCCGCCTATGCTGAAGAGGTCTTGCGATACCTATCCTCCACCTCCGGTGAAGAAGGATGCAGGGTCCATCTTCCGGAAAACCTGCCGCCGCATACGATGGCAGTATCCCTTGTGGAAGGATGGCGCGGAGAGATATGCCATGTCGGCATCACCAGCAGCGAAGGCAACTGGCTTGCCTATAAGATCGTCGATCCATCCTACCATAACTGGACGGGGCTCGCCATGGCTTTACGCGGAGAACAGATATCTGATTTCCCCTTGTGCAACAAAAGCTTTAACCTCTCGTATTGCGGACACGACTTGTAGGAGCACATCTATGCTTGGAATACTGCGGGAAAGGTTCCGCCAGGGCTATCGGACACTGGACTATCCTTTTTCCATGCCTGCCATTCCCGGACGTTTTGCCGGGCTGCCTTCCGTAGACCCTTCGCGTTGTCCGGACTGCCGTTCAAAAGCCTGTCTGAAAGCCTGTCCGGCCGGTGCGCTGGCCATGAACGATGGACGCGGAGTCTCCCTTGACATGGGCAGATGTCTTTTCTGCCGCTCCTGCGAGCTTGCCTGCCCGGAACATGCCATCGTGTTCACCCATGAGCACCGTTTGGCATCGTATCAGCGGGAAGCACTGGTGATCAACAGTCCCGCTGCAGAAGAAAACTGCCGGCCAGGCGTACGCCCTGCCCTGGGCAAGCCAAAAAGGAAACTGGCCATTTTCGGCAGGTCCCTCAAACTGAGGCAGGTCAGTGCAGGCGGATGCATGGCTTGTGAAGCGGATATCAATGTCCTTGGCACGCTGGCTTATGACCTGGGCCGCTTTGGCATAGAATATGCTGCCTCGCCAAGGCATGCCGACGGCCTCATCATCACCGGTCCGGTCACCCAAAACATGCGCAAGGCGCTTATCGACACGTGGAACGCTGTGCCTGACCCCAAAGTCGTCATCGCTGTCGGGTGCTGTGCGGTCTCGGGCGGTATCTTCCGCAGCAGCAGTGAGTGCAGCCAGGGGGTCGATGATGTGCTCCCCCCGGGGAGCATCGACATATACATTCCGGGGTGCCCGCCCAATCCCTGGACTATCCTTGACGGGATATTGTCTGTGGCTTGGAAGGATGCCCAAAACTGATCATCTCTGTCCATCGGCCTGCATTTTTTGACCTTGCATTAAAAACGCTTGCCCCTCACGGCGTTTTTGATTAAAAAATTCCTGTTGCTTTTGTTTTTTTGCTTCTTTTTCTGCTGCTGACTGCCTGAGCCCCCCTTCCCAGGCAGCTTTGCATGAAGGCCCCCCTTATTTCCCTTCATGATGGACCAGTCCAGGATCCTCCCCCATCTGGACTGGATCATGGCCGGAGCTGATCTCTGTCAGCTCCGGCTTCCGTTTTTCCTGCCTGAACGCGTGATTCCCGCAGCATAATGATTGACAGAAGGCTCCGATAGAAATTAATTTGCAAGAACGATACCATATTCAACAATAACTTTTGAGGTCAGCATGCTCTCTCACTGGTATTTTGACAGGCAGGATAAGGAGATACTTGCGCTTGTCAATGAGCTCTTAGCCCATCCCATCCCTGAGCATTCAAAGATCTTTGACGCTACGCTCCATCCTCACGGCATAAAAAATCTCGTCATGTCCAGGATCACGCGCATCGTCTATGCCGTCATAAACTTGCTGACCACCCTTGAAAACGGACATGCCTCCGACAGGATCATGGCGCTCCGCGCGCTTTACGACGAAGTGCTCAGCAGCGCCCAGACGACGCTGCGAAGGAATACGGCCCGCGTCCTGCTGCAGATCATGAAGGATCTCGTCAGGGTCTCTGGAGACGAGCACAAGCAGCTCATGCTCGCCCATGATTTCAGAAAAGTGGCCATGGGCACCCCGCGCATCGTCCGCAAGCTCCTTGCGCGTTACCATCTTCCTGAAATGCCAGAAGAATGGAATCAGTTTTCGTTTGACGGACATGTCTATGACGCCCACTCCCGCGGGCGCAAAACGCCGACCCATCTCATCATGGATGCATGGATCAAGGGCCTGCGCTTCCTGACCGTAGTCTATGACAACTATATCGACAGGAATGCCGCCTCGGAACTGTTGGAGGCAGCTTCTATCATGGGCATCCATATCCGGCTCGGGCTGGAAGTGCACTGCCCGTTCCGCGGACGCTTCATCAACATGGTCTGGATACCGCGTGGCTTCAGCACGGCAGAAGATTTCATGGAATTCCTGCAGACGGAAAAGATGCGTCATTTGTCCGTCCTGGGCCAGGAGATCATCGCCTGGCGCAAAGACAGGCTGCTTGACGCTCTGGAACATTGGAACTCCTGCACACGGCGCATGCTGGAAGATCGCTTGCAGCTCCCGGTCCCTGAACTGGATCCGGAGGATTTTCTCAGGAGCGTCGGACTCAGCCAGCCCTCCTTCCATCATCTTGCGGAATCGCTGCACCAGCATTTGCTGCCGATCCTCCAGAGCAAGGCAGCCCACATCAGAAGCTCCTTGCAGGACGGAAGGGACCCCGCTGCTGCAGAAGCCCTGAAGAATGAGCTGCGCTATCTCGATTCCCTGACCAGTGCGGAAATCTTAAGGACCTGGCTCGATGGAACTGACCTTCCAGACATCACTGAAAGCATCCCGCCGGAGCTGCCTGAAATGCTGACCCTGCCCCCGGGGCAGATGGTTGAAGAGCTTACCGACCTGCACACGGGTTCACGCATCTGTCTCGACCTGGCAGGGTTGACCGTGCAGGATGTCATCGAGCTCATTTATGACTGCGGCTGCGGCATCACCCATCTGGAGATCTTCAACCTCAGCAACTGGTATGCGGGCCAGCTCAAGGACCTGGACGAGATCAATGAACTTCAGCGCGTGCTCAATGAAGGCCGCGGCCCCAGGATGAAGGAGATGGTGCACCAGATCATCGACTTGCTGACAGCGCAGGGCAATCTTGAGCGGGTCAAGAAATTTCAGGAGATACTGAACTCCATCCCCACTATCTGGGAATACTACCGGAAAAACCCCCTGAAAACGCGGATCGGCTCCCAGTCGCAGCTTGAGCTGGATTATTCCGTGGGCATGGGATTCGTCTATACGGACACCCTCCCCACACGTGCCCAGAAGACCCTCAAGCGGAACAGCGAATACATGGGATCCGTCCCCGTCTACACAGCTATCGAAGAGCGCGTCGTCTTTGAGGAAGAGCATGAAAATCCCTCGACGCTCATCAAGGCGTTGCGCAAAATCCCTGGCCTGGGCCATGCCGGGAAAAAATGCAGGATAACGTGGATGCCCTCGGATACCAGCGAAGTCAGCCAGGCCGGCAATATCGCCACTCTTGGAGGCATCACCCGGGCATCAGGCAACGATATCTTCCAGCCGGCGCAGCAGCCGGACCGTCGTCCCGGATTCTTCTACCTCAGCACAAGCGTATCAAACTGGATCAAGGTCCTGGTCGGATTCATCCCTTCCGTGGCATCCTTCCTGTATACGCAGGACTGGTGGTTCCTGGCCTGGTTCGGAACGTTCATATGGTTCGCCATCACCGGCGTGCGCAATGTCATACAAATGGTCGTCGCGGGAAACGGCACGACGCGTACGACGCTCCTGCGGTGGAAAGACCATGTCAATATCAACCGCATCTGCGATTCCCTCATGTACACAGGGATCTCCGTAGCGCTCCTCGAAGTCGTCGTCCGCGTATGGCTGCTGGAGGACCTGCTGGGCTTTACCGTCGTCGACGATCCCATCATCGTCTTTACTGTGCTCAACTTTGTCAACGCCATCTATATCTGCTCCCACAACATCTTCCGGGGATTCCCCCGTGAAGCCGCTGTCGGCAACCTGTTCAGAAGCGCCCTCGCCATTCCTGTATCTTCCTGGTACAACTCCATTTTCATCCTCATCCTTGGCTGGGCTGGCGTTGCGGATCCACTGGTCTATACCGTGCCGAGCGCAGCCATCATCTCAAAGCTCGCCTCGGATACCGTCGCGGCTATCATCGAAGGCTACGCCGACAGCCAGAACAACCGCCGGATACGCCGGCTCGACTACAAGAGCAAGATCGACAGGATCTTCACCTGCTATACGCGGCTTGAGCTTCTGTTCCCGGAAAAAGACATCCTGCTTAAACTGGCCCGCTCCGGAGGGCTCCAGGAAGATGACCGGACGATGTCAAAACAGGCTCTCGAGACCTCGCTGATCATCAATGCGCTGGACATGATGTATTTCTGGTTCTATCTGCCCCGTGCCCAAGATGCCCTGGCCCGCCTTCTGCGGACGATGAGCCAGGCTGACCGTACTGTCCTTGCCCGGTCACAGCTCGTCCTGCTCCGTGAAAGGGACATCAGCCAGCTCTTTGTCGATGGTCTTGTCGGCAAAGACTTTTCGCGTCCGATGACCTTTTACCTGGACAACCGCAAGGAATATTTGCATGCGATACTCAAATTGTGCCAGCCGGGCCGGGATCCCGCGGGAAAGACTCTTTCCCCGGATGACCACGGGCGGGCCGGAAAGCTGCACGCCTGAAGCAAACCGAATGCGCTGCTGCGCGAAGACAGGGCAAGCGCACAGCATGCCGGCATAAGCCCACGAGAGAAGCACCATGGCATCAATAAAAAAGACAAATGCGGCAAGGCTTCTCGACCGGTCGGGCATCCCTTACCAGATCGCCAGCTATCCTGTTGACCCCGATGACCTTTCCGCCACCCACGCTGCTGCGATGCTGGGAGTGGAGCCCGGGACCGTCTTCAAGACGCTGCTGGTCACCGGATCGCCCAACGGGCTTGCCTTTGCCGTCATCCCGGCGTGTTCGGAGCTGGACATGAAAAAACTTGCGCTTGCGCTGGGCGACAAGCATGTGGAAATGGTCCCGCTGGCGGATCTTCTGCCGTTGACCGGCTATGTCAGGGGTGGCTGTTCGCCGCTCGGGGCAAAAAAGAAATATCCTGTCTGCATCGATTCTTCCGCACAGGAACTGCCTGCCATGTTCGTGTCCGCAGGGCAGCGCGGCATGCAGCTGGTCCTGGCACCGCATGATCTTGCGAAGGCCACGGATGCTTCCTTTGCGGACATCACACGTGATGCTGCCCGGTGATCCTGTCATAGACCGCCAGCGTATCTTCAAGAAAATCATTGAGCCGGAGCCTTCCGCGCATGATCTTCGCTTCACAGGCGCCGGCGAGTTCTTCCCGGCGCCCGGTGTCCAGCATGGCGACCATGCGCTGCGCCATGGCCCCGGTATCGCCAGGAGGGAAGCTGAACGCGGCGGGGATGAGGTCCGGCATGACGCCGGTTGTGGAAGAAATGAGCGGCACCCTGCTCGCCATGATCTCCAGTGCAGCCCGGGCGATCGCTTCTGAACCCAGGGAAGACAGGATGCCGAAGTCCAGGGCGTTGATCACCGCTTCCGGACTCTCCACCCTGCCCGTGACCTTGACGGCATCCCCCAGAGGCCCCAGTCCGTTTTCCTGCGACCACCGTGCGACATCCTGCATGGAATGCTGCGATTCGAAGCCGATGATGAGGAGCTTCAGATGTTGGGCCCGCGGATCCAGGGCCCTGGCCTTTGCAAGGGCGCTTATGGTCTCGCGGATGCCCTTGACTTCATCCATGCGCCCCAGCAGCCCCATGACGACATCATCATCTCCATATCCATACGCCTGGCGCATATGCACCCGCTGCACCGCGTCAGGATGGAAACGGGAGGTGTCCACTCCGCCAAGGATCGTAGAGAGCTTCATGTCCGGAACGCCCATGACGCCAGACAAGTGCCGCGCCATCAAACTGTTCGTGGCGATCACGGCATCTGAGGCCTGGCAGTAAAGCCAGCGGTTGACAAAGCTGTTCTTGGGCAGGCGCCTGTCACCGCGCGTCCGCACGAGCGCAAACCCATGCTTTTTCTTGAGAAGCGCCCATAAAATGAACGCCTCACCGCGATGGCAGTTGACGACGTCCGGCCTGAAGTCCCTGACAAGGGCTTGCATGCCATGCCAGCAGCGAACGATGCCTGCCGGAGCATTGGAATTGAAAGGAAGCTCGACAGTATCCAGTCCCCGCTTCCTGGCGGCATACAGGGGGGGCGTCCCGCTCAAGCCGGCGACGATGGTCTCATGACCGGCTTTCTGCAGGCATTCGGCAAGCGCCACACCATACCATGCTGTCGCATTGAACCAGCGGACATTGACGACCTGTATCGTTCTCATGCTTAGCCTTTATGCCTCAAAAAGCATGGATGCGAACACCTTCGCGTCCGTTATCGCGTTGGAAAGGCGGGCTGCTTCATTGGGAGCATGGCAATTCTCCAATATCCGCGACCAGACCGCCGACGGTATCCCCTTGCGCCTGAAGCAAAAAGCCACGGTCGATCCGCCGATGCCGCCGCAGCGGCAGGTCGTCCCCGTGACTTCGTAAACGGCCTGCATGAGCGATCGAACGACAGGCGAATGTTCCGATGTCGGCTGCGCAGAGGGGTTTTCCATGACGGGTTCGACGGTGATGCGCACGCCATGCGCTCCGGCGATCGCCTGCGCACGCCTTGCAAAGGCGGCAGTCACAGCTTCCAGGCTGTAGCAGGGCAGGACGCGGCAATCAACGTACACGCGTTCATGTCCAGGCATGGTATTGATGTTCGGGACATTGGGCTCGTGCTTCGTCGGCGTGAACGTGGAGCGCGGCGGGTCAAACAAAGGATCGCGGGCGGGAAATTCCCGTTCGACCTCGGCAACAGCCAGGATCAGGGCAGCTGCCGCGGTGAGCGCGTTGACGCCGTCATCAGGGCGTGAAGCATGGCATTGCCTGCCCGTGATGTCGAAGCACAGCCAGAGGACGCCTTTTTCTGCGACCTGTATGAACGAGCCGTCCGGCGAACCGGAATCCGGGACGACGACGAGATCTTCCTGCGCCACGAGGTCGGGCTTTACTTGAAGGACGTGGTTGATGCCGTACGTGTTTCCCGTTTCCTCATCGGAAACGAAAATCAGGCCCAGGGTATGATCCGGAGTGACCCCGCTTTCTGCTATGGCCCCGGCAAGCAGGCACATGCTGACCATGGCCTGCTGATTGTCCTCGACGCCGCGGCCGCATATGATGTCAGGATCCTCAGGGGAGCGGACGACCGTCCAGGGATCGGAATGCCAGAGGTCCAGGTCCCCCGCCGGAACGACATCCATATGGCCGAATAGCCACACTGTCCGGGAAGTCCTGCCGGGGATGGTCACGACAAAGTTGGGGCGGCCTCCGGATGGGACACGCGGATCGTCAGCATCATAATGGGTGATGCACGTCAATCCGCGCGCGCGGAGCCACTTCTCCACGAAATCTGCTTTTTCCTGTTCGCCTTTTCCGGCGTTATCAGGACCAAGGGCCTGAAAAGCCGTCAACGCCGACTGGAGCTTGAATGCTTCCTCTGCTTTTGTATCGAGCGCGCTCAGCAGAGCGCGCTTTTCGTGTATCGCCATGCAAGATCCTTTCATGGTAGCGGGGCAAAAGAACACACGGGATGCATGGCGGATTTTCGCCGTTCCCCGTCTCTCTGTCAAGAATGACGGCGGCAGTGATCCACCGGCACTGGACGGCTCGCAGCACATGAAGTATATGTTGCTGCCAGGAGAACACCCATGTCACGATTCAAGCTCTTGAAAGATGCCGTGCGCCAATGGCTGCAGGATCCTGCCTGGTCAGCGTCTGCTCCTCTTCCATCCACGGCGCTTTTTGCTGATGCAGACCCGGTATCCCTTGTCAACCCCCTCATAGCCTGCCTTCCCCTGGGAGGCGCAATGACGGACCGCGCCGCGTTCGCGCTTGGCCACATCATGAAGAAACTTTATTCCCAGTCTCCGGAAGCCGCAAAAAACGTCGTGCGGCGCTTCATGTGGCATATGAACGAAGAATCGGGAAACATCGGATGGGGAATACCCGAAGCCTTCGGGCAGACCCTGGCGCAGTGCCCTCCCCTGGCCGACACGTACAGGAAGATCCTTTTCTATTATGTCTATGATGCCCCCGAGGACAAAAGCACGGTTTTTTGCGACCATGCCCCGCTCCGGACCTCATGCTATAAGGCGATAGGCATCCTGCTGGAAGCCCGTCCGGACTTTGCCGGCGAAGCGATGCCCATCCTGCGCATCGCGGCGCGCGATGAGAAAGACGAGGCCTGCAGGGAATCTGCGCAGCAGCTGGTGCGGACCCATATGCTGGGCAGGATGCCGGCTGCTGCATCTGCACCGACTGCATGACGAAGCGCTGCATGCAGCACATGGGAAGGATGCGCGGAAGCGCACGGACGCGGCTTAAAGGATGAGCCCAGATCCGCCGTTCGGAGGCGTCGGATCCAGCCCGCCTGACGACAGGGACAGGTTGGATGCGGCTTCAAGGTACTTATCCTGTATGTCCTGGGGAGTATGGCTGTATTCGAACAGGAAATGCTGTCCACCGATGCTTCCGGAAAAATCCTGATCAAAGGGATAGCCATAAGGCAGGATCATGATCTGCACGCCCTGCTGCGTAGGGATCGTCTGTATGATGGCGACATCGTCAAGCGCATTTGCCTCGGCGTTGAATTTTCCGATAACCATTTCTCCCGTAACGATCTTTACCAGTCTGATATCATACGCCATGTCACGATCCTCCAAAGTTTTCTCAACAAGCAGGCTGTTGATTCTATTTCAAAAATAAAGCCTTGCCAAGCACAAGAATGAGGCTTATTTCTGGAACAGAGGGTACATTAATGTCACATGACCACTATTCTCCCGAGATCCTGGCCAGCCTGGCAGCCGTTGAACAGCGGATCTCCTACCGTTTTAAAGACATCACGCTGCTGGCCACTGCGCTGACGCACAGTTCCTGGGCCAACGAGCACGGCCTGCAACATAACGAGCGCCTGGAATACCTGGGGGACGCCGTCCTGGAACTGAACATATCGCATGAGATCTACCTGCGCTATCCGGAACAGCGCGAAGGGGCCATGACCCGGATGCGTTCACGGCTGGTAAGCGAAGAACGGCTCGCCGAGATCGCCCATGACCTGGATCTGGGAGCCTCCCTGCTCATGGGCAAGGGAGAAGAAGCCCAGGGCGGACGGCAAAGGGCCGCCCTGCTGGCTGACGCCGTTGAAGCCCTGCTGGGCGCTGTCTATCTTGACGGGGGGCATGACGAGGCCCGTGCGGTCGTTGCCAGGCTCTACGAAACGATCTGGCCTTCCTGCCTGCTGCCTGATAAGGAAAAGGACTACAAGACGAAACTGCAGGAGGCTACCCAGGCGCTCCTGGGCACCCTTCCGGTGTATGTCCAGCTTGACAGCCGCGGACCGGCTCATGCGAAGGAATTCTCCATACGGCTCGAACTTTCCAATGGACAGCAGTTCCTGGCTTCCGGGGGCAGCATCAAAAAGGCTGAACAAGCAGCTGCCAGGATGGCCTTGGATGGACTGCAGGCTGGTACAGCAGCTGAGCCAGCCTTCCATGGCCATCCTTGCACCAGGACACATTTCACTTCGTAACGGCAAAAAGATACTGGTTTGAAGGGTCTCAGAGATGCAGAGAAATGGCGGCCTATCAGCATACATCGGTCTTGATATCGGTTCCACGACGGTAAAGCTCATCATTCTCGATCCATCGCTGCGTATCCTTTTCGGCCGCTATCAGAGGCACATGTCCAATGTGCGTTCCACCGTGGCCATGCTGTTCCGCGAAGCGCTGGGATCCGGAGCCATTCCCGATGGAAATCTCTCCATGTCTGTCACAGGCTCTGGCGCCATCGCCCTGTCGCGCGAGCTCGGGATCCCTTTCGTGCAGGAAGTCATCGCATCAGCGGCCAGCATCCGTCGTTTCCATCCTGATACAGACGTCGCCATAGAGCTCGGCGGGGAAGACGCCAAGATCACTTTCTTCACCGGCGGGACTGAACAGCGCATGAACGAGACCTGTGCGGGGGGGACGGGTGCCTTCATCGATCAGATGGCAGCCTTCCTGCACACCGATGCCGCCGGCTTGAATGCCCTGGCCGCGAACGCCACGGCCATCTACCCCATAGCCTCCCGCTGCGGCGTGTTCGCGAAATCTGATGTCCTCCCCCTGCTGAATGAAGGGTGCGCCCGCGAGGACATTGCGGCATCCATCTTCCAGGCCGTCGTTGAACAGGCCATCAGCGGACTGGCCTGCGGCAGGAGCATCACAGGAAAGGTCATCTTCCTTGGCGGTCCGCTGGCTTTCCTTTCCTCCCTGCGCCAGCGCTTCATCAGCACGCTCAACCTGGAAAAGGACCATGCCATTTTCCCTGAGCATGCCGAGTATTTCGTCGCCATAGGCACGGCCCTTGCATCAGCGGAAGCCGCCACCGCCAAGGGACAACCCGCCAGGCACTGGACCCTCGCAGACATCCGCCGGCTTCTGAAAGACCTGGAAAACGGCCGCTCTGCCGACGCGCAGGCCTCCCTTCCCGCATTGTTCGATTCCAGCGAAGACCTCCTGGCGTTCAAGCAGAGGCATGCCAGCCATACCGCCGCCCGCGGCGACCTCACGGCGCTCGCGCATTCCGGCAAGCCGGAACCAGTCTACCTGGGGATCGACGCCGGGTCGACCACGATCAAGTCCGTGCTCCTGAGCCATGAAGGGGAGATCCTCCATTCGACCTACGATGCCAGCAAAGGAAAGCCCCTTGAAGCAGCAGCTGGCATCCTGGAGCAGATCTACGCCCTTCTCCCGGGGAACGCCTATATCGCCTCATGCGGCGTGACCGGCTATGGCGGCGCGCTGCTGAAGAGCGGGCTGCATGCGGACATCGAAGAAGTGGAAACACTCGCCCACTTTACGGCCGCGCGCTATTTCCTCCCCAACGTATCGTTCATCCTCGACATCGGCGGGCAGGATATCAAGTGCATGCATATCAAGGACGGCGTCATCGACCGCATCCAGCTCAACGAAGCCTGTTCCGCCGGATGCGGCTCCTTCGTGGAGACCTTTGCTCGGTCCCTCGGCATGGAACTTCCTGCATTCGTGGCTGAGACTCTCACTGCCGCGCATCCGGTGGACCTGGGCACACGATGCACGGTGTTCATGAACTCACGTGTCAAGCAGGCGCAAAAGGAAGGCCGGTCGGTCGGCGACATCGCCGCAGGGCTTTCCTATTCCGTCATCAGGAACGCCCTCTACAAGGTCATCAAGATTGCCAGCACGGATGAACTCGGCGACCATGTCGTCGCACAGGGAGGCGCATTCCAGAATGACGCACTGCTGCGGACCCTGGAGCTCACCCTGGGGAAGAACGTGCTGCGCCTGGATATTTCCGGGCTGATGGGGGCGTTCGGAGCCGCCCTGCTCGCGAAGAGCAGCAAGGGACATGGCCGTTCGACCGTGCTGACAAAAGAACAGGTCGAACATTTCAGCACCGAGAACACCGTCACGCGATGCCAACGCTGCTCCAACCACTGCCTCCTCACGATCAGCACCTTCCAGGACGGCACGAGATTCATTTCAGGAAACCGCTGCGAACGGGGCTCCGGTTCGCAAAAGCACGGCACTTCCATGCCGGATCTCTATGCCTACAAGCAGAAGCGCCTGTTCCAGCATTACACCCCCCTTGAAGCCGCAAAGGCGCCGCGCGGCACAGTAGGCATCCCGCGCGTGCTGAACATGTACGAAAATTACCCCTTCTGGTTCACGTTTTTCACCCGGCTGGGGTTCCGTGTCGTGCTGTCATCGGCGTCCTCCAAAAAAGTCTATGCCCTGGGCATGTCCACGATCCCGTCACAGACGGTCTGCTATCCGGCAAAACTCAGCCACGGCCACGTCATGGAGCTCATCCAGAAGGGCATAACACGTATTTTTTATCCGTGTGTCGCCATGGAGAAAAAAGAGTTCTTCACACAGCAGAACCGTTACAACTGCCCCGTCGTGGGAGGGTACCCCGAGCTTCTGAAAAACAACATCGAACATATCCGCGACCAGCACATTGAATTTTACTATCCCTTCCTCCCGTTGAATCTGGAAGGCCTGCGCGAACTCCTGCCCAGCGTTAAACTGTTCAGCGGCATCCCGAAATCCGAGTTGCACGAAGCCTTGGCCGAAGCTTTCCGCGAGCAAAGGCACTTCAAGGACGATATCCAGCGCAAGGGCGAGGAAACGCTCCGGGAGCTTTCGCGCACAGGGAAGATGGGGATCATCCTTGCCGGGCATCCGTACCATATCGATCCTGAAGTCAACCACGGCATCCCCGATCTTATCACGGCGGCAGGCATGGCCGTGCTGTCGGAGGATTCGGTAGCGCACTTGACGCCTGATCCCGGACAGCTGCGGGTCGTCGACCAGTGGACGTACCATGCAAGGCTGTACCGGGCCGCCACCTTTGCCGCGGCGTCATCCAACGTCTCCCTCGTCCAGCTTGTTTCCTTCGGCTGCGGTCTCGACGCGATCACTGCTGACCAGGTCGAAGAGATACTGGCCCATGCGGGAAAGCTGTACACGCAGATCAAGATCGATGAGGGGGCCAATCTCGGAGCTGCCCGCATCCGTGTGCGTTCACTCCTCGCCACCATGAAGGAGCGGGCCCGCATGGGAACTGCCAGAGAACCCGCCGCGACAATGCCGGGACCTGCGGCGGCCACCCCTCTGGACAGCGGCGCATGGGATCCACCGCCCTTCACCAGGGAAATGAAAAAGACGCACACGATCCTCATACCGCAGATGTCCCCCATGCATTTCCAGTTCTTCCCGGCGATGCTCAGAGCCTGCGGCTACAAGGCTGAACTGCTCCCATGCGTTTCCAGGGACGCGGTCGAAGAAGGCCTCAGGCATGTCAACAACGACGCTTGCTATCCGGCGATCATCGTCATCGGACAGCTGCTGGCCGCCATAAAAAGCGGAAAGTACGATACGGACCATATTGCACTCATCATTTCTCAGACAGGCGGGGGATGCCGGGCCACGAACTACATCAGCTTCCTGAAAAAGGCGCTTTTCGAATGCGGCATGACGAACATCCCGATCCTTTCCTTCAACCTTTCCGGACTGCAGCAGAACCCGGGATTCAGCATCTCGGGAAAAATGTTCCTCAAGGGCATCCAGGCCATCTTCTGCGGAGACATCCTGCTGTCGATGCTCTGCCGTGTGCGCCCCTATGAAACGCGCAAAGGGGCTGCCCAGGAGCTCTGCGCCTACTGGTCGGGGATCCTCGCTGACGATATCGAAGGAAGCAGCCTCTGGGGCATGTACAAGCACATCATCAAGGCGGTCAGGGAGTTCGACGAACTTCCGCTGGACGATTCCATACGTCCCAAAGTCGGCCTGGTCGGCGAGATCCTGCTGAAATACCACCCGGACGCCAACAACCATGCCATCGATGTGGTCGAATCCGAAGGGGGGGAAGCCGTCCTGCCCGCTCTCACGGAATTTGTCCTCTACGCCCTGTATGATGAGATCTATAAGTGGAAAAACTTCAACGGAAGCATTAAGAAAGCTCTGAGCAGCACACTTTTGCTGACTCTGCTCCTGCTCATGCGCCTGCCCATATCGATCTCCCTCATGCGGAGCAAGCGCTTCCGTTCCCCCATCTCTTTCCGCAAGCTGCGCTCACAAGTCAAAGGCGTGGTCTCACTGGGACAGCAAACAGGTGAAGGCTGGCTTTTAACAGCGGAGATGATGGAATTGCTATATGCCGGCATTCATAATATACTGTGCCTGCAGCCGTTTGGCTGCCTGCCCAATCACATCACTGGCAAAGGCGTCATCAAGGAATTGAAACGCCTTTTCCCCAAAGCAAATATCGCTGCTGTTGATTATGACCCCGGCGCAAGCGAAGTGAATCAAATCAACAGGATCAAGCTGATGATGGCTGTTGCCAGGCAGAACCTAATCGACGCTCAACCGTCACCAAGCGTGTCATGATGTATAATGCACTGCCCGAGATCCTCGCGCCTGCCGGGGACAGATCCTGCTTCCTTGCTGCTGTTGCCGCCGGCGCAGATGCAACGTACATGGGCCTCAAGAATTTTTCCGCAAGGGCCGGCGCGGAAAATTTCAGCATAGCGGACATAGCCGCCATGGTCGACCTTGCCAACCAGCATGGACGCAAGGTCTATGTCGCCTTCAATTCCCTTCTGAAGGGATCGGATCTTGGAGCTGCTGGCAGGCTCATCTACCGGCTGCAGCGGGACGCCCAGCCCCACGCCCTCATCATCCAGGACATCGGGCTCATCGACATCGCCCGCCAGGCAGGCTATACCGGGGAGCTCCACCTCTCGACGCTCTCCAATATCGCCTGCATGCAGGATGTCAGGGCTGCATATGCGCTTGGCATCCGCCGCGTCGTCCTTCCCCGTGAGCTTTCCATCGATGAGATCCGCCTCATGGACCAGAACGCCCCTGAGGATATGAACTTTGAGATGTTCATCCACGGCGCCCTGTGCTGGTGCGTTTCCGGAAGATGCTACTGGTCCAGCTATCTTGGCGGCAAAAGCGGACTCAGGGGGCGCTGCGTCCAGCCATGCAGGCGCATGTACCAGCAAAAAGGGAACGAAGGCCGCTTCTTCTCGTGCCAGGACCTGTCACTGGACGTCCTTGTGAAGACCCTTGTGGAGATACCGCATATCCGCAGCCTGAAGATCGAAGGACGCAAGAAAGGCCCCCACTATGTCTATCATACTGCCGCGGCCTACCGGCTCCTTCTGGATTCACTGGGGACGGAGGATTGGCCCCATGCCAAGAAAGATGCGGAGATGCTTCTGGAGATGGCCCTTGGCCGTCCTGTGACGCGCGCACGTTTTCTCCCCCAGAAGAATGCCGAGATCTCTACGCCCCAGGCAAGCACGAGTTCCGGCCTGCTTGTCGGGAAGATCCAGTTTGAAAAGAACCCGGCTTCAGACCTGCCTTTTATCAAGCCCAGGCAGGAACTCCTGCCCAAGGACCTGCTGCGCATAGGGTATGAAGACGAACCCTGGCATGACACCGTTCCAGTCACGCGCAGGGTCCCGAAGGCAGGCACCTGCCGGCTGAAACTGGCGAAGGGCAGATCCCCCAAGGCTGGGGTCCCGGTCTTCCTCATCGACCGCAGGGAGCCCGGGCTCATGGAGATCCTGGATGAGTGGGGGGAAAAGCTGGATGCATGCCGCAAGGTCCACAGTCTTGCCGTGGACTGGGCTCCTTCGCTGCCGAAGCGCAGAAGCACGGTGAAGCGCCTTCCCGACCAGCACGTTGCCGCCAGCCTGCCGCGCGGCAAGGAGACCCGCCCCTCGCGCACCATGGTCACTGGGCTCTGGATGTCCATGAACGCCGTTTCCGCCGTTTCGAAAACGGTGATGCCGCATATCTGCTGGTGGCTCCCGCCCGTCATCTGGCCTGAAGAAACGGATGCCTGGGGGCGCCTGATCCTCAGGGCACGGCGCGCCGGTTCCACCATGTTCGTCTGCAACGCGCCATGGCAGCATGCCTTTTTCCAGCCGGGAGCCTCGCTGCCGGACGTGCATCTCACGGCCGGTCCCTTCTGCAACGTTGCCAACCCGGCTTCGGTCGCCCTGCTCGCCCGCATGGGTTTTGAAGCGGCTTTTGCCAGTCCGGAATTATCTTCCGAAGACTATCTCGAGCTTCCCAGAAAGAGCATCCTGCCGCTCGGCATGGTCTTGTCCGGATACTGGCCCGTCGGCATCTCGCGCTTCGGATTGAACCAGGTCAAACCCAACACACCGTTCTTCAGCCCCAAAGGGGAAGCATTCTGGGCGAGGAACTACGGGAGCAACCTCTGGATATATCCCGCATGGCCCCTTGACATATCCACCCATAAGCAGGAGCTTGAATCAGCTGGCTATGCCTTCTTTGCGCGCCTTGATGAAAATCTTCCGCGCACCATGCCGCCTGTCAGGAGGACAAGCGCCTTCAACTGGAATGGAGCATTGCTATGATCCGCTTGAACAGCGGCCTTTTTTTTGAGTACCGATGAAGCCTTCCTCCGACCTTGTACGCCCGCTGCTTGCCATCGACGCTTCCGGATCTGCCACGGTGCTCCTTCTTGCTCTGCCCGGCCAGCGTCCAGGGCTGTGGCCATCGGCGATCTGCCACGGCGGGGGATGCCATGACGCCGCAGCCGCAGGACTGCTCCGGCAAAACGGCGTGACCTGCGCTGAAGCAGCCATCGTCTGCACACCCACGGCCCTGTCCCCTGCTGACGGCACTTTTGACGACAGGCGGCGGATGCTGCTCTGGAAAGAGGCTGTGGAATCTGGAGAAGGCGCTCCCTTGCGCACGCTCAGGCCGGCAGCAGCCCATGCCTGCCCCGGTTGCGGCAGCACGCTCCTTGCCGATCCCCTGGCCGCATTTGCCATGGCGGCCCTCGCGGACGGCAGGCTGCGCGCGCGTTGCTGGGAGGAAGGCGTGACTGCCGTGTGGGCAGGCAACTGCAGGACTCGGGTCCTGTTCCTTTTCAGGGACTGCATCTGCGCCTCCTATGAGCATCGTGCCGGTCAGGAAGCGGACAGCATCGCTGAAGACATACGCCAGATCCAGCTCAACTGGCTCCCCTCGGAGCGCGTCCTGAGCAGCGGAGGGTCTGGATGCTTCATCCACCACTATCCACCGGAAGCGGAAGGCTTCAGACCGGTCTACCTTTTCGGTCCGCAGCGCATGCGGTTTTCCGGCATGGGAAAAATGGCAGAATGCCCGGGTGACCCGGCATTCGCGATCTGCCGGGGACTCATCGACTGCTATGCACGGGGCAAGGCACCATGAGCTTCCTCGCCTCCAGCCTCTTCCTGGTGCTTCTCGGTCTGTGCGCCCTTCTCAACCTTGCCGCCCTGCCCGGAAACTGGATCATCGCGGCCCTTGTGACCACATGGGCATGCTTCGTCCGCGGGATGGAACTGCCGCTTTCCTTTTTCCTGCTCATGGTGCTTTTCCTGCTTGGCGGCGAATGTGTGGAATTCCTGGCGCAGCTTTGGGGGTCGAAGAAATTCGGTTCGTCACGCGCCTCGACCGTGGCAGGCATGGCAGGGGCGATCTTCGGGGCCTTCTTCTGCATGCCGCTTTTCTTCGGGCTGGGAGCCATCCCCGGCGCACTCGCAGGTGCCTGGGGAGGATGCTTCCTGGCGGCATTTTTCCTGGAGCGGCATCCCTCCGGCGAAGCCGTCCACGCCGCCAACGGAGCTTTTCTCGGACGACTCCTCGGCATGGCCATTAAATTCGGCGCAGGCATCGCCATGGTCATGCTGACGGCCATGCATCTCTAAAACGTACCTTGCCATGACGGAAGAACAACACTCTCTACCGGTTTATAACGACCTGCTCCGCATGGTCCTTGTCCGCACGAATTTTCCGGAAAACATCGGCATGGCTGCCAGGGCATCGGCAAATTTCGGCCATGCCGGCATTTTTCTTGCCGCACCGCGCCGCTGGGACAGGGAAAAAGCGATGATAACGGCTACGTCGCAGGGCGCACCCCTGCTCGATTCCATCACGGTATGCCCGTCACTTGCGGAAGCCGTCGCGCCATGCCAGCTCGTCATTGCGACAACAGCCAGGACCGGCGGCATGCGCCAGCAGATGCGCACCCCCAGGGAAGCCGCCGTGGAAGCCGTGGAACGCATCCTGTCCGGAGAGCACGTCGCCATCGTCTTCGGTCCCGAAGACAAGGGGCTGTCGAACGAAGACCTGCTGCTCTGCAACATGCTGGTGCGCATCCCGACCTACGGCAGGGACTCCTCGCTCAACCTGGCGCAGGCCGTGCTCATCATGCTCTACGAATGCTTCCTTTCCATGCCCGGCACAGCCGTGATCGACCGGGGGCACGGCCTGTCGCGCCGCATATCGAGCAGCGAACGGGAGACCCTGTTCGCCGCCCTGAAAAAAGCCCTCCTCAGCCTGGACGCCCTGCCCAGGGACAACCCAGACTATTTCTTTCTCCCGCTGGCGCGGCTTTTCGACAGGGCCGGGCTCAGGCGCCATGAATTCGACATCTTCATGGGGATATGCCGCCAGATCATGCGATTGACAACGGCTGCGATCAAAAATAGGATTTAAAAAATTTCGTTCGCTGCGGAGTGGTATGCGCATGCGCTGGTTCATAAGCATCGTCCTTGTTGCCATGGTGTGCAGCTGCACGCAGGACAAAGACGATACGCCGAAGAAGGCCGACAATGCTGCACTTGTGACTCTGGCGGCAGCCGAGAAAAGAGATATCCCGTTTATCATCGAGGCGGTGGGCACGATAAAGCCCTCCACGACTGTCACGCTTGTTTCCCGGACAGCCGGGGAGCTGCAGAAGGTCCTGGTCCGGGACGGGGATGATGTCAGCCAGGGCCAGCTCCTTTTTGAGATCGAGAAGGCTCCCTACGCCATAGCGCATAAGCAGGCCGCGGCCCGCCTTGAAAGCGACCGCGCCAAGCTCGCCAAGGCCCGCGATGACCTTTCTCGTGCGCAGAAGATGAGCAAGGGCGGCTTTTCCAGCGCCTCCGAAACGGAAACCATGCGCGTCGCCTTCATTGCCGCCCAGGCTGCCGTCAGGGAAGATGAGGCCTCCCTTGAAAAGGCTCTGCTTGACCTTTCCTACTGCGAGATCCGCGCCCCCATCAGCGGAAGGGCGCAGAACGTGCTGGTGGATGCCGGCAACGTGCTCAGGACGCAGGATCAGCTTTTGACGATCGACAAGGTGTCCCCGGCGGAAATCGACTTCAGCATCCCTGAAAAGCATCTTCCCACGATCCGTGCCAATGCCTTGTCCGGCAGCTTGGCGGCCATGTCCAGGACGAAAAGCGGCAATGCGGTCTCAGGACGCGTCATCTATGTGGGCAACGTGGACAGTTCCACAGGCACCGTGCCGCTTAAAGCCAGCTTTGACAACAAAACCGGGGAACTGTGGCCCGGGGAATTCCTGCGCGTCTTCCTGCAGCTGGACGTCCGCAGGGGCACGATCGCCGTGCCGAGCCGCGCTATCATGCTCGGCCCCGACGGACCCTTCGTCTACGTCGTGTCCCAAGATAAGAAAGCGCGTATCCGGACAGTGTCCATCGATATCGAATCCGACGGCTATACGGCTGTCTCCTCCGGCCTGGACGAGGGCGAGATGGTCGTGCTGGAAGGGCATGTCCGCCTGAAGGACGGCATTGCCGTGCGCCTTGGCGGCGGCACCGCCGGTCCCGGGCATGGAAAGCCATGAACATTTCATCCCTTTTCATCAGCCGTCCTGTGGGGACAACGCTCATCATGCTGGGCATCCTCGCTTTCGGCATCATGAGCTTTTTCCGCCTGCCCCTCAGTGAAAACCCCAACATCGAATACCCCATCATCATCGTCAATGCCAACCTGAGCGGCGCTTCGCCTGAAACGATGGCCACCTCTGTGGCCAAGCCGCTTGAAAAGCAGCTCTCCAACATATCCAGCATCAAGAGCATGACATCCACCAACAAGCTGGGGCGTACCCAGGTCGTGGTGGAATTCGAAATGGACAGGGATATCGACGGTGCGGCCCTGGATGTGCAGTCCGCCATTTCCATCGCGTATTCCCGCATGCCCGATACCATGACGCAGATGCCGCGGTTCTGGAAGGTGAATCCGGACGCATTGCCCGTCATCACGCTCGCGCTGACGTCCAATTCCATCACGCGGCAGCAGCTCACCGATTATGCGGAAAACTACGTGTCCCAGCGCCTGTCCATGGTGCGCGGCGTTTCAAGGACCGACGTGCGCGGCGCGAAGCGCTATGCCGTCAGGGTGAACCTCCGCCCGGAACTGATGGCTGCGCGGGACATAAGCTCCGATGAGATCCGCCTGGCCATCGACGCCGCGAACGTCACCCTTCCGACGGGGAAACTGGACGGCTCGGCGCGCATACGCAACATCAAGGCAAGCGGCTCACTCGTCAAGGCAGAAGAATTTGCGAACATCATCGTTGCCTGGCGCAACGGATCCCCTGTCAGGCTCCGGGAAGTGGCCGATGTGGAAAGCGGCGTGGAAGAGACCAACCAGGCGAGCTTCATCAGCGGCAGTGCCGGCGTGACCGTGCAGGTGACGCGGCAGCCCGGGGGAAACACGGTTCAGGTCGTCAGCGACGTGCTTGACATCCTGCCGGCCATCGAAGCCTCCCTTCCCCCTGCCGTTGAGCTCTCCATCGTTGAAAACACCGCCGTGCCCATCCGGGAGTCGGTGGAGGAAGTGGAATTCACCCTGCTGCTGACGATACTGCTCGTGGTCATCGTCATCTATGCCTTCCTGCGGGACGGCATGGCAACGCTCATCCCAGCCTGGCCCTGCCCCTTTCGGTGGTCGCCGCATCACTCAACAAAAAATTCTGGGGATTCTCCCTGGACAACATGTCGCTGATGGCCCTCATCCTGGTCGTGGGATTCGTCGTCGATGACGCCATCGTCATGCTGGAAAACATCATACGCCACAGGGAAATGGGAAAGGCGCCGCTGGCTGCAGCCATGGACGGTGCCGGAGAGATAGGCTTCACCATCCTGTCCATGACCGTTTCGCTCGGCACCGTGTTCATCCCCCTGCTCTTTCTTCCGGGCACGGCCGGCAGGATGTTCTTTGAATTCGCTGCCGTGATCATCATCGCCATATCCGTGTCCCTTTTTGTATCGATAAGCCTCACGCCCATGATGTGCGCCGTGTTCCTCAACGATGCATCCCTGCATATGCGGCGTTCCGGGCTGAAAGCCCTGATGGAACGGGGCTTCAACGCCGTCCATGCCGCATACGAACGCAGCCTGCGCGCTGTCATGCGCCACAAGTTCCTCACCTTTCTGTTTTCCCTTTCCCTCATCGCAGGCACGTGGTGGTTTGCATCGCTGGTGCCCACGGGATATTTTCCCGCGATCGACGGCGGCCGCATCCGCGTGACGGTGAGGGCCGAAGAATCCATTTCGTTCGAAGCACTCGTGAGCGCCGTGCAGAAGCTCCATCCCATCATCGCTGCGGATCCCGCCGTGCGCAGCTACGTGACCAATATCGGCGGAGGGATGCGGGCCGACACCAATACGGCCACCATCATGATACGCCTCAAGCCCATCGCCGAACGGGACGGCATCAACGCCGTCATCGAGCGCCTCCGCAGGCAGCTGAACACCAGCGCCACGCTGATGGTCTCCCTGCGCAACGCGAATATCCAGGGCGCCGGCAGCAACACCACAGGCATCTATTCCTATACCCTCGTCGGCAGCGACACCAGTGAGCTGTACGGCGCCGCCCGGCGTGTCGAGGAAGCCCTGCGCCAGCTGAAAAGCGTGCGGGACGTGAGCACGGACATGCAGCTGCTCAACCCATCGATACGGCTGGTCGTCGACCGGGACAAGGCCACCATGCTGGGCATAACCCTCTCCCAGATAGAAAACGCGCTCTATTCCGCCTTCGGCACGCGGGAAGTATCGACCATATACACCGACGTCAGCGACTATACCGTCAAAATGGAGGTGCTGAGGGAACGCCAGGACAACGCAGCGGTCCTTGACTCCCTGTACCTCAGGTCCTCCGCCGGCAAGCTCGTGCCGCTGGAAACGCTTGTGACCAGGCAGTATGAAGCAGGACCTCTCAATGTCATCCACCGCGGCCAGTTCCCTGCGGTCAACGTCTCCTTCAATGTGTCTGCAGGCTAT
Organism: uncultured Desulfovibrio sp.; assembly: GCA_902783285.1. Lineage (GTDB taxonomy): Bacteria > Desulfobacterota > Desulfovibrionia > Desulfovibrionales > Desulfovibrionaceae > Mailhella. The sequence continues at coordinate 30,903 of CACZQM010000080.1, read as the reverse complement.
GCCATGGGCGACGCCATGGCCGAAGTCGTGGCCACTGCCGGCGACCTGCTGCCGGATTCCGTCACGGGGGGCCTGGTCGGCACGGCCCAGGACTTCCAGCGCTCCGTACACGACATGATCATCATCATTATCGTTTCCGTGCTGCTGATCTACATCGTCCTCGGCGTTCTCTACGAAAGCTTCATCCACCCCATCACGATCCTGTCCGGCCTCCCCTCCGCAGGATTCGGCGCCCTGTTCTGCCTCTGGCTTTTCCACGCGGAACTGAACATGACAGCCTTTGTCGGCATCATCATGCTCATCGGCATCGTCAAGAAAAACGCCATCATGGTGCTTGACTTCGCCCTTTCCGCCGAGCGCAAGGGCAGCCTTGGATCCGAAGAAGCCATCGTCCAGGGCTGCCTCATACGCTTGCGCCCCATCCTGATGACGACCCTTGCAGCCATCATGGGGGCGCTGCCCCTTGCCTTCGGCCTTGGAGCCACCGGCGCGGAATCGCGCCAGCCCATCGGCATCTGCGTCGCGGGAGGGCTGTTTTTCTCGCAGCTGGTGACCCTGTACATCACGCCGGTCTACTACGTCTACCTTGACCGCTTCGGCAAACGCTTCGCCGCCGTCGTGCGGAGGATCTTCGGACGCGGTCATGACGATCGGCTGCCGGGCCGCCCGCCCGCCGCGTAGGCCGGCCTGCCTGGATAACCTCAGCCAAGGGCCCCTTCCCATGAACGAAAATCCCAAACGTTTTTTGTCCTCCGAAGTACCATCCTGCGCTCCGCAGGACGCCCGTTTCCATGTCATCCCTGTGCCCTATGAAGCCACCGTGAGTTACATGGGGGGCACGCGCCACGGCCCGGATGCCATCCTGGAAGCCTCTGATCAGCTTGAGCTCTATGACGGCACCGGCTATCCGGGGGCAAAAGGCATTTTCACACAGCCGGACATCGACTGCTCAGGGACACCGGAACTGGTCATGGAACGGATCGCCAGCGCCGTGCGCAGCGCCCTCCAGTGCCATGCCATACCGGTCGCGCTGGGCGGGGAGCATGCCCTCACCTACGGCGAACTTAAAGCATTGCGTGATGTTTATGGAACATTCGGCGTCATCCAGTTTGACGCTCACGCCGACCTCAGGGACACCTATGACGGCACGAAATGGAGCCACGCCTGTGTCATGCGCCGCGCCGTGTGCGACCTCCGCCTGCCCCTGATCCAGTTCGGCAACAGGATCTTCTGCCGGGAAGAACTGGAGGCAAGGGAGCGGTACTCCATCCTTTCCTGGGACGCCCCGCGCCTGCATCACGAAGGCACGCGCGGCGTCACCCTGCCCGATGCCTTTCCACGGGATATTTTCATCACGTTTGATGTCGACGGACTGGACCCCTCCGTCATCGCGGAGACCGGCACTCCCGTACCCGGAGGACTCAGCTGGCAGATGGCTCTCGACATCATCCATGCCCTGAGCCTGCAGCGCCGTATCATAGGCGTTGACGTCGTTGAGCTCGCGCCGCGCCGGGGCCATGTCGTGTCCGATTTCGCCGCCGCCATGCTCACCTACGCGCTCATGGGTGAGGCAGACAGGTCGTGGTCCGGAAGGAGCAGTTGACACCCGCAAAGCCTGATTTTGCCCAGAAAAAAGCATTGATATTTTGCATCTCTGGGAATATAATGTTGCCGGTTGACTAATATAGCGTTTTATTAGCAAAAACGGCAGAAATTTCTGTCATCACCTTCCCCGCTCCGGCGGTTATCCTGAGGAGGAACTATGGCTAAACACATGAAGACAATGGATGGGAACACGGCGGCAGCCCATGTTGCGTATGCGCTGAGCGACGTAGCCGCGATCTATCCGATCACTCCGTCTTCCGTCATGGGCGAGCTTGCGGATGAATGGTCCGCCAAGGGACAGAAAAACCTCATGGGGCAGCGTGTCAACATCCGTGAGATGCAGTCCGAGGCCGGCGCCGCCGGCGCCGTCCATGGCTCTCTTGCCGCCGGCGCCCTCACCTCGACCTTCACGGCCTCCCAGGGCCTGCTCCTGATGATCCCCAACATGTACAAGATCGCCGGCGAACTCCTCCCCGGCGTTTTCCATGTTTCCGCCCGCGCTCTGGCATCCCATGCCCTTTCGATCTTCGGCGATCACCAGGACGTCATGGCGGCCCGCCAGACCGGGTTTGCCTTCCTGTGTTCCAACAATCCCCAGGAATCCATGGACCTGGCCCTTGTCGCACATCTCGCCGCCATCGATTCCAGCGTCCCCTTCTGCCATTTCTTCGACGGCTTCCGCACATCGCATGAGATCCGCAAGATCAACGTCATCGATTACGAAGACATCCGCAAGGTCGTCAACTGGGACAACGTCCAGGCCTTCCGCGAATCCGCCATGAATCCCGAGCATCCCCATCAGCGCGGAACGGCTCAGAACCCTGACATCTATTTCCAGAACCGCGAAGCCAGCAACCCCTACTACGATGCTGTTCCGTCCATCGTTGTCGACGCCATGAAGCGCGTCGCCTCCATCACCGGGCGCAGCTACAAGCCCTTTGACTACTATGGCGATCCGGAAGCGGACCGCGTCATCGTCGCCATGGGTTCATCCTGCGACGTGATCGAGGAAGTCGTGGATTACCTGATGGCCCAGGGCCAGCGCGTCGGTCTGCTCAAGGTGCGCCTGTACCGTCCGTTCAGCGCCCAGCATATGCTCAACGTCCTCCCCTCCACGGTCGAGACCCTCACCGTCATCGACCGCACGAAGGAAGCCGGCGCGCTTGGCGAGCCCCTGTACCAGGACGTCTGCACGGCGTTTGTGGAAAACGGCGACCAGATCCGCGTGTTCCCCAAGATCATCGCCGGCCGCTACGGCCTCGGATCCAAGGAATTCACGCCTGTCATGGCCAAGGCCATTTTTGACAACATGCTCGTCGCCTCCCCGAAGAACCACTTTACGGTCGGCATCGATGATGACGTCACCAATCTCTCCCTCGAGCTTGGCGAAGACATTGACACCGTGCCCGCCGGCACCGTCCAGTGCAAGTTCTTCGGCCTGGGCTCCGACGGCACCGTGGGCGCGAACAAGGACGCCATCAAGATCATCGGCGACAACACCGACATGTACGCCCAGGGCTATTTCGCCTACGACTCCAAGAAATCCGGCGGCTTCACCGTTTCCCACCTCCGCTTCGGCAAATCCTACCTGAAATCCTCCTACCTGGTGAACAGCGCCGATTTCATCGCCTGCCACAAGGATTCCTATGTCAATATGTACGACATCCTTGAAGGCATCAAAGAAGGCGGCACGTTCCTCCTCAATTCCGGCTGGCACACCCTCGAAGACATGGAACGCGAGCTCCCCGGCCAGATGAAGCGCGTCATTGCCGCAAAGCACCTCAAGTTCTTCAACGTCGATGCCGTCAAGGTCGCGTCTGAAGTCGGCCTCGGCAACCGCATCAACATGGTGACCCAGACGGCCTTCTTCAAGCTGGCGAACGTCCTGCCCATCGACGATGCCATCGAATACATCAAAAAGGCCATCAAGAAGACCTACGGCAAGAAAGGCGATAAGGTCGTCAACATGAACATTGCCGCCGTCGACAAGGCCCTTGAAGCCCTTACGGAGATCAAGTATCCGGAATCCTGGGCTGAAGCTGCCGACACGCCCTCCATCTACAGCGACTCCGATCCGTACATCGCCAATGTCGTGCGGCCCATCCTTGCCCAGCAGGGCGACAAGCTGCCCGTTTCCTCCTTTGACCCCCGCGGCATCGTCCCGCTGGGAACAACGGCCTGCGAGAAGCGCGGCGTCGCCGTCGACATCCCCGAATGGGATGCCTCCAAGTGCATCCAGTGCAACCGCTGCTCCATGGCCTGCCCCCATGCCGCCATCCGTCCCGTCCTCGCTTCTCCCGAAGAGCTTGAGAACGCTCCGGAAAGCTTCGTGACCATCGACGCCAACGGCAAGGAACTCAAGGGGCTCAAATTCCGCATCCAGGTCTATGCCGAAGACTGCCTTGGCTGCGGATCCTGCGTCAACACCTGCCCCGCCAAGGAAAAGGCCCTTGTGCTCAAGCCGCTGGAATCCCAGCGGGAAGCCCAGGTCGCCAACCTCAAGTTCGCCGAAGAAAACATCTCCATCAAGGACAACCTGATGGACCGTGCCACGCTGAAGGGCTCCCAGTTCTGCCAGCCCCTGCTCGAATTCTCCGGCGCGTGCGCGGGTTGCGGCGAAACACCGTATGTCAAGCTCATCACCCAGCTGTTCGGCGAGCGCATGATCGTCGCCAACGCCACGGGCTGCTCCTCCATCTGGGGCGGTTCTGCGCCGACTACGCCGTACTGCCAGAACAAGGACGGCTTCGGACCTGCATGGGGCAACTCCCTGTTCGAAGACGCGGCAGAATACGGCCTTGGCATGCATGACGCCTACAAGCAGCGCCGTGACGGTCTCGCCGACGTCTGCCGCGCGGCCATGGAGAAGCCCGGCATTGCCGAAGGCCTTAAAGAAGCCCTTGGCAACTGGCTCGCCAACATGGACGACGCCGCACTTTCCAAGGAATACGGCGATGCCGTGCTCGAAGAGATCTACGCTGGCGCTGCCGTCGATGAGACCCTTGCCAAGATCCTCGACATGCAGGACCTCTTCACAAAGAAGTCCTTCTGGGTGTTCGGCGGCGACGGCTGGGGCTACGATATCGGCTACGGCGGCCTTGACCATGTCATCGCCTCCGGCGCGGACATCAACATCCTCGTCATCGATACGGAAGTGTACTCCAACACAGGCGGTCAGGCTTCCAAGGCCACCCCGCTCGGCTCCATTGCGAAGTTTGCCGCCGCAGGCAAGCCCGTCCGCAAAAAGGAACTTGGCCGCATGGCCATGACCTACGGCTACGTTTATGTCGCCAGCGTCAGCATGGGCGCAGACATGAACCAGGTGCTCAAGGCATTCAAGGAAGCGGAAGCGTATCACGGGCCTTCCCTGATCATCGCCTACGCTCCCTGCATCAACCAGGGCATCCGCAAGGGCATGGGGCGCAGCCTCGAAGAAGCCAAGCTCGCCGTTCAGACCGGCTACTGGCCGCTGTACCGCTTCAATCCGCTTCTTAAGGAAGAGGGCAAGAATCCCTTCGTCCTCGACTACAAGAAGGCCCCTGACGGCACGCTCGAAGAGTTCCTTCTCGGTGAAAACCGTTATGCACAGCTCGAGAAAGCCAAGCCCGAGCTTGCCAAGGAACTCCGCAGCACCATGGCCAAGCAATACCAGGAACGCTTTGACGACCTGACCGAGCTTGCCAAATAACGGCTTTTGAACATTATGGAAGGGGGACGCCTTTGTGCGTCCCCTTTTTGTTCAGCAAACTGGTTTTGTTAAATGAAAAATGGCACTCAAAATGAGTGCCATGATTTTTGGTCGGGATGACTAGATTTGAACTAGCGACCCCTTGAACCCCATTCAAGTGCGCTCCCAGACTGCGCTACATCCCGGACAGGCTGTTGTGGAGCTCATGAACAGAATTGAACTGTTGACCTCATCCTTACCAAGGATGCGCTCTACCAACTGAGCTACATGAGCATTGCAACTGCGTGAAACCTTTTATCCGAGGTTACCATCCTCGTCAAGCATTATTGATAGATTTTTTAATTTTTAATTCTGACTGCATCATCCTCTGGGCAAGCCTCATGCCGCTCTGTGATAAATGGGCGCGGAACCGATCCGCGACATGGCGTTCACTGCAGGATCCCCTGATGAGATGCTCCCATAAATGTTCCGTGGGCAATTCGTCCGCACAGGTGGCCGCACTGCCGCATACCATGGAACATCCGGCACGCAGGCAATTCATGACTGTCTGCGCTGCTGCGATGCCGCACCGGGGAGATGAACTGAATTCGACACTGATATCCCGTTCCGCTGCCAGGCCAGCAGCTTCCTCATCCAAGATGCCGGGGCATGATAAAATATCTATCCCGGCGCTGATCGCTGCCAGGTTCAATCCCCGCTCCGCATTGTCATAAAGGCATTCCCCTCTCGCAAGGACAAGCTGGGCGCCATGTTCCCGGGATCTCGATACCGCTTCTTCCAACAATGGCTGGGGGATATGCACTAATTCCACTCCGGGCCAAGCGGTGATCCCAAGGTGAAGGCTCATCGTGCGCACTGCATGGCTGAATCCAGGCATAAAACGGAAATCAAGCCCTTCACAGGCAACGATGAGCCCGGCGTGCCGGATGCCTGCCCTTTTCGCCGATGCAAGGGCGCTGCCAATGCCAAAGCGATCCTTTGCCGCATGCATGGGATCGACCAGGATATGGAAATCTATCATGTCTGGCGTGCTCCTATCGTCCTGTCCATCGCAGATCTGCCTGGATCCTCCCTCCGATTCCCTGCCATGCAATGGAAGCAAGCGATCTACTATTTGCGTTACTTTAAGATTTAGCATACATTCCACACAGAACTTAACAGAAAGAGGTAGCAATGACAAAAGATAAAAAATACTCACAATTGCCTGCAACCGCAAAGGCTGCCATCGTTTCCCGATCACTTCTTGAACATAAATGCCGCGATATTTCTGCATTTTCCCTTCCACCAGGCGATCCGCTGGCTGAAGTCGTCATCCTCTGCACCGCATCTTCATCCCGCCACGCCCGGAGCCTTGCCGATGCGGTATCGGAAACCTGCAGGGAAAACAAATTCGAGCATATGCATACAGAAGGATATCAGGAAGGAGAATGGATCCTTGTCGATCTCAATGACATCATCCTGCATATCTTTCTTGAATCCGCCCGGACCCGTTACAAACTCGAAGAGCTCCTGAACGGCGCGACCCCGATCGCACCGGAAGCTCCGGCCAAAAGCTGAATGTTTTTTTCTTTGCTCCCCCTCTCCTGTTCTGCATAAACAATAAAGGAAAGACTATGTCCTTATCATCGCCGACATTATTGCTCATCCTTGATGGCTACGGACTGGCGCCTGAGAGCGCGTCCAACGCTGCCGCCTGCGCCAAAACGCCATTCCTGGACAGTTTGTTCCGCCGCAGGGAAATGTCCTGCCTGGAGGCATCTGGCCGCGCTGTTGGCCTTCCTTCAGGTTTTATCGGCAACTCGGAAGTAGGACACCTGAATATTGGCGCTGGACGGGTCGTCTACCAGGACATGACCAGGATAGACATTTCCATAGAATCCGGAGAATTTTCAAAAAATCCTGTCCTGCTCGGGCTTCTCAAAGCAGTATCGTCCAAGGATGGGAGGCTCCATTTATGCGGGCTTCTTTCCGATGGCGGCGTCCACAGCCATATCAATCATGTGGAAGCCCTGCTGGCACTGGCGCAGCAGCACGGCATAAAGGCCCTTGTCCACGCATTTCTTGACGGCCGAGACACTCCGCCGACTTCAGCCGTCCAATACGTGGCCCGCCTCAAAGACCTCACCACGAAATATGGTGGCGAGCTTGCCGACATGACCGGACGTTTTTATGCCATGGACAGGGACAAGCACTGGGAACGCATCAAAATCGCCTGGGATGCCCTCATCCATGGCACCGGCTCATTTTCGCGTGATCCCGTCGCGGAACTGAACAAGGCATATTCCCAGGGTGAGACAGATGAATTTTTAAAACCGAGGATCTTCCTGGATCCATCGGAATCCACCATACAAAATAATGATGGCGTATTCTTCTTCAATTTCCGCGCCGACCGTGGAAGGGAATTGGCCCACGCCCTTACTGATCCCGACTTCTCCTTCTTTGACCGGGGACACCTCCCCCTCCTTGCCGGGGTCGCCTCGATGACGTCCTATGATGCCTCGCTGCCCATCCCCGTGGCCTTTCGCAAGGACAATCTCAAAAACACGATGGGGGAACTGCTTTCCCAGATGGGTTGCCGCCAGCTTCGCATAGCTGAAACGGAAAAGTATGCCCATGTCACCTATTTCTTCAACGGCGGCAAAGAGGAACCGTTTCCTGGTGAGGAAAGGATACTGATAGAATCTCCCAGGGACGTGGCCACATATGATCTGAAGCCTGAAATGAGCGCGCATGCCGTCACGAAAAAACTGATCGAGGCATGGTCGACCGGAAAGTACGATTTTGCAGTATGCAACCTGGCCAATCCGGACATGGTCGGACATACTGGCAACCTGCAGGCCGCCATCAAAGCATGCGAAACAGTCGACGCCTGTGCCTCTGCGATTGCCGAAGCGGTCCGCGGGCGCAATGGTGTCCTATGCATCACCGCCGACCACGGCAATGTCGAGAAGATGCTCGATGACCATGGCCAGCCCCATACGGCCCACACGTTGAACAAGACGCCCCTCGTGCTCATGGACAACGGTACGCTCCTGCCGCTTAAAGACGGCAGGCTTTGCGACATCATGCCTACCCTACTCGACCACCTGGGGATAACGGTCCCTGCAGAAATGACAGGAACGAGCCTGCTTTTACGGTGATAAGGTGCGTGATGCTGCACAAAAAAGCTGTTAAACCGGAAAGGATGGCATTGCTTTTTGCGTATCCTTGTCCTTTTTGCCATCAGGAAGCCATGCTGATACAGCCCTTCGAATCGATGACCATCAAATGCGGCATGTGCCACAATACCTTTGCCATCGAACCCGTCGACAGGCAGACGGTCGATTACATTCAGGCAATGCTTCTCAATGGGCGTGCAGCATCGATGCCGGACTGAGACCGGCTGCGCCATTGCGCAAGATTGATCCAGGTGAGCTCATGCTTATTGCAAGACAGATGCATCAGCTTAGAACCTGGTATCTCACCTAGCGACTGAACGATATCATGGTCGGTCTTGCCTTGAAGCTTGATCGTGCACACATAGTTAAGTGCGGCGCCATGCTCCAGCCATCTGAGTACCGTCCTCAGCAGCCGGTCCGGATAACAGGCCATGTCTGAGAACAACCAGTCTGCCTGGCCAACGGTCTCCGGGTCGAGCCCGAAGCCACTGCCCTGGCAGAAATCCACATTATCCATCGACGCGACAGAGAGCTCCAGCGGTGATTTATCTATGCTGAAGACATGGGCCCCAAGCGAGGCGAGCACCCATGTCCATCCGCCCGGCGAAGCTCCAAGATCGATGCAAAGATCGCCTTTATCAGGCTTGACGCCTGTCACGGTGAAAACTTCCCATAATTTCAGATAAGCGCGGCTCGGAGGATTGGCTTTATCCTCTACGAAACGGACTTCCCCGTCTGGAAAGGGAGAAGAACAGGCGGCAGATGCCAAAAGCATATCGCTTTCCCAGAGCGTCCATGAGCCAAGCGGAGACTGTGGCGCGGGCTCTCCAAACGTCATGGCCTTATGCTTGACAGGCGGCAACTGCTGTTCGATGAGCGCTGCACGGCGATAATTGCCCGTGGGGTGCAGATGCCAATTCCTCTGGATCGCTTTCAATGCTTTAACGGCATTGCCGATCGAAGATACCGGCAGGAAGACAGGGTCCAGCCATATGTTCTGTGCCCAGGCAGCAGGATGATATCCATCGGCAAGGAGGAGCCGCCCCCGGATGGCATTGACATGGACGCCATGCCTTTCAAGCTCATCACGGAGTTCCGTGTCAAATCCTTTTGCAGCCAGATATCCAACGCGATCATTTTGCATCAGGGAACAACTCCAGTGCCCTTTCCCTGAGCTTGATCTTCTGGACTTTTCCATTTGCTGTTTTAGGAAATTCATCGACACACACGACATATTTAGGAACTTTGTGCCATGCCACCCTGCCCCGGCAGAATTCACGGATGTCTTCTGCACCGATGGCATATCCTTGTGCGGCAATGATAAAGGCGACCACATCTTCACCGTAACGCTTGGAAGGCACGCCAACGACCTGGATGTCGGAAATCCCCGGCATGCGCAAAAGATCTTCTTCTATCTCCCGCGGGTAAATGTTTTCCCCGCCGCGCACGATCATATCCTTGATCCTGCCGGTGATCGTCAGGTACCCTTCATCGTCAAGCACGCCCAAGTCACCCGTTTTCAGCCAGCCGTCGCTTGTGATGGCTTCGGCCGTTGCCTCAGGCATGTTATAGTACCCCTTCATGACATTATAGCCGCGGCAGCACACTTCACCGGGGGTTCCCGGAGCAAGGGGCGATCCCGTAGCAACATCCCGTATCTGGACCTCGACATGATCCAGGGCCTTGCCCACGGTAAAGAATCGATGCGCATCCGTGTCACCCGCAGCGGTCATCGTGATGACAGGCGATGCCTCTGTCAGCCCGTAAGGGATATACACCGCATCGATGCCCATCGTGCGCAAGACTTGCCTGATCAAAGGCTCAGGGCACACGGAACCACTCATCAAAATAGCTCTTAAACTGCCATAGTCATATTGCTTGAACCGCCTGTGCCCCAATATGGCAGTAAAATTGGAAGGCACGCCATATAAAACCGTAGCCTTTTCGGCTTCTATGCTGGACATGACCTTTTCTGGAGAAAAACTCTCGAGGATGATCATTGCTGCGCCGTGGGAGACGCAAGCCATCACTCCCAAAACGATCCCAAAGCAATGGAACAGGGGAACAGGGATGACGACGCGATCGTTTTCTGACAGTTCTTCACGCTCTCCAATACTGTATCCATTCCTGACGATACCGGCATGCGTCAGCATGACGCCTTTAGGCACTCCAGTCGTCCCGGAAGTGTACTGCATGTTGACGACATCCGAAGGGACAACGCCGGAACATACTGCATCATATTCATGTTGTGATACTCTTCCTGAAAGTTCAAATACTTTCGAAAGAGAGATGATCCCCGGATGCGTTGTTTCCCTGATGCATATAACGCGCCTGAGCTTTGGGAATTCTGCCGATCGCACATTGCCTTCAGGCTGTTCCCCAAGGTCAGGTATGAGGCGGTCCAACGCCGCAATGTAGTCGTAGTCCAAAAACGAATCGAGACAAACAAAATTCTCGCATTCAGACTGGCTGATCAGATACTTTAATTCGTGGTCACGATAGTTTGTATTTACGGCAAGCAACACAGCCCCGATGCGGGCCGCAGCAAAAAGCATGGCCACCCAGTATGGCACATTCGTCGCCCAGAGCGCGATCTTCTCTCCCGGCTTCACACCAAGCGCCAGGAGTCCGCGCCCGAGTTTTTCCACAGTCTCAGAAAACTCCCGCCATGTCTGCTTCGTGCCGCTTCCAACGTAGATTATTGCATCACGGTCGGGAAAACGCCTGACGGTCTCGTCAAGCATCTGCCCAAGGGTGCGATCTTGGATATAAAAAGAAGGCATGTCAGATCCCTTCATGCAACTGGCATTTCCACAGTCACTGCCGGGTGAAGAACAACGTTTGATTTTTGCAGCACATAAACGCACGACTCGATATTACAAAGCTATGACCAGCAAAATATATGGTAAATCACGCGAAAAAGTTACTCAAGAAAAATTTTGCGTTTCAAACTCTTTATTTTGATATCCGCTTGATATATATTTATTGTTAGCAAACAGCACCAATGATGACATAAGGTATGGAAGAACTTAGAAGGGTCATCTACATTATCGGCGGTCAAGTCCAAGGCGTCGGTTTCCGGCCGTTCATCTTTCGCGAGGCACAATGCCTTGGACTCACAGGCTCCGTTCAAAATACCCCGGAGGGTGTACGCATAGAAGTGCAGGGCACCCCTTCGGCACTGGCATCGTTCTCGACCTTCAGCCAAAGGCTGCCTCCGCTGGCCAGGATCTCCTCCGTCGTCCAGCACGATGCAGATGTCGTCACCGATGAGGGGGAATTCAAGATACTTCTCAGTTCTGAAGGATCGCATCGGGGGCATGCCGTGCTTGTCAGTCCCGATGTCGCCCCTTGCGCCCATTGCCTTGCGGATATGTCTGACCCCGGCAACCGTCGATTTGGCTATGCCTTTACCAACTGCACCGACTGTGGTCCGCGCTACACCATCACCACGTCGATCCCATATGACAGGCCTGTCACCTCCATGGCATGCTTCCCCCTCTGCAGACGCTGCAGCGACGAATATCATTCTCCAAGCGACCGGCGCTTCCATGCCCAGCCTAATGCCTGCCCCGAATGCGGCCCCATGCTTTGGCTTGAGCGAGCGGACCCTCCCGGATCTGATTTCACAAGCGCTGCCCTGGCAGGCGGCACTCTCCCCTTCCGGCTTATCCGCTACGGCGTCCATGGCGCAGAAACGACAGGGGATGAGGCTGTCCTGCTGCTGCTTCGCGAGCTTAGCAAAGGCCGCATCGCCGCTGTAAAGGGGCTTGGAGGCTTCCATCTTGTATGCGATGCACGGAACACGGACGCCATCCAACGCCTCCGCGAACGCAAACACCGCCCGCATAAGCCACTGGCGGTCATGGCAGCAGATATCGATGCTGCTGCGCATCTTGCCGACATAGGACCGCAAGTCAGCGACGCCCGGATCCTTCTGGGATCCCCCTGCCGTCCCATCGTCATCTGCCCTCATAGTTCACTCCCGCGCTCATTGTCTCCGGATACGGGAGACATAGGCCTCATGCTGCCGTCGACCCCCCTGCATCATCTGCTTTTCCATCCTGAACTCTGCGGCGGGGATGCAGGAGATTCCCCTGACTGCCTTGTCATGACATCCGGCAACCCTCCAGGGACCCCCCTTTGCATAGGAAACCGGGAAGCCAGGCGCATGCTTGACGGGATCGCCGATCTTTTCCTGTTCCATGACCGCGATATCGTCGTTCGTGCAGATGATTCCGTCGTCTTTCCAGCCTGGCCAGACAAAGGCCTGCCCTCATCAGGCATCATCCGGCGTGCAAGGGGGTATACCCCCGCCCCATCCCTGCTCCCGGCGCACGACAACCGAAAACCTGATCAAAGCATTTTAGGGGTCGGCGCTGAATTGAAGAGCACCTTCTGCCTGACCCGGGGCAAGGAAGCTTTTGTGAGCCAGCACATAGGCGACCTTGCCACGGCAGAATGCTTCGGATTCTACGAAAAGACCTTCCGCCATTTCCTCTCCCTCCTGGAAGTCACCCCCCAGTTGATCGTGCGGGACCTGCATCCCGATTACAGCTCGACCCTTTTTGCAAAGCAGTTTTCGGAGCAGTCCCACATCCCGCTCATTGCTCTTCAGCACCATGTTGCGCACATCTGCGCCGTCATGGCAGAGCATACGATCGCGCACACGGTCATCGGCATAGCGCTGGATGGCACAGGATATGGCGGAGACGGGACACTCTGGGGCGGTGAGCTTCTGCTTGTTGGGCCCTGCCGGTGGCAGCGCATCGGCCGGTTTTCCCCCATCCTCCTCCCGGGAGGCGAAGCAGCCATACGATCTCCATGGCGCATTGCCGAAGCATTGTGCATGCAACATGGCATTATTGGCCATGCGCCTTGGCATGACGGCCGCGAACGACTACGGTCCGCCCTCCATGAAATGATCGAACATGGCATGAATTGTCCTGAAACATCCAGTTGCGGCAGGCTTTTTGATGCCGTTTCTGCATTAGGCGGACTATGCTTTGATATAACCTATGAAGGCCAGGCAGCGATCAGGCTCGAACAAGCACAGGATGCTGATGAAAACGGGTACTATGATCTGCCGATAGCAGAAAAAAACACCTTGCTTGAAGCTGATGTCCATGTCTTGTTCAGAGAAGCAGCCGGGGACAGGGACCGACCCGGCATCATGGCACGGCGCTTTCACAGGGGCCTTGCCAAGGGACTTGCAAAATGGGCCTGCAAGGCTTCGGAAACATACCAAGCGGATGACGTCGTACTGGCTGGAGGCGTATTCAACAACCGTACCCTGCTTGCCGAAACGATGCACGAATTGTCGAATCTTGGCTTAAACCCCGTGGCGCCATCAGCTTTTCCTTTTGGCGATGGTGCCATTTCGCTGGGGCAGGCTTACTGGGGGGATCTCATGCTCTGCTCCGGGAAAGGCGCCGGAGATATTTCCTGACCTGCCTATCCATCGTGCTTCATGACCCTGTGCCACGTACCCGATATTGCATTTTTATACCTTGATTTATGCTTGACATCCGCAATATGCTTGTATAGAAGATTTCTCGTCGATTTTTTGTGTGGGGATGTAGCTCAGCTGGGAGAGCATTGCCTTCGCAAGGCAGGGGTCGAGAGTTCAAATCTCTTCATCTCCACCATGATTTCAACATATCCGGGCCGGTCCCGCAGATTGATTTCGTATGGGATTCCGGATCCGTTTCATTTCAGGGAGGCGCGCTACCGCCTCCCTTTTCTGTCCCTCCATCAGATCCGGCACTGTCGCGGGCAGATGCCGCCACGTCCCTGCACCTACTCAAAAACGGTCAAAGGAGCGCCTGTCCTCCCTGCGTGCGCCGTCATCCCATGATTGCCGGCATAGGAATGCGGGCAAGACAGCTTCCAACTGCTCGACGTCCGGACAGGAGCACACGGCAAAACAGGAATGACCCAGATGGATAAAACCACGCATATCGCAGCATGATCTGTCACAACAGATGCATCGCAGGATCATGATAAAAAAACGTCAATGCCCATCAGGATAAAAAACAGTAATTGCTCCATCGATATATGAGAAAATAACATCAAATATATCACAAATACAGTATAAAATTTTCATTATTACTGTTTTTATATAATCATAGTTACAGTAAATTTAACAATTTTGCAATAAAACGCCCTGTGACAAACAAGCATTTGCTTGACAATGGAACAGTATGGATATATGGAGAGTAGCCGTAGGTTTTTTGACGATCATGTCCACATCCACCATGCGAGGTTTTTGACTGTGAAAAAACAATTTGCCACCTTGGTTACCGTAGCCATGCTGCTTGCGGGAGCTGTTTCTGCGGATGCAAAAGTCACCCTTAAAGTCGCCAATTCAGGACCAGACACTCCTGAAAACCGTACTGTGTGCGCTGCTGACGTCTATACTGACTACGTCAAGAAAGCGACGAACGGCGAAGTTGAACTCGTGTTCTACCATGCCAGCAAGCTCGGTGGTGAAGCGGAAGCCCTGGAAGGCATCCAGATGGGCACTATTGACATGGGGACGCTGACCAGCGGCCCGGCTGCAAACTTCTTCCCCCAGACCATGGTCTTCGATATCCCCTACCTCATCAGCAGCAACGCCGCCGGCTGGGAATTCTACAAATCTGATTTTGTGAAGCACCTGTGCGATGAATTCCTTAAGAAGACCGGCGTCCGCATCCTTGGCATCGCTGAGCACGGATACCGCCATTTCACGGCCAAAGGCGCTGAACTCCGTACGCCCGCAGACATGAAGGGCCTTAAGATCCGCGTCATGGAAAATCCTGCCCACATGGCAATGACCAGAGGCCTGGGAGCCTCTCCCACCCCCATTTCCTACAGCGAACTCTACATGGCGCTGCAGCAGGGCGTTGTCGACGGCATGGAGTGCCCCATCGCGAACATCCATGACCACAAGTTCTTTGAAGTCCAGGACAGCATGGTCCTTGACGGACACCTGTACGGACCGCTTGTCATCTTCATCAACGAAGACAAATTCCAGAGCCTTTCCAAGGAACAGCAGGCCGCCCTCTACAAGGGTGCCGAGGCTTTCTGCACCGTCCATGCGGGCATAACCGCAGCCAGCGATGCCGCCTCCCTCAAGGAGATGGCGGACAAAGGCATGAAGATCCATGCTGTGACGCCCGATGAACAGAAAATGTTCCGTGACGCCGCCCAGCCGGCTGCTATGGAGATCATCTCAAAGAAGATCGGCAAGGACTGGGTCGACGGCGCCATCAAGGCTGCTGACGATGCCGCCAAGAAGGTTGCCGGCAAAGAGCAGCAGATGCTTGACGAATGCATCAAGCAGGCCCAGGAGATGGTCAAGGTCGCACGCGGCAAATAATATCCATCTGTGCAGGGGGCCTTTCACTGGCTCCCTGCCTCCGTTTAATTCCGCATGGTCTTTTAGCGGTGGCATCGTCCCCGACTTTTTCCTGTGCGGAGCCTTGCAAAAGTATGGCACCACCATACTTTTTCGTATTTTGAGGTAAGTTAATGAAAAATGTCATGACGTTGTTATCCCTTCGTGTCAACCAGCTCACCAATGCGCTCATGAAAGTGAGCCTCTGGGCAGGGATAGCGCTTTGCCTTCTCATGACAGCGGCGACGCTTGGCCAGGTGTTCTGCCGCTTCACCAATCTCTTCACATTCGAAACCAGCGAGGAGATCGCCCGCTTCAGCATGTGCTGGATGGCCATGCTCGGAAGCGCTGTCGCCCTCCGCCAGGGAAGGCATCTGGGCGTCCGGGTCATCGTTGACCGCCTCCCCGATGGCCTCTATGACAAATACCTTGCCCCGGTGATCCATCTTGTCATGCTCGCCTTTTTCCTGATGCTCATGGTCAAGGGATGGACCTTTGCCATGCGCGGTGCTGCGCAGCACTCTCCGGCGATGGACCTGCCCATGATCTATCCCTATCTGGCCCTGCCTGTCGGCGGCGCGTTGATGGCGCTCAATGTCATCGCTGACATGCTCCAGGACAAATGGCCTACGAATGCCGGTTCCGATGCCCAGATAGCATCCACCGTCATGGAAAACCTTGCCGAAGTCGCAGCAGACTGCGAGAAGGAGACCGAGATCTTCGACCCTCTGAATTCCACGGGCAAAAGCTGAGGTGCGGCATGCTGGCTATCATATTCTCCGTCTTCCTTACCACCCTGTTCCTTGGTTTCCCCGTCGCGATATGCCTTGCCCTGACAGCATGCGCAGGGCTGCTCTTCCATGATGTGTCCATGCTCGTCGTCGTGCAGCGCATGTTCCAGGGATTCAATTCCTTCTCCCTGCTAGCCGTGCCATTCTTTGTGCTCGCCGGCGACCTGATGAACAAATGCGGCATCACGCAGCGGCTCATCGACTTTTCCTACATGCTGGTCGGCCGCATCCCCGGTGGGCTCGCACACGCCAATATCGCCGCCTCCATGTTCTTCGGCGGCATCAGCGGCTCCGCCGTCGCCGATACGGCTGCCATCGGTTCCATCATGGTGCCCGGCATGGTCCGAAACGGCTATGACCCCGGCTTCAGCGCGGCTGTCACTGCGGCTTCCTCCACCATGGGCCCCATCATCCCCCCTTCCATACTCATGGTCATCATGGGCGTGACGACCGGCATGTCGATAGGAGGTCTTTTTGTTGCGGGCATCGTCCCTGGCCTCATGCTCGGCATAAGCATGATGGTGTACAGCTATTTCGTCTCCATCCGGAACAACTATCCCAAGGATCCAACCCCCCTCACGCTGCGCCGCGTCCTTAAAGAGCTCTACAACGCCGGTCCCGCCCTGCTTGCCCCCGGCATCATCATGGGCGGGATCATGTTCGGCATCTTTACCCCGACCGAAGCCGCTGCCGTAGCCGTCCTCTACGCATTCCTGCTCGGTCTGTGCTACCGCACGATCAAGCCCAGGGATCTTGTCGAAGTCGTTTCCTCCAGCGTTGTCACGACCGCTGTGCTCCTGCTCATCATCGGCACGGCGAACGCCTTTGCATGGCTGCTTGCCTCGGAGCAGATCCCCAACCAGCTTGCGGCGATGATACAATCCCTGACAACGAACAAATTTGCCATCCTGCTCCTGCTCAACGTGCTCCTGCTGTTCGTCGGCATGTTCCTTGAGGGAGGAGCTGCCATCATCATCCTTTCCCCCACACTGCTGAACGTAGCCACGCAAGTCGGCATCGAGCCTCTGCATTTCGGCATGATCATGGTCCTCAACATGGCCATCGGACTGTTGACTCCGCCGCTCGGCGTCTGCCTTTTTGTCGTCTGCGGCGTCACGAAGCTTGACCTGAGCTACGTCATCAGATCCGTGCTTCCGTTCGTATGGGTGGAATTCGGAGTGCTCCTCCTGATCACCTATGTACCGCCCCTCTGCCTTACCCTCCCCCGCCTGCTGGGGTACCTGTAATCCTCAGGATCAGATCATGGACAGCAAATCATTGAACAGCCGCGTCACGGCACAGCGGTTCAGCGTGATCCGGGACATGGTCGCACGCGCCAAGGCGTATGACGACGTCATTTCCCTGAGCATAGGCGAACCAGACTTCGATACTCCCGCCTTCGTGTGCGAAGCCGCCATGCGGGACGCCATGAAAGGCTTCACGCACTATGCACCGTCGCATGGCGACGAAGACCTGAGGGCCGCGCTGCTCCAGGAGATCCGCAGGAAGACGGGCATACCCTACGGAGATGAAAACCTTCTCATCACGACGGGCGCCATGCACGGGCTCCTTGCCGTGATGCTCACGCTCCTTTCGGAAGGTGACGAAGTCATCTGCCCAGCTCCATGCTTTTCTGACTATCAGGGCCACTGCGGGCTTGCAGGTGCGACCCTTGTCATGGTCCCCACGAAATTCTCTGAGGGATTCATCCCCTCACGGGAAGATCTCCAGGCATGCCTCACGCCGCATACAAAAGCGCTGCTCATCAATTCGCCATGCAATCCTTCTGGAATAGTACTGCCGCCGGAAACGCTTGACATGATGGCAGAGTTTGCCCTCGAGCATGACCTGATCGTCATCTCCGACGAAGTGTATGACAGGATCACCTTCTCAGCACCCATCGAAAGCATCTCCACCCGCCCGGGGATGTCCGACCGCACCGTCATCCTCAATTCCTTTTCCAAGGCCTATGCCATGACGGGCTGGCGCGTGGGCTTTGCCGTGGGACCGGCATGGATAATGCGCGAGATGATCAAGGTGCTGAGCTACTCCATTGCAAGCACGAACAGCCCCGGACAGCGTGCAGCCTTCCATGCCATGACGGGTCCGCAGGATGAATTCCTCGCCTTCGTAGATGCCTACCGCAGGCGCACGGACCTTGCCTACCGGCGTCTTATCGCCATGCCGGATGTGCAGTGCATCAAGCCTGCAGGAACATTCTATCTGTTCCCCCATATCGAGGCCGCGGAAAAAGACAGCTTTGCGTTCGCCGTTGACCTGCTTGACAAGGAACATGTCGTCGTCGTCCCTGGTTTTCCGTTCGGTCCCGATCAGACGGTCCGCGGCTGCATCCGCCTTGCCTGCACTGTCAGTGAAGAGAAGATCGCGGAAGCCATGGACCGCCTGGAACATTATCTGACCAGGAGAAGCTGATGCCGCTGCCTGATCCCATCGTGTCCGGGCTCCGCTCTATCCTGGGGACGGAAGGTTTCCTCCATTCCCCTGAAGACCTGCGCGCCTTTGCCTATGACCTCTATGCCAGCCATCGTCCCGATGCCGTCGCCCTGCCGACATCAACGGAACAGGTCTCTGCGGTCATGAGGCTGTGCAACACGCATCATATCCCGGTGTATCCGCGGGGTTCGGGAACGAGCCTTGCTGGTTGCCCTGTGCCTGTCATGGGCGGTCTCGCCCTGTGCTCATCAAGGATGAACAAGGTCCTTGACATCTCCGTGACAGACCGTCTTGCCGTCGTCCAGGCTGGATGCGTGACCGGCGACCTGCAAAAGGCAGCCGCAGCGCAGGGGCTCATGTATCCGCCCAATCCCACCTCATGCCTCTACTGCACCATAGGTGGGAACATCGCGACGAACGCGGGCGGTGCAAGCGGTGCCAAGTACGGCGTGACGCGCGACTATCTGCTTGGCCTGACCGCCGTCCTGCCGGACGGCAGCATCGTCAGGATGGGCAACAGATGCCAGAAGGATGTCACGGGATTTGACCTGCCGAGGTTGATCTGCGGTTCGGAAGGGATGCTCGCGTTCATCGCGGAAGCCACGGTGAAACTTGTGCCCCTGCCGGAGTCGATCCGTACCGCGCTTGCGTATTTTTCCACGGTCGAGGAGGCTGGATCCGTCGTTACCGACCTCGTTTCCCAGCGCATCCTGCCCTGCACCCTGGAGCTCATGGACCGCACCTTCCTCGAAACGGTCGCCGAGGTCTACGGCGTTCCCTGCCCCACGGGCACAGGAGCCGCCCTGCTCATCGAAGTCGACGGACCGGACGCCATCCTGGATGATCAGATGGAGAGCATCTCCGCCATCTGCACGCAGCACAGGGCGATCGAGTTTCAGCGCGCGCGCACGGAAGAAGAGCGCGACATCCTCTGGAAAGCGCGGCGAGGCGGCACAGCGGCGCTCGTGCGCAAGGCGGATGTGCTCGTCACCCTCGATTACGCCGTCCCCATCTCGCGCCTGCCTGATGCCCTCAAGGCCATGGAAACGCTCGCGCGTGAGCACGCATGCCAGGTCGTTACCATCGCGCACGCAGCCGACGGCAATCTGCATCCCATGGTCCTCTACAGCCCGAAGGACCCGAAGCAGGCAGCCGCCTATAACGCATTCTGCGAAGCCTCGGTCAGAGCGATCCTGGAGATCGGCGGCACCATCAGCGGCGAACATGGCATCGGACTCGAAAAAAAGCGCTACATGCCCATGCAGCTTGGCGATGAACAGATGCGCATCATGCGCGGGATATGCCGCATCTTCGATCCCTACGGCATCATGAATCCAGGCAAGCTGGAGCAATGACCATGGGCAGTCCCACGTGTGAATACTGCGGCCGCTGCCTGAGCGTCTGTCCCAGCTACAAGCACTTCCTGGTGGAAACGATGGGCCCCAGGGCACGCATCGATCTTGCCCGTGCCGTGGGATCGCGTGAGCTTGCCCCTGGTCCGCGTTATGAGCAAAGCATTAAAACATGCCTGCAGTGCCTGGCGTGCACAGAGATCTGCGGAAAAGGCGTGGATGGCGCCCAGATCATCCTTGACGCCCGTCTTGCGCTCCGCTCGGCACATAGGTCTTCTGGCAGCAGGCTTGAACGTTTTTTTGTGTCCAGGCTGCTCACCAACAGGCCCCTGCTGAAAAAATGCGTCGCCTGCCTGCGCTGCGTGCAAAAGCTTTTCCCTCTCGACAGGAAAGGCTCTGTCAGACACCTGCCCGACGCCTTTTCCGGATTCGCAGGCAAGCGCAGCCTTCCCCGTCTGTCGCCCAAGTCTCTGGATGCGCTGCTGCCGGAGCATGTGGTCCCGGAGGGGACCTCCACCGTTGGCGAAGTTGCCCTGTTCACAGGTTGCTTCGGCAGCCTGGTCAATGTCGAAGCCTCCCTGAGTCTTGTTTCCTCCCTGAAGCGGCTCGGCTACATCGTCCATATCCCGAGGGGGCAGTCCTGCTGCGGTGCTCCCGCTCAGCTGAGCGGGTTCGGCGATGCCTTTGAGATGGCCCAGGCTCACAATGCCAGGATCTTTGCCGAGCATAAGGACATCCCCGTACTCACGCAATGCGCGACATGCCACCGCACGCTCGCGAGCGAATATGGGGGAAGCGGTCTTGAACTCTCCAGACGTGTTGTTGACGCTTCGGTTTTCCTCCTGGAGCATGGGGCGTGCAATGCCCGTGGTGGCGGGGAATGCCGCATCCCTTTCCTGGGCGGCCGGATCGTCAGTGGGACCAGCCCCCTGCGTGTTGCCATCCATGATCCGTGCCACCTCAGGCTGACTCCAGCCGCTGGAAAAGCGCTCCGCGCCCTGCTGGCGGCGAAGCCCTGGATCACCATCACTGAGTTGAAAGACCAGGGGGTCTGCTGCGGCGGAGGAGGAGTCTCCAGCCTTAAAAACCCCGACATCGCTGACGAACTTGGCGAAGCCAGGGCACGGTCCGTCATGGAAAGCGGGGCGGATATCGTCGTGTCCCAATGTCCAGGATGCGTCCTTCAGCTGAACAACCATCTGTCACGGCTCGGCGCGGAGCAGCGTGCAAGGCACGCCTTGGAACTCCTCGCCCTGTGAGGCAGGGACTATGTAGCCATGCCAGGCATAAGGAGGTGCATGATGAGGGAAATCCATGTCGACTCGATCGCCCAAGCCGTTGCCCGGCTCTCTGTGGAAGCATGCTGCATCCTTCCCGCGTCGACCCTGAAAGCCCTTGAAGACGCCAGGGGGATCGAACGCTCGCAGGCGGGCTGCGATGTCCTGGATCAGCTCTTGGAAAATGCGGCGATCGCTTCCGGATCGATGGCCCCCATATGCCAGGACACGGGCATGGCCGTCGTCTTCGCCGAGATCGGCCAGGATGTGCATATCATCGGAGGTGCGTTTGAAGATGCGGTCAACCGCGGCATCGCCGAAGGATACATAAAGGGCTACCTGCGGAAATCGACGGTGACCGACCCGCTCTTCGGCAGGAAAAACGCCGGCGACAACACGCCTGCCGTCATCCACGCCAGGATCGTCCCCGGCGACAGCATCACGATCAGGCTCGCTCCCAAGGGCGCTGGCAGTGAAAACAAGGGGGCCCTGCATATGCTTGTCCCGGCTGACGGGATCGAAGGCGTCAAAAAAGCAGTGCTTGACACGGTGCTCCATGCCGGTGCGAGCCCATGCCCCCCCATGGTGGTCGGCGTAGGCATTGGCGGAAACATGGAGCAGGCCTGCCTATGCGCCAAGGCAGCCTGCTGCAGGGATGTCGACACCCGCAACAGCGATCCCCGCTATGCCGCCCTTGAGGATGAACTGCTCGAGCTCGTCAACAGGCTGGGGATCGGTCCCCAGGGCCTGGGCGGTAGCGTTACTGCGCTCAAGGTGAACATCGAATACATGCCCACCCATATCGCCTGCCTTCCCGTGGCCGTCAATATCAATTGCAACGCCGCACGCCATGCGGAAGCAGTCCTTTAGGAGCCTGAAATGCCCCAGCATCACATCCAGACACCGCTGACAAAGGATATGGTACGGCAGCTGCATATCGGTGACCTTGTCTTCATAACCGGGACGATATATGCCGCACGGGACGCCGCCCATAAACGCATGGATGAATGCCTCGACCGCGGTGAGCCGCTGCCGGCAGATCTCTCGGGGCAGATCATCTACTATGTAGGTCCCTCTCCGGCCAAGCCGGGACAGGTGATCGGTTCAGCAGGTCCCACGACATCCGGCCGCATGGATGCCTACACGCCCCGCCTCCTCCAGCTCGGCCTGGCCGGCATGATAGGGAAGGGCAACCGCTCCGCCCAGGTCATGGAAGCCATTAAAAAGAACACGTGCGTCTATCTGGCAGCAACAGGCGGAGCAGGAGCGCTCCTTTCGCGCTGCATCCGGAAGTATACCGTGATCGCATGGGCCGACCTGGGCACGGAAGCCTTTGCCGCAATGGACGTCAAAGACTTCCCCGCGACCGTCGTTGCAGACTGCTGGGGAGGGGATCTCTATGCGGAAGGACAGCGCGCCTACAGAACGATCTAGCCTCTGCTCCCGCCTTTCCCTTTCAGGCACATGATCCTTCCCGGTTCATTCCGGTTGGGCTTGCTGCACATATTGTTCAGCCATCTGCAACTGAGATAGTCTGTCCAAGGTGGGATTCTCCATTTTAGCTCCCAGGATCTCATCGAGGATGCGCCCTATCACCGGGCCTTTTTTGATGCCGAGTTCAAGAAGGTCATCACCTGTGATATCGGCCTTCATCTCCCTGCCTAGGTATATATACCTGGTCAGTTTTTCATGCTGTTCGCTCTGATCTTCTTTTGCAAGCAGGTAAAGCATGCTTTCCAGGGGAGCCCGGCTGAGTATGCGGTGAAGATCGCGCAATGAGCCATTCATCTTTTCCCACCTGGCCATCTCCAGCCTTGCCGATATGATGAACGACCTTACCTGCAGCGCATAGCGGATGCGTTTTTCGGAAAACTGCAGGCGTTTGAGGATGGCTTCCAGATCAACGGCCTGGACCTTGCGGCATAAGGCGATGAGCATGAGCACGAGCATATCAGGCTTCACGGGCAGGTACATATGCATGTACCATTCGAGGACCCGCCTGATCCGGTCAGCCATGCTGCGCTTTTCATCATCCATGCGCAAAAGGGGATGGACATTCCCGAGTATGCCCAGTTCGTCAAGGCGCTTGAAGCAGAGGTACGGATTATGCTCCTCCATCATCAGTTCAAGCTCATGGGTGATGCGCCCGCCAGAAAGCTGATCGACAAGATGCAGGTCATCGATGGCGTTGCGCATGAAGCGCTCGCATTGCATGCCAAGGCGGAAGCCGTAGCGCTGCTCGAAACGCACCGCCCTGAACATCCTTGTCGGATCTTCCACGAAGCTCAGGGCATGCAGCGTTCGGATGCGCTTGTTCCTGATGTCATCCTGCCCGTCAAAATAGTCGACGATCTGCCCGAAGCTCTTCGGATTGAGGCGGATGGCCATGGCATTGATCGAAAAATCCCTGCGGTACAGGTCCATTTTGATGGAGGCGCGTTCTACCCGGGGCAGGGCTCCGGGCTCGGCATAGAATTCCAGCCTGGCAGACGCAATGTCAACTTTGAACAGGCCGGAATCCGTGAGATGGGAATCACGGAACTTCTCGTCCTTCAGGAATTCATCGATAGGCATGACGAGCATGGCCGTCAGGAACTCACGGTGCTCCCGCACACGCCCTTTCACACATATGGAAAGCTGATGGGCAAACGTAATGGCGTCGCCCTCGACGACAAGGTCGATGTCCATGTCCCGGGGGTCCATCCCCTTCCTCTCCATGACGAGGTCCCTGACGAAACCGCCGACGACATAGACGGAAACGCCCATCTCTTCCGCAAGGTCGCCTGCAAGTTTCAAAAAGTGCATGCATGACGGCGAAAGCTGCTTGGACATGATGGATGAGAGGTTCCTCTCCTTGCGGCTCTTGCCGCTCACTGCGGGTATGTGGGCGCCATGCTCACCCATGAAGAGCCGGATGATATCCGTCCGCGTGACGACGCCGATGACAGGGCGTTCGGCCAAAAGTTCATAGCGCTGCTGCTCGGTCTCGCACCGGACGTCATCGCCCTCCACGACAGGAATGAGCCTCTGCTGGCTGCCGACCATGATATCGACGATCTCCTGTATGCCGGCCTGCTGCGGCAATGCCTTGAAGCCGCGCTGCATATAGGTGCTGACGGACATTTTGCCGAGGTTGTGTCCTGCGGCCTTAGCCGCCGTTTCCTGGCTGATCAGGCCAACGCAGATCTGCGTGTTTTCCTTGAATACAGGGACCGCTTTAAAGCCGTAGCGGTTCATGATGGAAACCGCCTCTGAGATCGTCAGGCTTTCGCTTGCTCCTACGGCGGGGCTCGTCATGAGGCTTCCTGCGTTTTCCCCGGCATTGACGAGCATGGAAGCCTGCATCTGCAGGAAATCGCGAACCTGGGGGAGAGTCATGTCCTTGATGGATGCCGATGCGGCATACCAATGCCCTCCGCCGCCGAGCATCCGGCATATCTCCCCGACGTCGATATTCGGAGAACTGCTGCGCCCCACCACCTGCACCTTGTCTTCCATAGTGGCCACGGCGAATATGACGCTGCAGCCTTCGATCTCCATGATCTTGGGCGCAAGCGTAGCGAAATCGTCAAGGAACGTTTCGCTCTGCATGGAGGATACAGCCATAGCCTCTCCGCCGAGATCGCGGACGACAGTGTTTTCGAGCATTTCGGAAAGGGCCTTCAGCTGTTCCCTGCTCATCACCCGCTTTATCACTTTGCTCACTACCGCCAGGTCGGCATCCAGGGATACGAGCCATGCAGCAGCAGCAAAATCCCGGGGCGTGGTCGAATTGTATAAAAATGATCCGGTATCTCCGTAGATCCCGGCAGCCAGGACAGTAGCAAGCTCACAACCGATGGATATCCCGCGTTTTCTGATCTCTTCAACGAGCAGCGTGCTTGCAGAGCCTGTCGCATCGATGACCACATGAGACCCCTGTATGCAGCCTTCGCCATTCCCGTCTTCAGAAACAGGATGGTGATCCCAGATATGGATATCAGGATCGTCACGCTTGATATATTTCTTCATATGGGGAACGCGGCTCAGCGAATGAGCATCTACGATCACGACCCTGCCTATCTGCGCCGCGTCAAGGTCTTTTTGCGAGACAAAAGGAAACAGGGGCTCCAGGACATCCTCATAATAGCCTTGAAGCTGCTTTTCCTGCGTCCCCGGGAAGTACAACAAGGCTTCAGGATACAGAGCAAGTGCTCCTACCATCGCGGCAACAGCGTCATTGTCCGCATTGACATGACAAGTGATGATCGTTTCAATCTCCATAGGGAAAACCTTACGCTATGTTTTTCGTCAACCACCGGTACTTGCACCGGCATCCTGCCTGTTCCTGGGATGGCAGCGCCGATAGACACGTTCAAGGACATCCGAACGGACATGGGTATAAAGTTCCGTTGCGGCGAGGTCGGCATGCCCCAGAAGGACCTGCACGGTCCTCAGGTCTGCGCCTCCTTCAAGGAGATGCGTCGCAAACGTATGGCGCAGCGTATGCGGGGAGATATCCCGTTCTATCCCGGCACATGCTGCATACCGCCTGACGAGCTTCCAGACAGCCTGGCGCGTCAGCCCGGTCCCTGAACGATTTAAAAAAACACGGCTCTCACGGGGGGAAAAATCTGGCCGCACAGAATCCATATAGTTTTCCAGGATGGCAGCGGCACGGGCATGCAGCGGAACGATCCGTTCCTTCCTGCCCTTGCCGAAGACCCGCACCATGTTGGTCTGGAAATCGATATCCAGAGGATGAAGCGCGACGACTTCAGAAACACGCAATCCCGATGCATACATGAGTTCGAGCATGGCCCGGTCACGACAGCCAAGACGGGTATTTTTATCAGGTGCTTCGAGCAGGCGGAGGATCTCATCACCGGAAAGCACATTGGGCAGGAGCCTCGGCAGCTTTGGTCCGTCTAGCATCTCCGCCGGATTGCTTTTCAAAAATCCCTGCTCTTCGCACCAATGCAAAAAACCGCGCAGGCAGGAAAGCCTGCGTGCCAATGTCCTTTTGCTGTCCCCCCTGGATCGCAGCCAAACGATAAAAAGGAGTATCTGTTCATCATCGAATGACCGCAGCGCATCATCAGCAGCAATGTTTCCGCATCCTGCGCTTTCTTCAAAAAATGAAGAAAAAACGGCAAGATCCTGCCTGTATGATGAAACTGTCATGGGAGACAGTCCCTTTATGGAAAGCAGATCATCAAGCCAGTCTTCGCCCAGATGTCTCAGGCTGTCTGACGGTGGGTCGCAAGCGGGATGCTGAACGCTCCTGCTGCCGGTGAGAAGATGGTTTATCCTGCTTTTTCCGCTGGTTGCTTCATTGATGATCTGCTGCGCCCTGAGGATAGCTTCCGCACCCTCTGCCTGGGCAGCTTCGTCAGAGGGCTCCGTGGCGGAAGAAGAAAAGGCTTTCATGGACTCGTTTCCCTCTATCTAAAACGCCAGTACTTCATTTATGCCATCGCGATATGATTTTTTGCTCAACGGGAGCAAGGTTTGCATAAATCACATAAAAAGGCAAATGTTCCGCCGCATAAGCACACCTGTTGCCGCCCTCCCCAAAAACGGCAGCGATGCGATGCCACCAGGCAACAGGCAACTGCCTTGCTTTCTATGGTCGATGAGGATAATAGTTGGAAAGACACAGCTATGGAACGAGCAACATGAAAAAATATACTGCCATACTGGGGAAATTATTTGTTGCCTTCATTTGCGCGCTGGCGTGCTGGTTGCTGTATCACAAGCTTAAAGCCTACAGTCTCCACGAAATAATAGAAAGCATACTCTGCATCCATCCGGCTCAGCTGGCCGCCGGGATCGTCCTTGTCATCATCAACTATATCATCCTCATAGGATACGACTGGCTTGCCATCAAAGCCATACACCGCAGGCTGTCCCCATTGAAGATCTGCTTCGTCTCGTTTACGGGATGCGCCGTAAGCTATAATCTCGGAGCCATTCTTGGCGGGACAACGGTGCGCTACCGCCTCTACAGCGCATGGGGATTTCATCCCCTCGATATAATACGCCTTGTGCTGATGCTGGCCGTTACGTTCTGGATCGGGGCCCTGGGGCTTGCCGGCGGCGTCCTTCTTTTTGCCAACGTACACGTCCCTCCTGAATTAGGGATCTCACCAGCACACATTAAACCTGTGGGCGGCATGCTTTTTGCCCTGGCCATGTTCTATCTTTTCATATGCTGGAAAGCCCGGGGCAGATCCATCATGCTCTTTAAAAAAGAATTCTCCCTCCCCACGCTGCCCATCGCTTTTGCACAGACTTGCGTAGCCAGCGCTGATCTCCTTGTCGCAGCTGCCTGCCTCTATGTGCTGCTCCCTGCTGATGCCAGCATCTCTTTCGCCGATTTTCTTCCCAGCTACCTGCTGGCCCAGGTCGCTGTCGTCCTTACGCACGTCCCTGGCGGCGTTGGCGTCCTCGAAGTCATACTGATGCACATCGTCCATGGCGTCAGCCCGGAATTGCTTTTTGGCGCTGTCCTTGTTTTCAGGGTGCTCTACTACCTTATCCCCCTCGCCCTTTCAGCCGTCATGCTTCTCTCCTACGAAGTGAAACTGCGGAAGCGAGGTTCAGGACAACTGGCTGACGACGTCCAGCGGACCCGCCTGTGATCGTTCCACGGACCAGCAGCCTGGGGTTCAACAATCCGGCAGGTGATGAAAGATGAAATTTTTGAGCGGCACTGTCCATTATGAACCGGATCGGTGTTTTAATGGCTATACGCTGTGGTCTCCCCTTGCGACTGTCATGGAGGGCGCAGAGAAGCCATGGCAGACGCACGGCATCACGTACCTCATGACCATGCGCGGCGACATCGTCCACCATTGGGACCTCCCCTTTCCGACTTTTTACTCCTATCTCCTCCCCGACGGGCATCTGCTTGCAGGCATGAGGACAACAGAATGCGCCCCCATGCGCCCGGGCATCCCTCCGCACGGCATGGGCGGAACGATGGGCATACTTGCCGAACTTGACTGGGAAGGGAATATCGTCTTCCTGCATAAGGATCTTTCTTTCCACCACGACTTTAAAAAACTGCCGGGCGGAAACTATATCTACCTGGCTTGGGAACTGCTCGACCCGGCGGTCTCCTCAAAAGTCCGCGGCGGCATCGCAGGCACGGAACATGCAGACGGTGCCATGTGGAGCGACGTGTACAGGGAGATAGACCGCACAGGAAACGTCGTCTGGGAATGGCATGCCAAAGATCATCTCGATGTTGACAGGGACATCATCGGCTGCATCCATACAAGGGAAGAATGGAGCCATATCAACGACCTCTGGGTCTGCCCCGACGGCAGCATCCTATCCAGCTGCCGTCATCTTGACGCGGTGATACGCGTTGACAGGGCATCAGGAGACATCACATGGAAATGGGGGTCTCCCTCTTCCCTCGTCAGGGGGGATATCCATACTGCCCCGACCGCCGTCACGCTCGGAGGGCCCCACGATGCCCATATCATTCCCGATGGCCTTCCTGGTGCCGGGCATATGCTCTGCTATGACAACGGCATGTTCCGCTATATTTCCAGGGCGCTTGAAGTCGACATGGAGACCGGTTCGGTGGTCTGGGAATCATCGAAAGAAAAGGGCTATGTCCATGGCAGGGTGCCTTTCTCTGCATTTATCTCCGGCGCACGGCGGCAGCCTAACGGCAATACCGTGATCTGCGAGGGCGGCAACAGCCATTTCTATGAAGTCACGCCGGAGCAGGACGTGGTCTGGGAGTATTGGAGGCCGGAACCAGACAGCACCTCGACGCCCTGGCCCGTCTTCCGCTGCTTCCGCTATGCCCCGGATTTCTGCCGCCAGTTCCACTCGCTGCCCGGCGCCGAAGGACAGGCTATCCTGTAGGGAGACACGCTCCTTGAGGCGTGGCGGAGCAGTTTTCGACCCCATGCAAGAGGGCCCGGCAGGATGCCGGGCCCTCTTGCATGACAAATCATCGCGTCAACCGACGGAATTTCATCCGGTGCGGCGTTTCCGCATCCTTTCCGAGGCGTTTGCGCCTGTCCTGTTCGTACTCCGAAAAATTGCCTTCGAAGAAGGCGACATGTCCTTCATCTTCAAAAGCGAGGATATGTGTTGCTATCCTGTCGAGGAACCAGCGGTCATGGCTGATGACGAGAACGCAGCCGGCAAAATTCTCCAGAGCGTCCTCCAGTGCCCGCATCGTATTGACATCGATGTCATTGGTCGGCTCATCGAGCAGGAGCACGTTCGCACCCGACTTCAGCATGCAGGCAAGATGCACCCTGTTCCTTTCCCCGCCGGAGAGGACGTCCACCTTTTTCTGCTGATCCGCGCCCTGGAAATTAAAGCGGGAACAATAGGCGCGGGCATTTATTTCCCTTCCGCCGAGCCGTATGGAATCGTGGCCGCCGCTGATGATCTCATAGACGCTTTTTCCCGGCGTCAGCGATTCCCGTCCCTGGTCGGCATAGCCGAACTTTACGGTTTCGCCTATTGCGAGCTGCCCGGAATCAGGTTTTTCTTCACCGACAAGCATTTTGAACAAGGTCGTCTTGCCAGCGCCATTGGGTCCGATGATGCCGATGATGGCTCCCGGCTGTATCAGAAAATCCGCCTTGTCGATAAGAAGCTTGTCGCCAAGGCTTTTCGTGAGTCCCTTCGCTTCAATGACAGAGCGCCCCAGCCGTGGTCCCGGCGGGATGTAGATCTCCAGGTCAGGCGCCATGCGCTCGCTTTCGTGGCTGAGCATGGCCTCGTAGGCGTTTATCCTGGCCTTGCCCTTCGCATGCCTGCCTTTAGGGGACATATGGATCCATTCCAGCTCGCGGGCCAGGGTCTTCCTCCGTTCAACGTCGGCCTTTTCTTCCAGGGCAAGGCGCTTTTCCTTCTGCTCGAGCCAGGAGGAATAATTGCCTTTCCACGGGATGCCTCTGCCCCGGTCAAGCTCAAGTATCCATCCTGCGACATGGTCGAGGAAATACCTGTCGTGCGTGACAGCGATCACGGTGCCGGGAAAATTCTGCAGATATCTTTCCAGCCAGGCGACGGATTCGGCATCGAGATGGTTGGTAGGCTCGTCAAGGAGCAGGATGTCAGGCTCTTGCAAGAGAAGCCTGCACAAGGCTACGCGGCGACGCTCGCCGCCGGAAAGGTTTTTCACGGGCGTATCGCCGTCGGGACAGTTGAGCGCGTCCATGGCGCGTTCCAATTTG
>CACZQM010000079.1 GCA_902783285.1 uncultured Desulfovibrio sp. | reverse complement strand
GCCGTCGGACATGATGTTCCCGCCGTGCAGGTCGCCGTGGAAGAAGCCCTGCGCGCCGAAGATGCCTTCCTTCACCCAGACCTCGGTGAGCGCCAGCATCTGTTCGTAGCGCTTCTTCGTTTCGGTGAACAACTGCATGAGCTCGTTCTTGGTGTCGATGATCTCCTGCCTCTGGGTCGGGCTGGCGGTGTAGGAGACGGACGTGCGCACGCCCTTTTCGTCGAAGCTTTCGCTCGCGCCGAAGCTCATGCCTATCTCGTTGAGCCTGGCCCTGGTGCTGTCGTAGAAGCCCACCAGCGTGTCGCCCGGGGCGATCTCCATGGCCATGTAGGACGTGGAGGGCGGGATGTCCTCCACCACCTTGACGCTCTGGACCTTCTTTTCGCCGCTGAAGGGATTATTGTAGAGCGCGCCCATCTTGGCATTCTTGTATTCGATGGTGAAGTCCAGCTCTTCCATGATCTTGTCGTACTGCCCCTTGAAGGTGCCCTCCATGCCGCTGACCTGCTTCGCCGCGTTCAGGAAGATGTCCCTTTCGCGGGCGGCGCGGTTGGGGGCGTCGGGCCGCAGGATCTTGACGATGCAGTCGCGGGACTGCCCCTTGGAGTCCGTGATGCGGCAGCGCAGGGCCTGGCCGACCGACGCCGCGCCCATGGATTTGACGACCTCGATGCTGGCGATCTTGCCGTTGGAACGCTGCACCATGTCCAGCAGCGTGGCCTTGATGACTTCTTCGGGTATGGGCGCGAGGTTGCTCTTCATGTCCTTGAGCGCCACGCGCAGGGCCGGCGGCAACGATGGCCCGTCCAGCCCCTGGAGCACCTTCTGCATGATGGGGCCGGCTCCCTTGAGCAGGGCGCCCAGCACCTCGTTGGAATCCGCGTTTTCCGGCGCATAGCGCAGGGCGGCGGAGAACATGGAGCGCTTGTCCGCCATGCTGGCGTTCTGGAAGTAATTGAGCATCACGGTCTTGATGAACTTGCCGTAGCCGTCGCTGTTGAAGTCGATGGCGGCCTCGGCGGCGATGGTCTCCAGGTCCTTGGCGCGCAGGTCGGCGACCATCTTCTGCTGGGCCGTGAGATTCTGCGCGTTGGCGGGCTGGACCGCCTGTCCCTGTGCGGCGCCTTCCCCTGCCTGGACGCCCTCCGGAGCCTGGGGATGATCGACGCCCAGCAGGGCATCGGCATCGAGACGGGCCTTCCCGGCCGCGGTTTGGGCCACGCTCGCTTCCTTTTGCAGTTTGTTTTTGATCTCCTCGGCGGTGTTTTTGGTCTTCTCGGCTTCCAGGGACCGGGCGCTGGCTCCGTTGTAGGTCGCTAGGGCGAGGGCCTCGCGTGCTGCCGCGGCTTCCTTGCGGGCTTCCGCCAGCAGGACGCCGTAGCGCTCGGCCGTTGAGTTGCGTATGAATTCCGGAGCGCTTTCCAGGGCCTTGGTGCGCTTGCCCATGGCTTCATCAAAGGCTTTCTGGAGGTCTTCCTTCAGCTTCAAGGCCTCGTCATAGGCCTTTTGCAGATCGGCTTCTTTCTGGAAATAGAACTGGTGGACCGGGTCGCCGCCCGCATTGGGATGCTTGCGGATGTTGTCGGCTTTTTCCTTTGTCTCCTGCAGCTTGTCTCCCAGGACCACGAGGTCATTGCTGGCATAGAGCAGTTCCACTTCCTTTTTGGCGAGTTCCTGCTCGAACTGCAGCAGCTGATTGAACTGCTCACGGGTATAGACCGACTCGAGGAAGGTCTGGGCACGGGTCACGTCATAGCGCAGCTGCGTGGATGCCTTGACGTAATCCGGCATCAGTCCCAGCTCCTTGTTGCGCTCACTCGTCGCCTCGGCCAGGTGCTTCTGAGCGTCAGACACGGCCTTCTGCCCGGCGTCATAGGCCTTCTGCGCATCATCCAGCGCCTGCTGCTTCTGCGCCGGGTCGCCGCCCGCGGCCTGCACCGCTTCCCTGGCATTCTCAAGGGTTATGTTCAGGACGGAGAGCTTTTCCTGGGCGTCACGCAGAACGACCTCCTTCTGCGCCATGTCCTTTTCCAGCTTCTGCAGATACGTGAATTCGATATCATTGCCGTCCTTTTCGAGCTCGCTTTCCACCTGGGCCTTCGTTTCGGCATAGGCGCTCACGGCCTGCTGAAGCTCGCCTTTAAGGATGTTGCCCCTCACCTCCTCCCCGGTGAGGATGGCTTCCAGCTCCTGCTTCTTGTCCTCGTAGGCCGTGACGGCCTGGGCATGCTCCTGCGTGGTGTCGGTGATCTCCTTGCGCACATCGGCCAGGTTGGTGCCGGCCTCCTGCAGGTCGCCGAGCGCGTTCTGGTAATCGACCATCTTCAGGGTCTGCCACCTGCTCTCAGCTTGCTGACCTTGCGCTGAGAGCCGGTCCGCCTTTTGCTGCGCCAGCGCGGCTTCCCGGTCCATCTTGATGAAGTCCTTCAGGGTGGACAGCGCCATCTTTTCCGCAAGGCGGCGCCTGGAGGCATCGCCTTCCACGCCGGTCAGCCTGCCGGCCAGGGCGTTTATGGCATCGGTGATCTGCTGCGGGCGGGGATCCTGCTCCAGCACGGCGTTGATGTTTTCTTCGGTGAGTTCCAGACCCTGTCCCTGCACCGCATCCCTGATCGCGCGCGCCGCGGCCTGCATGCCCGGCTTGAGCGTGGCGTCGAGCATGAGGATCATGGTGGACATCTCGTCCTGCAGGCCCTGCGCCATCTGGTTGATGATGCCGTCGAGCTTGGCG
>CACZQM010000078.1 GCA_902783285.1 uncultured Desulfovibrio sp. | reverse complement strand
TGCGATGCGGGACGGCATTGCCCAGGGGACTTCTTCGTCTGGTTCCACGGGAGGAGGTGCTGGACGCGGAGCTGAAGAAATGTGTGGAACGCTTCGAGGAGTCGGGCAACAGCTTCGGTGTGTTTTTCTCCTGCTGAAACCGCGTGGGCGTGATGCTGCAGGGCTACGCGGCGACGAAGGTGGAGATGATCGGCTTCTACAGACGAAGGCTCATGGAGGCCTGCCGCGCGATCGATAAGAGTCGGGTCACGCCTGAAGGCGTCTGGTAGCGTCCAGGCCTGAGGCGTCGTGCCGGTGTCCTAATCCGGCGCCGAACCTTTTTTGACCGGTGCGCGGTTTTCTATTATGAAAGGCGACTGCACGCCGTGCAGGCTTGCCTGCGCGTCCTGCCCTGCGCCTCTTGTGGCCGGGGGACGCGCAATCCTCAACACACCCGAAGGGAGTTCCTGCCGTGCCTACCATTCGCAGCCTTTCCCGGTTCCTTGCCCTCATGGCTCTGC
This sequence comes from uncultured Desulfovibrio sp., assembly GCA_902783285.1. GTDB lineage: Bacteria > Desulfobacterota > Desulfovibrionia > Desulfovibrionales > Desulfovibrionaceae > Mailhella. The sequence goes on along the minus strand of CACZQM010000078.1, from coordinate 2,170 downwards.
TCTGCCTGTCCGCCTGCCTGGCGGGCTGCGCCCTGCCGGGCTTCGGTACCGACAAAACCCCGCGCACGCCTGGACTGGCGCCTGGTCCCTGCGTCGTCCTCGTTCTGCCCAATACGGGCAATTTCGCCCCCATTTCCAAGAAGATCGAGACCGGCGCGCAGCTGGCGAAGTCCAGCTTCAGCAGAAACGGCGCCACGGTCCACGTCAAGGTCATCTACACCCAGCCTGGCTGGATTGAGCAGGTGCGGGCCCTGCCCAAGGAATTTGCCGTGGTCGGCGGCTTCCTGCAGCCCGACGTGTTCAAGCAGGCGCTCTCCTCGGGCCTGACCCGCGAGCGCAACGTCTTCGCCTTCCTCGGCAAGCTCCCCGCCGGCACGGAAGGCCTCGACGCTTGGCGCTTCTTCGCCAGCGCCGAAGACCAGGCCGACGCCGTGGCGAAGCTGCTGGCCGACGACCTCGGCTGCCGCTCCGTGGGCGCCCTCTATCCCAACGACAAGTTCAGCCTGCGCATGACGGGCCTCCTGGAAGAGAAGCTGGCCAGCAAGGGCATCGTGCTTGCCCGCTCCGCCTACAGCGGCCAGGCCGACAGCGCCGCCAAGCTTCTGGTGGGCTCCGGCGGAGGCATCGAAGCCGTCTTCCTGACGGACTCCTGGAAGCAGGTTGACATGCTCAAGCGCGCCCTTGCAGGTGCCGGCGCCCCGAGCGCCTATATGGTCGGCACCATGATCTGGAACGGCTACCTCAACGCCAGGCCCCTGGCCAACGCCGCCAACTACCCCGTCGCCGTGTTCCCGAGCAACTTCTCCAGAACCGTGGCGCCCGCGCCCTTCAACAGCGGAAGCTACGACGCCTGGCATGCCCTCGGCTACGACTTCGTCCGCTTCGCCTGCCGCCTGAACTTCGAGCGCGGCTACCCTGCGGCCACGGCCAACAAGTACATCCCGGCCGCCGCCAGGATGAACTTCGCCATGGCTCCCATTTCCTACGACGACGCCGGCCGCGCCCACCAAAAGCTCTTCATGCTCCAGCCCGGCACCCAGGGCGCCGTGCTTGTCAACCAGAGCGCCCTCAGGGCCAAGCGCGACGCGCTCAAGCTCAACCCTCAGATGGTTCCGGCCGCCCCCGAGCCCTCGCCGGCGCTCACTCCCTCCGGCCAGTCCGCCGGCGTTCCTGCGGGCCGCCTCATCGATCCTTCCAAGCCCGCGGCGCCTCTGCCCCGCGGCTACCAGGCAGACGGCGCTCCGGCCGTGCCCGACGCGCCCGGCCAGGCTTCGCCCGCCTCTGCCTCTCCGGCCCCGCAGGCGGCCGGCCAGCCCGCTTCCTCCCAGCCCGTCATGCCGACTAGGCGCCACACTTCGTACAAACTGAGCCTGCCCACCCCGCAGCAACAGTAGAAAGGAAAGCTTCATGGCCTCAACGAAAACCGTCTCCAGAGAGGACGTCCTGCACATGGCCCAGCTCTCGCGCCTGACCGTCGACGAAGACGAGATCGCGCGCTTCGCCGGCCAGCTGAGCGACATCCTGAGCTACATGGACATACTCGGCAAAGTGGACACATCCGCCGTGGAGCCCCTGTACAGCCCCGTGCTCCACGCCCCAACCATGCGCGAGGACGTTGCCGAGAACAGGCGCGCCCGCGCCGACATGCTCAAGAACGCCCCGGACGGCAACGACGAGTACTTCATCGTGCCGAGGATAGTGTAGGGCCTCTTCCCGTTTGCCTCTTATTGCAGTGAAGGTGCGATTGCTATGTCAGACATTCTCGATATGACCCTGTCCAGCCTTGCGGAGGCCCTGAAGGAAAGGCAAGTCGGCGCCGCCGAAGCCGCGTCCGCCTGCCTGGACCGCATGGAGGCGACCGAGCCCAGGCTGGCCGCCATGCTCCATGTCGACAGGGAAGGAGCGCTGGCCCAGGCGAAGGCCATGGACGAAAAGGGCCCCGAGGCGGACAAGCCCCTCTGGGGCGTGCCCGTGACCGTGAAGGACGCTCTGGTGACCCGGGGCATGCCGTCGACGGCGGCCTCCAGAATCCTCAAGGGCTTCCAGTCCATGTACGACGCCTACGCGGTCGAGCGGCTGCGCCAGGCCGGCGCCGTCATCCTCGGCAAGAACAACATGGACGAGTTCGCCATGGGCTCCACCACGGAGAACTCCGCCTACCAGACCACGC
>CACZQM010000077.1 GCA_902783285.1 uncultured Desulfovibrio sp. | reverse complement strand
GGGCTCGCATCCGGGAGCGCCGCCTTCGCTTCGGCCTTCACGGCCTTCTGCTCGGCCTTCACGGCATCCACGCCGGCTTCGGTGATGATCACGTCCGCTATGACCTTGGCGTTCTTCTCCATCACCTGCTGCATGCGCTCGCCGGGCTTGCCCGCGTACTTGTCCTCGTCGACGATGTTCCCCGCGTAGATGAGGTCGGCCATCATCGCCTGCACCTGCTTCTGCGTGGTGTTCTGCGGCTTCGGCGCCTGGATCGCCCTGATGTTCACCTTCTGTTCCACGTCGCCGGGGTTTTCCTTCTCCTGCGCTTCCATGGCGTCGAGAAGTTCCTTGGCGTCTTCCGCGGCCACGCGGTTGGTGGTGGTGATGGTCAGCACATGGTCGAGCGTGTGCTTGAGTGAACCGTAATAGCCGTCCAGGGCATAGCGCGCCATGCGGTCGAGGTACTTGGTGGTGCAGGAATGCAGCACGCTCGGATCCAGACCCGTCCTGGCATGGATGAGCTTGACGCAGAGCTCGCGGTGGCGGGAATCGGCGCCGGTCCTGTCCAGGGCGTCCATGGGGTTCGACCTGTTGATCTCCCCCATTTTGCCGAACAGCTTTTCCGCGGCCTTCTTCCCGTAAAAGTCGACATGGGTGACGATGTCGTCCTCGATGATCTCGACCATGTCCTTGGCCGTGTGCTTGGCTTCGACCACCTGGCGGTCGATGAAGGCCTTGATCCCGCCCTGCTCGGTCTTGTCCAGGACGACGCGCTTGTCGGCCATGTGGATGACCTGCCTTTCCGCATCCGGATCGTCGTTGAAGCGCTTCAGCGCGTCCTTGAGGCGCAGGGCGTCCTGGGCCGACTGGCGCTCCATCTTGCCTTCCTTGCTGCACATGACGGCCGGCGCGATGCCCAGGGTGAAGATGCCCGTGATGATCTTGGCCGCCAGCGACCAGCGCTTTTTGGAAGCGGCTGCGGTCATGTCCGCGTTGCCGGACATGATGGCCTTGAGGTCATCGGCCGTGAGCTTTTCCAGATGGACATCGGGCGCATGCTGCTTCTGATGCTGCACAAGGGGCTGGACATCGTCTTCGGGCTGCGGGTTGATGGGCTGCTGGAAGAAGGGCTGCTGACCGTCAAACTGTACCTGGGACATGGAAGACCTCGCGGATTATAAGTGGCTGCCATTGAAGGGCGGCAGAGAGATATGTCAACATCAATTATTGCAAAAACCATGCCAGGACGCATGCTGCGCCTGGACCGGCCTGCTTCCGTTCCCTTATAGGGGGAATCGCCCGCGCGCGCAAGGGAAAAATGAGCGGACAGGATCATTAATACCTTTGTATTTGACACAGTTACCGATGATTTCCCGCCGGAGCCGCACGCAGGGCCCGGGGAGGGGGCGTGCCACCGTTGTTGCACGGCGGCCATGCATGGCAATTCTGTTGGCACGGTCCACGAAAAACCCCGCGGAAGCCTGTGAATAAAGCCGCAACGGTTGCGCAAAGGCGGGATTTGACCTATAAGGCTTGGCGAAAAGCTCACATCCTATCCCAAGGGAGGACTCAATGGCACTTTCCATCATCATCACGGGCGCTGCCGGCCGCATGGGCAAGACCCTCGTGGACATGGTCCGGGCGGCGGAGGACCTGCGCCTCGCCGCAGCCCTGGAACAGGGCTCCTGCCTGGACAGGCTGGCGGGGCTCAAAGCGGAAGGCGTGATCGTTTCCAGCGACATTGCAGACGTCCTTCCCCGCTGCCCCAAAGGCTCCGTGATCGTGGACTTCACCGCAGCGGCGGCCACCATGCAAACGGCCGAGGCCGCTGCCGTCAACGGGAACCCCATGGTCATCGGGACGACCGGGCTTTCCGAAGCGCAGCTGGCCAGGCTGGAAGAGCTTGCCTGCCGCATCCCCATCCTGCGCTCCGCCAACATGAGCGTGGGCGTCAACGTCATCATGGACATCCTGCCCCGCCTCACCGCCATGCTGGGCGACGGCTACGACGTGGAGATGATGGAGATACACCACAACAAAAAGAAGGACGCGCCCAGCGGCACCGCGCTGCTGCTGGCCGACCCCCTGCTCAAGGCAAAAGGCCTGGGCAAGGGAGCGATCAACACCAACCGCTTCGATTCCCTGGAGCCGCGCCGCCACGATGAGATCGGCATCCAGTCGCTGCGCGGCGGCGACGTGGTGGGTGTGCATACCGTCTATTTCTTCGGCGAAGGCGAGCGCATCGAGATCACGCACCATGCCCATTCCCGCAGCAACTTCGCGGGCGGGGCGCTGCGCGCCGCACGCTGGATCGCCAGGCAGGAGCCGGGTCATCTGCGCACCATGCAGGACGTGCTCCACGACCCCGCATGACGGGAAGGGAGCCCATGGCCATGCAGATCATCCTCCTCCAGCACGATCCCGTCCCCGGTGACTTTTCAGGCAACGCCCGCCAGCTCGCCGCCATGGCCAGGGATGCCGCCGCGAAGGCGCCCCCGCCCGGGCAGGCGCTCTGCGTGGCCCCCCTCTATCCCATAGCCGGCGTGCCGTGGGGTTCGCTCCGCCGCGCGGGCGGCTTTTACAGCCGCTGCCGCGAAGGCGCCCGCCTGCTCGCGGACCTGCTCGCCGACGGCCCGGACATGCTCATTTCCCTTGCCGGGGCCGAAGTGCCCCTGTACATGCTGGTCTCCGGAGGGCAGATCCACGCCCTCATGCTCGACGGGAACGGCATGCTCCGCCTGCCCGGCGGCACGACCTTCTACATGCCCCCCTGCCCCGACGGCAAGATCGACCTGGACGAACTGCCGCCCACCCTGCCCGGCGCCCCGGCCGCCGTGCTGCTCACCTCTCCGGCGGTGTTCCTGCCCGGCGCACAGTGCGGGCTGGAAGTGGACAGGGCGAACCTGGCCCAGCGCTACGGCCTGCCCGTGCTGGCCGCATGCCAATGCGGCGCCACCGACGGGCTGGTCTATGCCGGGCAGAGCACGGCGCACGACGCCGGCGGCACCCTGCTGGCCCGCGCCCGCGCCTTTGAGCCGGACGCCATCGCCCTGCAGCTGGATGAAGGCAGCCACGCCCTCACCTGCGCCCGGGAGCCGGAGCCCAAGCCCACCCGCGCCGGATCCATGTTCCGCGCCGCCGTGCTGGCCGTGCGCGACTACGCCCGCAAATGCGGCGTGAAAGGCGTGCTGCTGGGGCTCTCCGGCGGCATGGATTCCGCCCTCGTCGCCTGCATCGCGGTGGAAGCCTTGGGCGCGGAAAACGTCTTCGGCGTGCTCATGCCCTCCCGCTTCAGCAGCGGCCACAGCCAGGACGACGCGCAAAAGCTCGCGGACGCCCTGGGCATGCGCACGGCGAACGTCTGCATCACGCCCATGATGGACGCCTTCTCCGCGGCGCTGGCCCCGTCCTTCGCCGGCCTGCCGGCACGGCCGGGCGACCTTACCGCCGACAACCTCCAGCCGCGCATCCGCGGGACGCTGCTCATGGCCTTCGCCAACCGCCTGGGCTACGCCGTGCTGGGCACGGGGAACAAGTCCGAAAACGCCATGGGGTACTGCACCCTGTACGGGGACACCGTGGGCGCCCTGGAACCCATCGGCGACGTGTACAAGACGGAAGTTTACGACATCGCCGCCTGGTACAATGGATACCGCGGCGGATGGATCATCCCCCGCAACGTCTTTGACAAGCCGCCCTCGGCGGAGCTGCATCCGGACCAGGTGGACGAGGACAACCTCCCGCCCTACCCGGTGCTGGACACGGTCCTGCGCGAGCTGCTGGAAAACGCCGCCAATCCCGAGACGCTCACCTTGCCCGGCGTGCCGGAAAGCGTGGTGCGCGACGTGGCGCGCCGCCTGGCCGCGGCGGAATTCAAGCGGCACCAGAGCCCGCCTGCCGTGAAGATGAGCAGCTGCACCCTGGGCATCGACTGGCACATGCCTGCGTCCGCCCGCTACGTATGACGCCCGCACGGATAAAAACTTCATGTTCAACTTTAACTAAATGGAGGTCCTCCGTGAAAAAGCTCTTTTCCGCCATGCTCCTTTCGGCAGCGCTGCTGCTGCCCTGCTTCGCCCAGGCCGGGAGCGGGGTGTATGTCACGCCCAAGCTGGTCATGAACTACCAGCACAACAAAAGCGAGATCTCCGTGGCCGGCATGCACGCCATGAGCGACAGCAAGTCCAGCTTCCGCGCCGGCGCCGCCATCGCCGTCGGCTACAACTTCATGGAAGTGTTCTCCCAGCCGCTGCGCGCCGAAGCGGAATACGGCTTCTACGGCAAAAACAGCCTGACGCGGCATTACGATGCGGGTCCTGCCGGTTCGGGCAGCGTCACGTCGAAATTCGGCGTGCAGACCCTGCTGGCCAACGGCTATTGGGACTTCGCCCGCTTTTCCGGCTTCGTGCCCTGGGTGAGCGCCGGCGTGGGGCTCGCCTTCGTCAACGACAAGACGTCCATCCACGACGGCGCCTACCACGGCATGAACAACGAGACGGACGTCGTGTTCGCCGGGCAGGTGGGCTTCGGCTGCGCCTGGGAGGTCAACAGCACGCTCTCCCTTGACCTGGGCTACCGCTACCTGATGATGGCCAACACGCAGACCTCGGCCTACGAGGTGACCATGCGCGGCAAGCACAACCACAACCACCAGATCATGCTGGGCGCCAGGATCTCCTTCTAGCCCGGCGCTGCGCGCCCGCTCCGGGCGCACCGCTTAAAAACCAAAGCCCCGCGCATCTGCCGGGGCTTTGGTTTTAAGACCGGAGGTCGGTCCGGGGAGCCTACCCGCTGGACATCACCTTGCGCACGAGGACGCGCTGCGAAGGATAGAGGGGCACGTCCGGCGTGAGCAGGCGCCTGCCGCAGGCCACGATGGCCGTGCCCTGGCGCAGGCCGAGGGTGGTCAGGAGGATGCCGGCGTTCTTGGCCTGCCAGCGCGGGATGTCCACGTCCACGTCTTCGGGCTGGATGCGCACGTGCACCACGTGCGGCGTCCTGTTGCCTTCCGTTTCGCCGCGGTCCATGAGGAATGCCCGCCCTTCCGGCGTGGACATCTCGGGATCACGGTAGGGGCAGCAGCCCCTGCACATGTCTTCGGGGCAGCGCCCCAGGAGTCCGGGGACGAAGGGTTCAGCCATCGTTCTTCACCGTGAGGACCACAAAGCCCTTCTTGCCGTACTTGAGGGTGTATTCCCCGGCGGGCAGCGGCGTGAGCCCGTCGGTGAGCTTTTCTCCGTTGACCTTGAGGGAGCCCGCGGCGATCTTGCGCTTGGCTTCCCCCCGCGAGGGGACGAGCCCCGTGGCGGCAAGGATGGAAACGGGCGTGCTCTCTTCGCCTTCCGGCGCGCTCCAGGTGATGGCGTCTTCGGGGATGCCGCCCCTGGCGAACACGTTGTTGAAGCCGTCACGCGCGCTCTGGGCGGCCTCTTCGCCCCAGTAGCGGGCCACGATCTCAAAGGCCAGGTCTTCCTTGACCAGCTTGGGATGGAGCGTCCCGGCCTGCACGCGGGCCCGCATGTCGCTGATCTCCTCCATGCTCCTGACGGATATCAGCTCGTACCAGTTCCACATCAGGTCGTCGGAGATGGACATGGCCTTGCCGAACTGGTCGGCAGGCGGCTCCATGACGCCGATGTAGTTGCCGTGCGACTTGGACATCTTGGTGACGCCGTCCAGCCCCACGAGCAGGGGCACGGTGATGGCGCACTGGGATTCGATGCCGTAATGCCCCTGGAGCGTGCGCCCCATGAGCAGGTTGAATATCTGGTCGGTGCCGCCCATCTCCACGTCGGTGCGCAGGACGACGGAATCATAGGCCTGCAGCAGCGGATACATGAACTCGTGGATGGCGATGGGCGACTGCTCGGCATAGCGCTTGGCAAAATCGTCGCGCTCCATCATGCGCGCCACGGTGCAGCAGGACATGAGCTTGAGCATCGCCGCGGGGGTGAGGCTGTCGCCCCATTCCGAATTGAAACGCACGGTGGTCTTCTGCGGGTCCAGGATCTTGAACACCTGCGCCTTGTAGGTCTCGGCGTTCTTCTTCACCTGCTCCTCCGTGAGCGGGGGGCGGGTCTTGGACTTTCCCGAAGGGTCGCCGATGCGGCCCGTGAAGTCTCCGATGAGGAACGTCACGTCATGCCCCAGTTCCTGGAACTGGCGCATCTTGTGCATGACGACGGTATGCCCGAGGTGCAGGTCGGGCGCGGTGGGATCGAATCCGACCTTGATGCGGAGCGGGGCATCCCTCGCCAGTTTCTTGCGCAGATCTTCCTCGCTCACGAGGTCCACGATGCCGCGGCGGATGATCTTCACCTGTTCATCGATAGTCACGTCAATGCTCCTGCCGGCGTGCCGGCGCTAAAGTAGGGGGAGCCGCGCGTCACGGGCGCGGCAGGGGATGTATCGCAGGGAAAAGGTGCCCTGTCAACGCGCAGGGCGGGGTCAAACGTATTTCGCAAAGGGCCTGAGCGCCGGACGCGCCCCCTCGGGGATGGGGATCCTGCGGCCGTTCGCGTGGTCTTCGAGCAGGTGTTCCAGCCAGGGCTCGCTGGCGCTGAATTCGCCCAGCCTGGCCACCGTGCAGCCCTCGTCCATCTCCAGGCCCTTCATGGTGACTTCCAGGTCGCTGCCGTGGCCCAGCAGGCGCACCCTGGCATGGTAGCAGGGGCCTTCCTTGCGCAGGTCCGTCACCTCGCCGTAGCGGGCGATCCTGCTGTTGACCAGGGCCATCCCCCTGGTCTTCAGGAAGACATTGATCATGGAATCCATGGAATGGGCGACCAGCTTGCCGAACATACGCTCTCCTGCATGGGGAGAACATACGTATTCCCCTGCCGATGTCAAGCCGCGCGGAGCCTATTGACAAGTTGGGCATACAGGGTAAAAAAAGCCTGAATTCTCAGGGCGGGGTGGGATCCCCCACCGGCGGTGACTGCCATGCAGGAGCCCGCGCGCGCTGCTTCACGGGAAGCGGCGCTGACCCGGCGCACATCCGGGGCCGACGGTAACAGTCCGGAAGAAAGAGAACATCCTTTCCGCATGGTGCGCTGCGCATCTCTTTCCCCTTCAGCGACCGCCCTGATGCCGGATACCTCCCGGAGGAGCATTCATGCGCCAACGATCCCTTCTCGAATCCTTCGGCTCACCGCGCGAGCGCGTCGAACAGGCCATCGCCTCGCTGAAAAGCGGCGGCGGCGTGCTCATCGTGGACGACGAAGACCGCGAAAACGAGGGCGACCTCATCTACGCCGCCCAGACCCTCACCGTGCCCCAGATGGCACTGCTCATCCGCGAGTGCAGCGGCATCGTCTGCCTCTGCCTCACTGATGAAAAGGCGGACGAACTCGACCTGCCGCCCATGGTCGCCGCCAACACCAACCGGAACCGCACGGCCTTCACCGTGAGCATCGAAGCCGCCGAAGGCGTGACCACGGGCGTTTCCGCCGCCGACCGCGTGACCACGGTCAAGGCCGCGGCGGCGCCGGGGGCGAAGCCCGGCGACCTGCACCGCCCCGGGCACGTCTTCCCGCTCAGGGCCAAACCTGGCGGCGTGCTCGAACGGCGCGGGCATACCGAAGTGACGGTGGACCTGTGCCGCATGGCCGGACTCATCCCGGCCGGCGTCCTCTGCGAACTGACCATGCCCGACGGGACCATGGCCCGCCTGCCCGAGGTGGCGGCGTTCGCCCGCGCCCACGGGATGCCCCTGGCTTCGGTCGACGACGTCGCCAGGTACAGGATGGAGCGCGAAGGATCTTAGCCGCGGCGGACCAGGCGCCGCACCAACGCAAAAGCAAAGAGCCCCGGACGGGGCTCTTTTGTCATGCCGGGCATGGGGGCTCCCGCTCATGCGTGCATGAACACGTTCAGCTGAGAAACGAAGGCCAGCCCCAGGAGGATGAGCGGGAGCAGGGCGAGCAGCGTGCGCGTCCAGGGCATGTTCAGGGCGTACTTGCAGCCTATGAAGACCACCGCGATGCTCCATCCGCTGGCGATGCTGCTGCCGAACCCGGGGGCGATGTACAGGATGAAGGGGGCGGAGCTGTAGCAGACGATGCGCAGCGTGGTGGCGAAATCCGCCCTGTCTGGCTGCACGATGCGGAAGGTGAGGTGGTACACGCCGGCGAGGAACACCGCCGTGAACAGTGCTGCGAAGGGCGTGAACAGGAGCATCATGGAAAGGTTCATGTTCTGCATGAGCGTTTCCAGGAAGGCGGCCGCCTGCGGATCGCTCCCGCGGGCGACGGCCTCGCGCAGTATCTTTATGGTCCAGAAGCGGCTCGCAAGCATCTGGATGATGCTCATCAGCACATAGAAAAGCAGGGGGCGTATCAGCGACATGTTGCAGCGCACATGCAGGAAGAACTCCCGGGGGCGGAACATCACGCCGAGCAGGGTGCGCGTGAAGCATCCCCAGAATCCGTAATATTCCGGCTGCTCCCAGGGCGCCCCCTCCGGCCTGCCGTCTCCGTAGGGCGAGCCGGGATCGTCCTGCGCCTCGTCATAGCGCCTGAGGTTCTCCCTCACGCTCCGCCAGCGGGCGAGCAGCCCGCCTCCGCGCCTGCCGGCGCCCTCCCCTGAAGGTACGGGGGCGGGGGCTTCTCCGCGGCGTCCGCCGGTCCCGTCCGCGCCATCCGCATCGAGCACCTCGGCGCCCGGGGGCAGCGCGTCGTCGGGCGCGCGTCCAGCCGGCGCCCCGTCCGGCGCAGCGTCCCGGGCATCCTCACCGCGCCCTTCCCCGTCCCGGGGATCCTGCGCAGGATCAGCCGCGGCGGCTGTGTCCGGGGCTGCCTGGTCCTCCGGCACGGGCGCGGGGGATGCCGGCTTGAGGTCTTCTTCCGGGACATGGAGGGAAAAGCCGAACACTTCCCCGCAGCGCGGGCAGGTGACCTTGTATTTCTTGCCCGGTTCGATGGCGCTGCCGGGCATCTCGCGCTGGAAATGGCATTTTGGGCATCGGATGATCATGTGGGCCTCTCTGTTTCTGCTGAGGGACTATACGGCGGTTAAGCGTTTTGGGCAAGGGCGGAGGAGCATGTCGTGATCCGTCAGGCCCAGGCCCCGCAGGCGGCGGTATATCCCCGCGGCGCCCAGGGCATCGGAGAGCGCCTGGTGGTGGTCCAGGGGGATGCCGAAATGCGCGCATACGGTATCCAGCCGGCAGTCCGGCAGCCCCAGCTGCCTCTTCATGAGGCGCGCCCCCCTGAGGGTGCAGGCAAAGGGGATGCCGGGCGCATGCACGCCGGCTGCCGCGCAGCTCGCCTCCAGCACGGCCCTGTCGAAGGGGGCGTTATGCGCCACGAGCAGCCCGGCGCCCGCCATGAAGCCGCCTATCTCGTCCCACAGCTCCGCGAACGAAGGCTGGTCCCTGAGCATCCCCCATGTGAGGCCGTGGATGTGCGTGAAGCAGACCCGCCTGCTGGGCGGGCGGATGAGGTGATGCCACGTCGCCGCTGCGCCGTCCCCTCCGAAGCGCACCATGCCCAGGGAACAGGCGCTGTCCGGCGCGTAGCCGGAAGTTTCGAAATCAAGGGCCACGATGTCCATGCCTGCTCCTTCTCCGGCGCATCCGGGGCCGGTCCCGCCCGCGGATGGACCGTTCCGCACAGGTTATCCCCGCGCCCTGCGCCCCGCAAGGGAAATATGCCGCCGCAGGCAAATTGCGCTTGACTTGCGCCTGCTCGTTGCTTAATTATCTCCTTTCCAACCCCATCCTGGACAAGCCATGTTCGAAAGCCTCTCCGACCGACTCTCCGGCGTGTTCCGCAGCCTTACCGGACGCGCCCAGCTCACCGACGCCAACATACAGGACGCCCTGCGCGAAGTGCGCCTCGCCCTGCTGGAAGCCGACGTGAACTTCAAGATCGTCAAGGACTTCGTAGAGCGCGTGCGCGAAGCCGCCGTCGGCGTGGAAGTGATGAAGGGCGTCACCCCCGCCCAGCAGGTCATCAAGGTCGTCCACGATGAGCTCGTCGCCCTGCTCGGCGGCGACAGCACGGCGCTGGACCTGCAGGGCAGCCAGCCCGCCGTCATCCTCATGGCCGGCCTCCAGGGCTCCGGCAAGACCACGTCCGCGGGCAAGCTGGCGCTGCTCCTGCGCAAGCAGAAGATGCGCCCCTACCTTGTCCCCGCAGACGTTTACCGCCCTGCCGCCATCGACCAGCTGCGCACGCTCGCCAAGCAGATCGACATGCCCTGCTTCGACTCCGGGCCGGACATGGATCCGGTGGACATCGCCCGCGCAGCCGTGGAAGACGCACGCGAAAAGCAGTGCACGGTGGTCATCATCGATACCGCCGGCCGCCTGCACGTGGACGAGCCCCTGATGCAGGAGCTGGCGGACATCAAGGCCGCCGTCCATCCGCAGGAGATCCTCTTCGTCGCCGACGCCATGACCGGCCAGGACGCCGTCACCGTGGCCAAGTCCTTCAACGATCGGCTGGGCATCACCGGCGTCGTGCTCACCAAGATGGACGGCGACGCCCGCGGCGGCGCTGCGCTCTCCATCAAGAGCGTCACCGGCGCGCCCGTCAAGTTCGTCGGCATGGGCGAGAAGCTTTCCGAGATGGAAATCTTCCACCCCGACCGCATCGCCGGCCGCATCCTCGGCATGGGCGACGTGCTCACCCTTCTCGAAAAGGCGCAGGACGAGATGAAGGCCGAAGAGGCCGAAGCCCTCGCGCGCAAGATGGAGAAGGCCAAATTCGACCTGGAAGACTTCCGCACCCAGATGCGCCGCATGCGCAAGATGGGCTCCCTCTCCTCGCTCATGAAGATGATCCCCGGCCTCGGCGGGCTTTCCGACAAGCTGGGCGACCTGAGCGGGCACGAGAAGGAACTGGACCGCACCGAGGCCATCCTCAATTCCATGACGGCCAGGGAGCGCAGGAATCCGGATATCATCAACGGCAGCCGCAGGGCCCGCATCGCCCGCGGCTCCGGGACCAGGGTGCAGGACGTGAACCAGCTCCTGCGCCAGTTCGAGCAGATGAAGAAAATGATGCAGTCCATGATGCAGCCCAAAAAGCACATGCCCGCCATTCCCCAGGGCATGATGAACAGGCTGGGCGGCATGGGACCGGGCTTGGGTGGTCTGCCCGGCATGGGCTTGCAGGGCCTTCCCGGAGGCGTCCCGGGGATGCCGGGCGGCAGGTCCGCCACGAAAAAGAAACGCGACAAGCAAAAACGCAAAAACAAAAAAAGGTAGCGCTGCTGCCTGTTCAGGAGAGACACATGTCCGTAAAAGTGAGACTGACCCGTTCCGGCTCCAAGAAGCACCCCTTCTACCGCATCGTGGCCATCAACAGCGATTCCCGCCGCGACGGCCGCCCGCTGGAATTCCTGGGTTACTACAATCCCAACACCGACCCCGCCAGCGTCAAGGTGGACGAGGAAAAGCTCCAGGCCTGGATCGGCAAGGGCGCGCAGCTTTCCGACACCGTGCGCACCATCCTCAAGAAGCAGGGCAACTAGGCCTGGCACATCCGTTCTTTCCCCCATCAGCCGCAAGGCTGGTGGGACTTTGTGTTTAAGCGCATGCCGCATGCATGCTTTCCCAAGGAGCCCCGTCATGAAGATAGGCGACCTGTCCAGAAGCACGGGCTGCCCGGTGGCCACCCTGCGCTTCTACGAAAAGAAAGGGCTGCTGCAGGCCCCCGGGCGGGCCTTCAACAATTACCGCATCTACGGCGAGGAGGACATCCGGCGCGTGGGCTTCATCATGCACTGCCGCCTGCTGGGCTTTTCGCTTGCGGAGATACGCGAGTTCCTGGACTTCAGGAGCAACCCCTGCAAGAGCTGCGGCTGGATCAACGAGCTGGTGGAGCGGCATATCGCGCGCATCGACAGGCAGATAGCCGCCCTGCAGCATTTCAAGAGCCATTTCGAAAGCCTCCGGCAGCAGTGCGACGGCACGGGCAGGGAGCATTGCGGCATCCTGGAGGGCCTGGAAAGCTTCGACCTCTCCTGCTGCCGGCAGCTGCAGGGCATGGCGGACGACCTGCATCAGGATGATGCTTGATATTTTTTTCCGCCGTCCTTCCTTTTCCTCTTGACCTTAAAGCAGCTCCAAGGTCTAGCATTCCCCCAGGCGCCCCTCCTGGGCGCCGGAGGTGCCTATGGAAAAGACATTCGTGCTGGCCGGGCTGGACTGCCCGCACTGCGCCGCGGAGATAGAACGGCAGGCTGCCGCCCTGCCCGGCGTGAGCGCGGCCTCCGTCGACCTCATGCGCCAGACGCTGCGCATCACGGCCGATGACGGCGAGGGGCTCCTGGACAGGGTGCGCGCCATCGTGGCCGAACACGAGCCGGACGTCGCCGTGCAGGAGCGCGCTGCCGCGGAGCTGTGCTTCCTGCTGCGCGGGCTGGACTGCCCGCATTGCGCCGCGCTCATCGAGAAGGAAGCCGCAGGGCTGGGCTTCGTGGAAGGCTCCTCCCTCAACCTCGCCCGTCAGACGCTCATGCTGCGCTGCTCCGCCCTCCCCGGGGACCCCCTGGGCGCTGTCCGCGGCATCGTGTCCCGGCACGAACCCGGCGTGCAGGTCTCGCTCCTGGACGATGCCGGGCGCGCGCCGGCGCAGGCCCCGGACGAGGGCACGGAAGGCAAAAGGCGCCTGCTCCGCCTTGCCGCGGGCGCGGCGCTCTATGCGGCGCTGCTGGCCGCCTGCCTCCTGGCGCCCCTGCCCTCCTGGCTGCGCGCCGCGCTGTTTGCCGCCGTCTACCTCCTGCTCGGTGGCGATGTGCTGTGCAAGGCGGCCCGGAACATTGTCCGGGGGCGCGTCTTCGATGAAAACCTCCTCATGACCATCTCCACCCTGGGCGCCTTCGCCATCGGGGAATACCCCGAGGCTGCCGCCGTGATGCTCTTCTACCAGGTCGGCGAATACTTCCAGGACCGGGCGGTGCAGCGCTCACGCGGTTCCATCAGGGCGCTGCTCAGCATCAGGGCGGAGCGGGCCCTCGTCCGGCGCGGCGGGAGCCTGGTCAGCACCGATCCTTCTGCCGTGCTGCCCGGAGAGGTGTTCCTCGTCAGGCCGGGCGAACGCGTGCCGCTGGACGGCACCGTGCTTTCCGGCGGCTCCATGCTCGACATGAGCTCCCTCACCGGGGAATCCCTCCCCCGCCGCGCAGCCCCGGGCGACACGGCGCTCTCGGGCTCCATCTGCCTGGACGGCGCCCTGGAGATCCGCGCCGGCAAGCCCTATGCCGATTCCACCGTGGCACGGATCATCAGCATGGTGGAAGATTCTGCCGCGCGCAAGGCGCCCACGGAGAACTTCATCACGTCCTTTGCGCGGTGGTATACGCCAGCCGTGGCCGGGCTGGCGCTGCTGCTGGCCGTGCTGCCGCCCCTGCTGACCGGCGGCGCATGGACGGAATGGTTCCGCCGCGCCTGCATCTTCCTGGTCATCTCCTGCCCCTGCGCACTGGTCATATCGGTGCCGCTGGCCTTTTTCGGGGGCATAGGGGCCGCGTCGCGCCGGGGGATACTCGTCAAGGGGGGCAACTTCCTCGAAGCCCTGTCCCGTGCCGACACCTTCGTCTTCGACAAGACAGGCACGCTGACCAAGGGCTCGTTCGAGGTGGTCGACGCCATCCCGGCCCCGGGCATGGACAAGGAGGGGCTCCTGCGCCTTGCCGCCGCCGCGGAGAGCCTTTCCGCCCATCCCATCGCGCGGTCCGTCATGCGCGCCGTGCCGGGCTTCGCCCCCCCGGGCGCCACCGGATCCAGGGAAGCCGCCGGGCGCGGCGTGACCGTGGAATGGCAGGGCATGCGCATCGCCGCGGGCAGCCGCGCGATGCTGCAGGAAATGGGCGTGGCATGCCCGCAGGTGCATTCCCCCCATACGCAGGTCCATGTGGCCGCCGGCGGCGCGTACGCCGGCTGCCTGCTCATTGCCGACGCCCCCAAGCCGGGCAGCGCGCCTGCCATCGCCGCGCTCAGGCGCCTTGGCGCACGGCGCATCGCCATGCTCACCGGCGACGGGGAGGAAAGCGCGTCTGCCGCGGCAGACGCGGTCGGCATAGGCGAATACCATGCGGGCCTCCTCCCCCTGCAGAAGGTGGAATGGCTGGAAACGCTTGACAGGGTCGGGGGGGGCGGACATACCATCTGTTTCATCGGTGACGGCGTCAACGATTCCCCGGCCATCGCCCGCGCTGACGTGGGCGTCGCCATGGGGGCGCTCGGCTCGGACGCGGCCATAGAAGCCGCCGACGTGGTGCTCATGTCCGGCGATCCGGCCCGGCTGCCCGAAGCCGTGTCCATCGCGCGGCGCACCCACGCCATCGTGACGCAGAACATCGTCTTCGCCCTGGGCGTCAAGGCCCTGCTCCTCATCCTGGGGGCGCTGGGGCTGGCCACCATGTGGCAGGCCGTCTTCGGCGATGTGGGCGTCATGGTCATCGCCGTGCTCAATTCCATGCGGCTGCTCCGGACAGGTCCCGGCCTGCCGGCTCCGAAAGAGGGTTCCCGATGAGAAAATACACAGTCACCGGCATGAGCTGCGCCGCCTGCAGCGCGCGCGTCGAAAAGGCAGTCAGGGGCGTCAAAGGCGTGGAAAGCTGTTCCGTAAGCCTCCTCACCAACACCATGGGCGTGGAAGGCACGGCATCCCCCGGGGAGGTCATGGACGCCGTCGCCGCGGCAGGCTACGGGGCCCGGCTCCAGGATGGCGCGCCCGGAAGCAGCCGGGACCTGCCCTCCGCCGGCGAAGACATCCTCAGGGACCAGGAGACCCCGGTGCTCAAGCGCAGGCTCATCTGGTCGCTCATCCTGCTCGTCCCGCTGCTGTACGTTTCCATGGGGCACATGCTCTGGGACTGGCCCCTCCCCCCCTTCCTCCAGGACAACCACGCCGCCATGGGCATCTACGAGATGCTCCTGGCGGGCCTCATCATGGTCATCAACCAGCGCTTTTTCATCAGCGGGGCGAAAGGCCTGCTCCACGGAGCGCCGAACATGGACACCCTTGTGGCCCTCGGCTCGGCGGCCTCCTTCTGCTGGAGCGTGTTCATCCTCTTCGCCCTGACCTGCGCGCAGCTCGCCGGCGACGCCGCCGCCGTCAGAAAGTACATGGACGGCTTCTACTTTGAAGCCGCGGCCATGATCCTGGCCCTCATCACCGTGGGCAAGATGCTGGAGGCGCGCAGCAAGGGCAAGACGACCAGCGCGCTGAAAGAGCTGCTCAGCCTCTCCCCCAAGAAAGCGACGCTGCTGCGGGACGGGGAGGAACGCATCGTCGACATCAGCGAAGTGCGGCAGGGCGACATCTTTGCCGTGCGCCCCGGCGAGAGCATCCCCGTGGACGGCGAAGTGCTGGAAGGCGCGAGCTCCGTGAACGAATCCGCGCTCACCGGCGAAAGCATCCCCGTGGACAAGACGCCCGGCATGTCCGTGTCCGCGGCCACGGTGAACCTGTCCGGCTATCTCCGGTGCCGGGCGACCCGCGTCGGCGGAGACACCACCCTCGCCCAGATCATCCAGATGGTCAGCGACGCCGCCGCCACCAAGGCCCCCATCGCCCAGACGGCCGACAAGGTCTCCGGGATCTTCGTGCCCGTCGTCATCACCATCGCCGTCCTGACGACGGCGTGCTGGCTCCTTGCCGGCGCGGACCCCGGAGCTGCGCTGGCGCGCGGCATCTCCGTGCTGGTCATCAGCTGCCCCTGCGCCCTCGGGCTCGCCACCCCCGTGGCCATCATGGTGGGCAGCGGGGTCGGTGCGCGCAACGGCATCCTTTTCAAGACGGCCGCCTCGCTGGAGCAGACCGGCAGGGCTTCCATCGTCGCCCTCGACAAGACCGGCACCATCACGGCCGGCGAGCCCCAGGTCACCGACATCGTGCCCGCCCCCGGCGCCGGCGGGGAGCGCCTGCTGCGCGCGGCCTGCGCCCTGGAAGGCAAGAGCGAGCATCCCCTGGCCCGGGCCATCGCCGGGCACTGCGCGTCCCTGGGCATGCAGGCGGAGGACGTCACGGACTTCCGCGCCCTGCCCGGGCATGGGCTCTCGGCCTCGCTCGGCGGCAAGGAGCTGGCCGGGGGGAACATGCGCTTCATCGCCCGGGGCTGCCCTGTGCCGCCGGCCATGGCGGAGGACGCAAAGCGCCTGGCCGCGGAAGGCAAGACCCCGCTCTTCTTCCGCTCCGGGAACGAGCTGCTGGGAATCATCGCCGTCGCCGACACCATCAAGGACGACAGCCGGGCCGCCGTCCAGCAGCTGCGGGACATGGGCCTGCACGTGGTCATGCTCACCGGCGACAACAAGCTCACCGCCCGCGCCATCGGGACGCAGGCCGGCGTGGACCATGTGGCGGCCGGCGTGCTGCCCGGCGGCAAGGAGCGCATCATCCGCCGGCTGCAGGAGCGCGGGCAGGTGGTCATGGTGGGCGACGGCATCAACGACGCGCCGGCCCTCACCCGCGCCGACACCGGCATCGCCATCGGGTCCGGGACCGACATCGCCATCGACGCCGCCGACGTCGTGCTCATGAAGAGCCGGCTCACCGACGTCCCCGCAGCCATCCGCCTCTCGCGGGCCACGCTGCGCAACATCAGGGAAAACCTCTTCTGGGCGTTCATCTACAACATCATCGGCATCCCCCTGGCCGCGGGGGCGTTTTCCGGCCTGTTCGGCTGGGAGATGGACCCCATGTTCTGCGCGGCCGCCATGAGCCTTTCCAGCTTCTGCGTCGTTTCCAACGCCTTGCGCCTGAACTTCTTCAGGCTGCACGATGCCGGCCGCCCGGAGGGCAGGAGCGCCGGCCAGCAGCCCATGGACATTTCCCTGGACCTGGGGGAAGGGGACGCAGGCTCCCCTGGAGAAGACGGGCCCCGCACGGAGGCCCCTGCCCTGCGGCGGCTCTCCATCTACGTGGACGGCATGATGTGCGCCCACTGCGAGATGCGCGTCAAGGACGCCCTGCAGGCC
>CACZQM010000076.1 GCA_902783285.1 uncultured Desulfovibrio sp. | reverse complement strand
TTGAAGAGGAAATTCATCATGTCGCCGTCCTGGACGACATAATCCTTGCCTTCGACGCGCAGCACGCCTGCTGCCCGGCAAGCCGCCTCGGACTTGAGGCGGATGAAATCATCATAGCGGATGACTTCGGCGCGGATGAAGCCTTTTTCAAAGTCGGAATGGATGACTCCGGCAGCCTGGGGAGCCTTCCAGCCCTGGCAGAAGGTCCAGGCCCTGACCTCTTTCGGACCGGCCGTGAGGAAGCTTGCGAGGCCAAGGGTCTTGTAGCCGATGCGGATGATGTTTTCCAGCCCGCATTCCTCTATGCCGTACGACTGGAGCATTTCCGCCTGGTCTTCCGGCGAGAGCCCCTGCAGCTCTTCTTCGAGCCGGGCGCAGATCTTCACCACTTCGCAGCCCCTGGACTGCGCATAGGAGCGCAGGGCGTCCGTATGGGCATTGTTTTCCGCGATCCCGTTTTCGTCAACGTTCGCGCAGTAGATGAATTTTTTTGCAGTCAGCAGGGAAAGTTCCTTCCAGACCTGCAAAAAGGCATCGTTCTGTGCGGGCAGCGTGAAAGCCGCTGCGGCTTTGCCATCGCCCAGATGCTTCACCAGGTCTTCGAGGGGCGGCAGGGCTTTTTGCATCTCCTTGTCGAATTTGGATTTCTTTTTAAGGGAATCAAGGCGTTTTTCTGCGGATTCCAGATCGGCCAGGAGCAGTTCCGTCTCGATGGTCTCGACATCGCGCAGGGGATCGATGCTGCCGTCCACATGCGCGATGTTGTCGTCTTCAAAGCAGCGCACGACTTCCACGATGGCTGCGCATTCACGGATGTTGCCCAGGAACTGGTTGCCAAGGCCTTCCCCTTTGCTCGCGCCCTTCACGAGCCCGGCGATGTCGACGAAATCGACAGTGGCATAGATGGTCTTGGCGGGCTTGACGAGTTCTGTGAGCTTGTCGACGCGTTGGTCCGGAACGGCAACGGTCGCTTTGTTGGGCTCTATGGTGCAGAAAGGGTAATTGGCGGCTTCCGCGTTCTGTGCTTTGGTGAGCGCGTTGAAGAGGGTGGATTTTCCCACGTTGGGAAGTCCTACGATGCCTAAGCTGAGTGCCATCATGTGCTCCGGGACAGCGTGCGCTAGCCGCGCACGGCAATATGGATATTGGCAATGCCCAATGTCAGCGGGATATGCCTGACGAAGTCAAAGCCGGCCTCGCGCAATTCATTGCTGAAGGCAGCAGGCTCGGGAAAGTTTTCTATGGTTTCGGCAAAGTATTCAAAAGCATCCGAGGAATGGCTCAGAAGTCCTGCAAGCCTGGGCATCATGTTGCGTAGATACCAGTGGTAGCATTTGCCCAGGACGGGCTTTGTCATGGGGGCGAATTCCAGGATGCAGGCCCTGCCTCCGGGGACCAGGATGCGGTGCATCTCGAGGAGGGCAGAGGAGCGCGGCTTGACGTTCCGTATGCCGAAAGCCATGGTGACGGCGTCGGCGCAGCCGTCAGGCAGGGGCATCTGGCGTGCATCCGCGACCATGATCCGCACCCTGGCTTTTTCGCTTTCCCTGATCTTCCGCTCCACGCCGTAACGCAGCATGGGTTCGCAGATGTCGCTGGCGATGACGCTGACGCCGGGATGGCGGCGGATCACGCCGAGCGAGACATCCAGCGTGCCCGCGGCCATGTCGACGACGGTCTTTGTCGGGCCGGGGACAACGGTCTCGACGAGCCTGCGGCGCCACCAGCAGTCGATGAAAAGGCTGAACAGCCTGTTCTGCAGGTCGTACCACGGCGTCATGCGGCCGAACATCTCGCTGACGCCCTGCGTATGCCCGTCCGAAGGCATGCGGTCGCTCATTCCTGCCCTGCCTCCTGTCCGTGCTGGCGCTGTCCTTCAAGAACGGTCTTTAAAACAGTGCCGTAGACCAGGGGGAAAATCTGCTCGAAGTTCGCCGGGGAAATGCGCTGCGCTTCGATGAACTTCACGGCGATCTCCTTGGCAGCCTGCAAGACTTCGCGCTCTATCTTATCCATGCGGATCTCTCCTTTGCAGGATGCGTAGCAAAAAACCCGCCTGCGGGGGGAATGGTCCCGACCACCATGGAAGGGAACCGGGCGGGTGAAAAGGACGGAAGGGGACACCCCCAGCCCTTTTATTTTGTCTTTCATTGGTGAGCTATTTTGCCCGGGAGGTCAAGCTTATTGTCTGCAGCCTTGCCATGGCATGGGCCGGGCTTTAAGAAGCAGCCAGCTCTGCACTGGCCTGCAAACCACAAACGAAAAAGGGTCGCGTTCGTTACGCGACCCTTTAAAATCCATGGTGCCGAGGGACAGGATTGAACTGCCCACACGGGGATTTTCAGTCCCCTGCTCTACCAACTGAGCTACCTCGGCACGACGAAAGCCCTTTTATACTACAAGCAGGGCTTTGGCAAGTCTTATTTTTGCTGTTTTT
>CACZQM010000075.1 GCA_902783285.1 uncultured Desulfovibrio sp. | reverse complement strand
TCGAGGGGTTCGATGTACGTGCGGTCCGCAAGCCCGGGATCCGTCATGATGGTGGCCGGGTTGGAATTGACGAGGATGACCTCGAAGCCCTCTTCCTTGAGCGCCTTGACGGCCTGGGTGCCGGAGTAGTCGAACTCGCAGGCCTGCCCGATGACGATCGGTCCGGACCCAATGACCATGATGCGCCGCAGATCTGTCCTCCTGGGCATGGCAAAGCTCCTCGATATGCTGATGTTTCAAGGGGGGATGGCGGGCCAGCGCCAGCCATGGCGGCATCTGCGGTCATGCGCCGGCCGGGGCGTGCTCCCTGGAGGCGGCGATGAACGCCCTGAACAGCGGATGCGCACGCAGGGGGCGGGACTGGAATTCCGGGTGGAACTGGCAGCCGACGAACCAGGGATGGCCGGGCAGTTCCATGATCTCGACGAGCCCGCCGTCGGGAGAGAGCCCGCTGAAGACCATGCCGTGCCTTTCCAGGACTTCCCGGAAGGCGTTGTTGAACTCATAGCGGTGGCGGTGCCTTTCCGAGACTTCCGCAGCCCCGTAGGCGGCGGCCGCCTTCGAGCCTTCGCGCAGGACGCAGGGATAGGCGCCAAGGCGCAATGTCCCGCCCTTGTTGCTGCTTTCCGAGCGCACTTCGGTGGCATGCTTCCTGAAGTCATACCACGCTTTCATCAGGTAGATGACCTTGTGGGGCGTGCTGCTGCTGAATTCTTCGGAATTCGCCAGGGGCAGCCCCGCCACGTGGCGCGCGAATTCGATGACCGCGCACTGCATGCCCAGGCAGATGCCGAAAAACGGGATCTTCTGCTCCCTGGCGTAGCGTATGGCTTCGATCTTGCCTTCCACACCGCGGTAGCCGAATCCGCCCGGGACGAGGATCCCGCCGCAGCCGCGGAAAAGTTCCCCGCAGTTATCCGGAGTGACGTCCCCGGAATTGACATAGCGCAGGACGACCTGCGTGCGGTTGGCGACTCCGGCATGGACGAGCGCTTCGTGAAGGCTCTTGTAGGCCTCCTTCAGTTCCACGTATTTCCCGACGATGGCGATCTGGACGCTGCTTCCCGAGGCTTCGGCAAAACCTGCCATGAGCCGCTTCCATCCGGAAAGATCCGCTTCCCCTGCCGGAAGGCGGAGCATGGCAGCTACTTTTTCGTCCAGGCCTTCCGCATGGAAGGCAAGGGGGATCCCGTACACGTTGGGGACATCGACGGAAGTGAAGACGGCGTCCTCATCGACATTGCAGAAGTGGGCGATCTTCTTCTTCAGCTCGGGGGGCAGAGGCTGCTCGCACCGGCACAGGATGATGTCGGCCTGTATGCCAGTGGAAAGCAGCTCCTTGACGCTGTGCTGCGTCGGCTTGGTCTTGTATTCCCCTGCGGCCTTGAGATAGGGCACCAGCGTCAGGTGGATGCTCAGGCAGTTGCCCCGGCCCAGTTCCGAGCGCAGCTGGCGCAGCGCTTCCAGGAAGGGCATCCCTTCGATGTCGCCCACGGTCCCGCCCACTTCGACGATGGCCACGTCCGGGGCATCATCGCCCTCCGCCAGGCTCAGCACGGTGCGCTTTATCTCGTCGGTGACATGCGGGATGACCTGCACCGTGCTGCCCAGGTAATCCCCCCGCCTTTCCTTCGTGATGACCGTGTGATAGATCCTGCCCGACGTGGCGTTGTTCTTCCTGGAGAGCGAAATGTCGATGAAGCGTTCGTAATGGCCCAGGTCGAGGTCGGTCTCGGCGCCGTCGCCTGTCACGAACACTTCACCGTGCTGGAACGGATTCATGGTGCCCGGATCGACATTGATGTACGGGTCGAGCTTCTGCATGGTCACGGATGATCCCCGCGCCTTGAGCAGCGCCCCCAGCGATGCCGCTGCGATCCCCTTGCCCAGGGAAGAAAGGACGCCGCCCGTCACAAAAAGGAATTTCGTCTTCATGGAAGGATCTCCTTGCAGCGCTCCGCTGCCATGGATGGATGCCGTCATTGCCCGCATTCCAGCGACATTTTCCCCTGCCCTTCCGGCGGAGGAGCGGGATAGTCCCCCGTAAAGCAGGCGGTGCAGTAATGATCCGGACAGGACACGGAATCGAGCAGCCCCTGCAGGGAAAGGTAATGCAGGGAATCCAGGCCAAGCATGGCGGCGATCTGCCGGGCATCATGGCTGTTGGCTATGAGTTCCGATGGCGACGGGAAGTCTATGCCGTAGAAGCACGGGAATCTCACAGGCGGGCTGCTCACGCGGAAATGCACGGCCTTGGCGCCCATTTCCCGCAGCTTGGCAACGCGCGTGCGTATGGTCGTTCCGCGGACGACGGAATCATCCACGACGCACAGGCTCCTGCCCCGTATCATGGATCGCACCGGATTGATCTTCACCCTCACGCCATACTCGCGCATGCTCTGTGAAGGCTGGATGAAGGTCCTGCCCACATAGTGGTTGCGGATGAGCGCATGCTCGTAGGGCACTCCGGCGGCCTGCGCCGCGCCCAGCGCCGCATAGACGCCGGAATCGGGGAACGGGACGACGCATTCCGCGCCGCACATGGCTTCGCGCATCATGTTCCCTCCCATGCGCTTGCGGCACCGGTAGACGTCTTCCCCGAAAATGACGGAATCCGGCCGGGCAAAGTACACGAGCTCAAAAATGCACTGGCGCACGGGCACGCCGGCATGGGGAAGGGACACGCTCCTGCAGTTGGAAGCGTCCGGTCCGGCAATGACCATCTCGCCGGGCTCCACTTCGCGCAGATACTCCGCTTCCAAAAGGTCGAAGGCGCAGCTTTCCGAGGCGAAAAGCAGGGAATGCCC
>CACZQM010000074.1 GCA_902783285.1 uncultured Desulfovibrio sp. | reverse complement strand
CCAACATGCTCATGATGGCGACCTTCCGGCAGACCAGCAAGCTGGGGCTTGAGTTCTTCCGTCAGCAGAACACGCCGGTCCTGTTCCAGACCACCGACCTGAAGCACAGGGATATCCGGGAATTCGCCCTGAATGATGACCACTGGAAGAGGGGCGAGATGGACCCGAACCAGGGCGGTTCGCTGATCACCCAGTCGGAGATGCGGCACGCGCACAGGCTTATCAACACCTACGGACCCAATGCGCAGTCTCAGGAAACCGGCATCTGGTTTGTGGAGAAATCCTGATAGCTGGGGCCTGTGCGCCGGACCCTGGTCCGCACGGGCGTTGAATCAGACCTTCCGCGCCTTCTCAAACGCCTCCAGCGCCTCCCGCACCCCGCACTTCGGGCAGGGCTTCCTGAACTCGTCCACTCCGGGGATGAGCTTCAGCGCTGATCCCGTATCCCATCGGACCTGCAGGTCGCCGGCTCCGTCGCTCCCCTCAATGACGCCCCTCGTCCCCGGGGGCGGAGCTTGGGGGAATCCATCTCGACTAGCTCCGCCCGCGTCCCCGCGGGAAGCTGCCTGTGCAGCCTTTCCAGTCCGTTTTTCCTGACCATGGCAATACATCCTCCAACCAGCACACAGCCGTAGAACGAAGGCATAGCCAGCCTCCCTGTCCATGCATATCTGGGGCCTTGTGGCATGCCATGCATAAGGTTGAGAGATCTTCCTCTCCCATACGAAACGATCCGGGACAGTGTGCATTTGCCGCCCGGCTTTCATGCTGCAGGGGAGCGCATGCCGTCGCCAGTCCGGCGTCTTGACTGGCGGTTTCCCTTGCATCCTGCTCCTGGACGATGGGGATCCTGCCTGATGCCTGGCGCAGGCGTGCTTAAAAGATCATGCTCCATGATTTGACTAACGGCCTCACCAAGGTGCATAATCTCCTGCACTCGACCTGTGGAGGAATGGGCGGACTCCGGTCTTCCCATGGATGGAAGGGGCCATCGCGAGGCATCCCGGTGCTGTCCCTCATGGCTTGTTATCATCCGCCGCCGGCAAACGCTCGTCCCGGGATCTTTGATGAAAGACTTTACCTACCCCTTCAGCGGCACGCTGCATGAAGTTTTGGGCATGCGGCTGCTGCCGTCAACGTCACCGGAAGAACTGCGTGCCGAAATGCCCGTGGGCCTCTCGGTTTGCCAGCCTTTCGGCTTTCTCAGCGGCGGGGCGTCCATGGCCCTGGCCGAAACGCTTGCGGGGTTTGGATCCATGGCCCTTTGCGGAGGGGAAGAGGTCCCCATGGGCATACAGGTCAGCGCCAACCATGTGCACGCCGTGCCGTTAGGCGGCAAGGTGTGCGCGACGGCGCGCCTGCTCTCGCGCAGCCGCCGCATCCAGGTATGGAACGTGGATATCACCGATGAAGAAGGGCGCCTGGTCTCGACCTGCCGCGTCACCAACTGCATAACGACAAGGAAGGCGCTATGAGCAAACGTGTCTGGACGCCGATACGCTCCTATCAGGACATACTGTTTGACCAATACAACGGGATCGCCAGGATCACTATCAACAGGCCCCGCTGGCGCAACGCCTTCACGCCGGTCACGGTGAGCGAGATAAGCGACGCACTGTGCTACTGCCGCGAGGCGCAGGATGTGCGCGTGGTGGCCCTGACCGGGGCTGGAGACAAGGCCTTCTGCTCCGGAGGAGACATGAACGTCAAGGGGCACGGGGGGTATGTTGGGCAGGACGGCGTGCCGCGCCTCAACGTGCTGGACGTTCAGAAGCAGATCCGTTCCCTGCCCAAGCCTGTCATCGCCATGGTCAACGGTTATGCCATCGGTGGCGGCCACGTGCTGCACGTGGTCTGCGATCTGACCATAGCCTCTGAAAACGCCCGCTTCGGCCAGACGGGACCGCGTGTGGGCAGCTTCGATGCCGGTTTCGGCGCATCCTACCTTGCACGCATCGTGGGCCAGAAAAAGGCGCGCGAGATATGGTTCCTCTGCCGCCAGTACGATGCGCAGGAGGCCCTTGCCATGGGGCTTGTCAACAAGGTGGTGCCGCTGGACCGGCTCGAGGATGAGATGGTGGAGTGGGCGGAGACCATGATGGTCCACAGTCCCCTTGCCCTGCGCATGATCAAGGCAGGGCTCAACGCCGAACTGGACGGCCAGGCCGGCATTCAGGAATTGGCCGGAGACGCCACCTTGCTCTATTATCTGACCGAGGAAGCCCAGGAGGGCGGCAGGGCCTTCCTGGAAAAGCGCCGTCCTGATTTTTCGCGCACGCCGCTGTTTCCGTAAGGGGTGCCGCTTTGGGAGAGTCGATCCTCATCGCGGGGCGCAGCTTTTGCAAAGCCGACATCCCGTCCCTGCCGGCAGCCAGCGCGTGGCAGGAAGAGCTGGCAGCCTTCCTGGAGGGATGGTTTTCTCCGGGTCCTGTGATGCGCGTCCAGACATCCGGCTCCACAGGCGAGCCCAAGGTCATGCTGGCGGAAAAGAAGCGCATGGAAGCAAGCGCCCGCATGACGTGCTCCTTCCTGGGGCTCAAGGCCGGTGACAGTGCGCTCCTTTGCATGCCGGTCAAATACATCGGGGCCAGGATGATGGTCGTGCGCGCTCTCGTGCAGGGGCTCGACCTCTACTGCGTGAAGCCTTCCTCCCATCCGCTGCGCGACCTTGGCTTCGCGCCCGGTTTCCTTGCCGTTACTCCTGCCCAGGTCTTTACCATGCTGGATAACGGGGATGAGGAGGCGCTCTTGCGGAGCACGGAGCACATCATCATCGGCGGAGGGGCCGTGGACGCCGGCCTGGCGGAGCGGCTG
This sequence comes from uncultured Desulfovibrio sp., assembly GCA_902783285.1. GTDB lineage: Bacteria > Desulfobacterota > Desulfovibrionia > Desulfovibrionales > Desulfovibrionaceae > Mailhella. The sequence goes on along the minus strand of CACZQM010000074.1, from coordinate 7,888 downwards.
GGATCCTTCCCCCGGCACGTCTGGTCCACCTACGGCATGACCGAGACCCTTTCGCACATTGCCCTGCGCCGTTTGAACGGCCCGCAGCGCTCTGCGTTCTACACGCCCTTTCCCGGCGTCAGCCTCAGCCTTTCCCCTGAGTCCACCCTGGTCATCCGCGCCCCTGCCGTGGCAGAGGACCCGGTGGTCACCAACGACTTCGCGGAACTGCGCGAGGACGGGATCTTCCGCATCCTGGGCCGGAAGGACAACGTCATCAACAGCGGCGGGATCAAGATTCAGATCGAGGCCGTTGAGGAACAGCTCCGGTCTTTCCTGCCTTTTGCCTTCTGCATAACAGCCGTCCCTGACGAGCATTACGGAGAGATCGTGGTCATGCTGGCAGCGTTCGGACCGGATAAGACGGAAAGGGAAGCACTGGAGCGGGGCCTTGCCGTGCTCCATGCCTATTCCCGTCCTAAGCGCGTCATCGCTGTCCCGGATCTGCCCCGCACGGGGTCCGGAAAGATCGACAGGGCCGGAGCGCGGGCCATCGCTCAAAAGCTGGCCGGGGGCGCCCATGCCTGACCATGCCAAACTGACAGATGCGGGGCATGTGTCCTGGGCGGGATATGCCGCGCTCATCATCGTCACGCTTTTTTTCTCAGGAGTTTTTGCCGGCTGCCCCGGCTGGCTCAGCTGGCTGGATTTTTCCACGCTCAGCGGCAGTTTTGGAAAGATCGCGGAAGGCGGCGATTTCCTCGGGAGGGAGGGCACAGGGGCGCGGCACGGCTTTTTGTTCGCGCTTTCGCTGATCCCGGGGATCATGCTGGCCCTGGGCGTCGTAGAGGTGGCGGACAAGCTGGGCGCCCTGCGTGCGGCCCAGAAGCTGCTCACGCCCCTGATGCGCCCCTTGATGGGGCTGCCTGGAGCGGCCGGGCTCGCCTTGATCTCCAGCCTGCAGAGCACCGACGCCGGCGCCGCCATGACCCGGGAACTTTCCGACAGGGGGCTCATCACCGATGCGGAAAAGGTCATTTTCTGCGCCTACCAATACTCTTCCGGAGCCAGCATAACCGTTTACCTGAGCATGGGCGTGGCGCTTTTCCCCTTCCTTACGGTCTCCCATCTGGCGCCGCTGGGCGTGATCCTCGTTTATAAGATCGCCGGCATGAACCTCATGCGCCTCTACCTTCGCATGGCCACTGCCAAGAAAGGAGGCAGGCATGGATGCTGACCTGTACGGGGCCTTTCTCGACGGACTGCGCAAGGGTTGGAAGATCGCGACCCTGAACATGCTCCCCAACGTGGTGCTGGCGTTCGTGCTCATCCAGGCGTTGAAGGTCAGCGGGCTGCTTGCCGCACTGGGGGGCATCTTCGGTCCGCTCATGTCCCTGTTCGACCTGCCGGGAGAGTCCGTGACCGTGCTCATCTCCACGCTTTTTTCAGCGGGCGGCGGCATCGGTGCGGCGACCAGCCTGTATCTGGAAGGCATCATGGACGGCAGGCATATGAGCATCATCATGCCTGGCATCTTCCTCATGGGCGCCCTCATCCAATACATGGGCCGCATCCTCGGCGTGGCCGGGGTGGAAGGACGCCATTACCCTGTGTTTTTTCTGATAGCCATCCTCAACGCCGTGCTCGCCATGCTCACCATGAAGTGGCTGATCGTGTGACCCAGGGGCCGGACCGCTTCAAAAAGCTCCACGGCCGTTGACGACGCAGTCCTGCATGGGCAGCGGCCGTTGCGCCCGTGCCCATGCGGGCCAGGGGCATGGCCGTTCCCGCCTGGCATCGCCGTCCGTTTCGCAGGAGCTGCCGCCGGCTCCCACCTGCTCAGAAGAAGGGACCATTGCACGGTCAGCATGCAGCTGGGCGATCCCCCCTTTGGGGTTTCAAAGGGGTTTTTTAACGTGTTCAAACCATATTTCCCCAGTCAACGATGCTGTCCTTGCCGTCAAGCTTTGTATTCCTGGCTTTCTCCTCGAGGGAGCATGGTCTGTGGTGCTTGCCAGGCCGGTCTTGATGTTTCCATCATCCACCTCCTGCCATAAGGAAACAAAACACTATGTATCGATAACTGCCAGTGTTGTTCATATGTTGCAGTGCATCGTCCGCTTTTTATTCAAAAACTATTGACACTGTGTCAACTAAGATGCAGGATGCGCATGTTGACATTGTGTCAACCGTGACTGCCGCTGGCCTCTGATGCAGGTGTCCATGCGGAAAAAAGACCTGTGCAGGGGATGCCGGGAAAAATATCCCACATGATCGAAGACAAGGAGATGGCCATGAATCTGGACTTTACGTACCACAACCCGACAAGGATCCATTTTGGGCGGAACGCCCTCGAAAAGCTGCCGGAAGAACTCGCCGCGCATGGAAAAAACATACTGCTCGTCTATGGCAGGAATTCCATCAAGCGATCAGGGCTCTACGATAAGATGCTCGATATCCTCAAGGCTTCGGGGAAGAACGTGACGGAACTTTCCGGAGTCAAGTCGAATCCTACGCACAGCCAGATGATGGAAGGCGTGCGCCTCGTCCGTGAAAACGCTGTCGATCTTATCCTTGCCGTTGGCGGCGGCTCATGCATCGACTGTGCAAAGGCGATCTCTGTTTCTGCCTGGTGCGAAGGAGACGCGTGGGAACGGTACTGGATCAACTATGAACCGGTCAGCAACGACGTCGTGCCCGTCGCCTCTGTTTTGACCATGGCGGGCACCGGATCGGAAATGAACGGCGGCTCCGTCATCACGCACGAGGAAAAGATGCTCAAGCAGGGGAGGGTATTCCCGTCCTTTGTGAACCCGCGTTTTTCCATCCTCGATCCTGAATTGACGTTCTCCGTGCCCAGGCTCCAGATGGCCAGCGGCGTCTTCGATACGTTTTCCCACCTTATGGAGCAGTATTTCTCTGGCGATGACGACAATACCACTGACTACGTGATAGAAGGCGTGATGTCTTCGCTCATCAAAAGCGCGCGGGCGGCGCTCCGTGATCCCGAAGATTACGAGGCCCGCAGCAACATCATGTGGTGCGCCACCCTCGGATTGAATACCATCACCGGCCTTTCCAAGACGCAGGACTGGGAAGTGCACATGATCGAGCATCAGGTGGGCGCTTATACAGACTGTCCGCATGGCGCTGGGCTGGCCGTCGTTTCGCTGCCCTATTACCGTTATGTATGCAGGTTCGGACTGGATAAATTCGCCCGCTTTGCGCGGACCGTATGGGGCGTGGACATTTCCGGCATGGGCCTGGAAGATGCGGCGCTTGCGGGCATTGCGAAGCTGGAAGGCTTCATAAGGGAGCTGGGGCTGCCAACAACGCTGCGTGAATTGAATGCCACGGAAGAGATGCTTCCTTTGATCGCCCATTCCACCGTGCTGCTTCCTGCAGGTTACCATACGATGACCGCAGAAGAAGTGCTGGCCGTACTTAAAGCCTGCTGGTAGTCCACGGTCATTGGCCGCCCAGGGCACAAAAGAAAGGAGCCGGGCAGCGTGGATGCTGCCCGGTTCCTGCGCTGATCTGTCCCGGACGATCCTTCCTGCGGTGGCAGGCATCCCCTGGCACAGGCCCTGTCACCCGGGCCGTGCCTTCACCGGCCCGGGCTCATCCGGCCGGCCGGAGCCGCATGCTTTCCTGCCGGCTGGTCATGCAGGTGTTCATGCAGGATCCTGCGCAGCTCAAGGATGCCCTGGGGCGTTTCCTGGACGCTGTGTCCTGAGGCAATGACTTTTTCTGAAGCCGCTCCTTCAAGATGCGCACTGGCGTAAGGCACGAGCCCGTCGCTGGAACTTTCGAGGGGGACATCCGGCGTATCGTTGCCGATGATGGAATGGAAGGGGACGCCGCTTGCCATGGGCAGTGCTGCTGCGGCCTGGATAAAGGGGTCATGCGCACTCAGATTGGCAATGCCATTGAAAGAATGTGCAGACCGGTGCATCTGCTCCGGAGCCAGGAGGGAGACCGCAGGCTGGATCACCCCTTTGATCAGCTTGACAGGCAGCGTGACCAGTCCTGCAGCAAAGCGGGCAAGGCCATTGTCTGCGAACGGCGTGCCCCGGTGCGGTGCAGCGATGAACACCGCTCTTTTTATGGATGGCAGCGGCTCGAAAAACAGGTAGCCATGCAGGCGTTCCCTGGCCTTGTTCTTCTGATCGGCCCCCACATCGCGCTTTGCAGCAAGAGGATCCCACAGCTTGTTCCCGGAAGAGGAGACCAGGAGCCTCGCGAGGATCCCTCCCATGCTGTGCCCGACCACGACCATGTCACGAGAGGCGGCAGCATTTTTCGTGGGATCCATGGCGGAAATGACCTGGTCCAGGGCCTTGCGGATCTCAAAATTGCTCACAGGCAGCGGGAAGCTCGTCGGGTAGTAGACCTGCCATATCTGGTAGTTGCGGGCGAGCGCTTCATCGCCCATGATCTCGTTCGCAACGTTGATCCAGGCTTCAGGGCTGCTCGCGAGGCCGTGGATCATGATGACGGTCTTCTTGTCGGGCTGGTAGGGCTGCATCAGATAGACGCGCGGGCTTTCCAGCATGTCGCCTTTGCCCACCAAGGTCCCGATAGACTGACGGGCAAAGGAAGAACGGGCAAGCCACAGCCCGTATCCGGACGTGAAATTGCCGGCCAGGGGGACAGAAGCTCCCCGCAGGGTCACGCGTTCCGTTTTGAAAGGGTCGTACACATGGATGACTGCATCCCTGCTGCCCAGCACATGCTCCAGGGTGCTGCCGGGGAAATCCAGGATGACGGTCAGGGCGGGATAGCGCATCTCCCTCCAGGGGACATCCGCCTTCTCTTCCGGCATGACGGCGACCATCTCTGCCCCAAGCCCATCCCTGCGGTATTGGCTCCTGATCCCGTCGAATGTCAGCGTCGAGGCAGGCAGGATCTCTGATGGCATCTCCCCGCTCGTGGACAAGGGGGCTTCTTTCCGGTCAAAGGCCACCGACCAGTCATGGGCGCCGCCGTTCGCCAGAGGGAGCTTCCCTCCGTTTTCTTTGGCGGCGCGGAAAAGGAGCATCACAGACTGCTGCGCGGCAAAATTATAATAGTCCCTCACCTGCGTGGGGCGTTCTTCCAGCGTGCGCTCCGCCATCGGGCGTTCAGAGAGGAAGAGATAGGCATAGGCGAAACGCGCTGCTTCAAGGTACGCCCGCATCGCAGCGGGATACGCATGATGCCTCCGTTCCTGCTCAATGGCTTCCTGCAGCCAAAGTTCAGAAAGGGCGGAGAGCTTTCTTTCATTGTCCAGCCCCTGCGCAGCGGCAAGCAGGTCACGGCAGGGGCCCCCGTCTTTCACGCACGTCCTGGAGTCGATCCCAAGCACCTGGAGGGCTGTTTTCGTATGGCCGCTGACCTTGCCCGATGTAAGCACGTCGCCCCTGCGCTGCTCCATGTATTTTTCGGCGTCGATGGTGGAGACCCTTACGCCGGCGCAGCCGGAAAGGATAAGCAGGAAAAGGAGCACAGGGAGGCAGCGGGAGATCGGCATGCAGTTCCAGTGGGGGATGGGGGGCATGGTGTTATTTCCGGTCATGTATATCCCCCTTGCCGCATTGCTGTCCAGTGTCTGCAGCAGCACAGCCATGGGATCACCGGACGCCGCCTTCCGGAGCCATGGGTGCGGCATGATGGGATCCGGTGCCGATGGACAGGCAGGGGGGCGTTGGACTGAAACAGGTCCAGGAACATCGGTCCCGTTCCAGCATCCGTATGGGGCGTTGACATTAAGATTTAAATTGACATTGAAAGTCACTTTCACTATTTTATGCCTGCGTGATCAAGTACCGGAGAGGCGGGTGCATCTCCATTGGGCTGCGGTCTGAACGTACATTTTACTGAGGAGTTGAGTTGATGAATGTACTTATCGTTTATGGTTCCGAAACGGGCAATACGGAAAGCCTTGCCGAATCCATGGGTGAAAGGATCCGTGCCGCTGGACATTCTGTCAAGGTCTTGAATGCTGCTGATGCTGTGGCAGAAGGTCTTTGCTCCGGTTATGACGCTGTTTTGTTCGGCTGTTCCGCCTGGGGCACTGACGAAGTCGAACTCCAGAGTGATTTCAACACGCTGTTCGAAGAGTTTGATTCTATTGATGTCAAGGGAAAGAAAGCCGCTTGCTTTGCCAGCGGCGACAGCAGCTTCGAGCATTTTTGCGGCGCCGTGGATGTGATCGGCGAGAAGCTCACTGCCCTCGGAGCCGTCATCATGGAAGATGGCCTGCGTGTTGAAGGCGACTACTCTGGCAATAAGGAAGATGTCGATGCCTGGACCGACAGGATCATTGCCGCCCTGTGACGATCCCGTTTTCGTACCGGTCTCACAAAGCCGTCCTGGCCCCAGGGCGGCCATGAAGGACATTGCCGGCTGCACCGGTGTCATGGAGGACTGTTATGGCTTGTTCGCATTGCGGCCGCTGCCGCTGCCATGAACATGCGGAGCCTGTTTGCTCTGTGTCAGATGCTTTGCAGAAGAAACGCCCCTGGGTCCTCTCTGCACTGGCCAGGACATGCGGCATGACCGAGATGGATGCTGCCCATGGCCTGCCCGAAGAAATGCGCGTCTTCGCTCCTGCATCCGCCTTTGAAAAGATATGGAAAGGCATCACGCAGTGGGCGCACGCCACGTTCATCAGCCAGCAAGGCGGCTTTGGCATGAAGTTCAGCGGGAATATCCCCGAAGGCCGCATGATCAACGGGATCTATCATTTTTCCGGGACCGATCCTTTTGGCGGGCATGTACGGTTGGATTCCCTTGGCGCCATTTGCTTCCTGACATTGCCCTTCATGGGAAAAGAGACATGTTCCGTGCAGTTTTTCGACAGGGAAGGCCACGCGATGTTCGCTGTCCACGTGGGCAAAGTAGATGGTGGCCTCTGCCCTGTTTCCCGCGACGGTTTTTTTTCCATGAGAAGGGAAGCGCTCGATGCCGGTCTTGCTGACGCTGCGTCATCAGTGATGCCTGTGTCCGAAGCTGTTTAGCCGCACGTGCCACTCATGTATGGAGGAGGACGTCAATGAAAAAGGAAGCAGCCTTTGCGGGGATGAGCCCGCCGCACGGCATGGCCTCTTTGAATGAGATCCTTGCCGATATTCCCAGGAAGGGATCATCGTGTCCTGATCTTGCTGATGCTTGCCCGGTTTTGGAAATCATGCAGGATATTTCCGAAAAAGAACTGAAGCGGACTGTTGAGCGCGCAGGCTATCAGTATGTGAAGGTCAAAGGCTATGCCATTTACTCACCTTCGGAGTACTGTGCAGGCCCCCTTGGCATTGTCTTATGCACATGACGGCGGGTGCTCTTTGCGGCTTAACGGGCGGTCCTCCACAGGACCGCCCGTTTTCCGCACCGGGGAATTTTCCACGTGAAGGCAAATGCCATGATCTGCCGTTGTGCAAAAGATGAGGAACAAGCTGCGCATCGATCTGGGCACATCCCTATGGATGCAAACGGCACGTCGAGGAGCTTCGAGGTGCGCTGGATAAAAATTGTGTTGATCCAAATGATCGCAACAAATCTTGCCGGCATCCAGGCTGGATGCCTGGAGTCCGGTTATTGTTATTTATTCCATAGAAATAAATATGTTATGAAATGCGCGGTCGAAAGACCCTGTTGACTATGGATCTGAGGGAAGATAGGAAAAAGAGGGATGCGGCCACGGCATCCGCTTTTTCCGCAGTCCTGTGTGATGGCGGCCTCCATCGTTCCCGGTGCCCCCTTCTGCAGTCGTCTGCGGATGCCGGCAGGACCGCCACAGATCCGTTTCGCCGAAGGCGGAAAATATTGATCCGTGCCTGGACCGGACAGGCGGAAGGCACCGGGCTGCAGGCACAGGCCAATGAAGATCAGGATAAGCAGGAGAAAGCGGCCATGTTGATCAGAGCGTATG
>CACZQM010000073.1 GCA_902783285.1 uncultured Desulfovibrio sp. | reverse complement strand
TGGGGATGCCCTTCAGCTGCGCGTACTGCATGATCGCCTTGCGCGCCGGCACGATCCCCTTTGAATCCGAATAGCCCTCACAGTCTGCGATCATGGCACGCATGTCCGTGACGACTTCGTCAGGCGCGCGGAAGTCGAACGCTGCCGGGTTGCCGATGTTCAACTTCAAGACATGGAGGCACTGCTCCTCCATCCTGATCGCTTCGTCGACGACCGGTCCGCGCACGTCATAAAGGACGTTGTCAAGCTTCGAAGATTTCGTGAACTGCATGGCTTCCTCTGTTGCGCTGCACTTACCGCAGGCTGAAAACGAAACGGATAAGCATCTCAAGAACAGTGGATCGGCGGATGAGGGGACGCTGAACTCCTTGCGCAATATGCCAGCATTCCCGGTGTGGGCACAGCCTTATCCCGCCACAGGCCCCCTGTTCACATTGGCCGCCTGCCTCCTGATCACCCGGTAGGCAATGCCGGGCAAAGATATCTACTGTTGCCCGTTGCCGTCAAGCCGGCTTATGGCAGCGCTTGACCTGACGTGAGTTCATCTAATGAGTCGCGTTGCAAGTTCAGCCAAAACGCTTCCCATATCTCCATCAATGCAGATCGACCGATCCTCGATCAGAGCAGGGCATGCAGCTTCATGGAGATTCAGGCAGGCATACACCGCGCCGGGATTTTCCGCCGTCATCGCCCAGAACGGGTATTTGATAATCATGGGCGTATTGCCTCCGACACCCATCTCCCAAAAAAGGACATGCCGGCCTTCGTTCTTTTTCAAAAAAACGGCATAGGCGGCGGACGCGGCACGCCAGCCGTCATCTTCGACGAAGCCTTCGTCCGCGCGGAGATTCATCGTAACACGGCCGCCATCATCAGGACAACGTGGGATCATCCCGGAAGGGATGCGCATGGCAATCGCTCGGTCCTCAGGGACCCGGAACACCCCGGCACCATCTCTGACGAATCCCTGCGCCGCCATCGCCTGCATGACCCATCCTTCGTTGTCGTATGTCTTACGGAGATACGGTCCGACGCTCTGGAACAGTCCGTAATCACCCTGCGTATAGAACAAACGGCGCTTGTCAAATCCCGCCCTCTGAAACTGATGGTCAACGTTGGTGGTGATGACGAAGTAGTCCTTGCCCCTCACCAGCGAGAGCATATCCACATACACCGGCTTCGGGGGACGGACATAGCGGTTATAGTAGATATGGCGCGCCCACCATGCCCAGAGCGTTTCTTCATCAGGGAAAGGATAGAAACCACCAGCATACATGTCGCGGATCCCGAACTTCTCCATGAAATCGAAGAAATACCGTTCAAAGCGCTCTCCGCTGTAGGTCAGCCCTGCGGACGCGGAAAGCCCTGCCCCTGCTCCGATCACGATGGCATCAGCTGTGCAGAGTTCTTTCTCCAGCCTTGCGATGTTTTCCTTACGGTTGCCGCAGCCATAGACAAACGCACTGCGGGTCGCACGCAGCCAGGAACGACCTTTTTGGATCGTCTCACGGTAGCCGTCCGGCATTTCATTGAAAAATCCGCTCATAGCACGCCTTGTCCTCATCCTTGAAAACGTTGAAGATCACTCTTTTCATGACCGTTGGATGCTCCGTCATCCAGCCGACGACGGACTGCACGGCGATCTCAGAGGCCCGTTTGCTCGGGAAACGGAAGACGCCTGTGGAAATGCAGCAGAAGGCTACGGTTCCCAATCCGTTGGCAAGGCACATGTCCAATGTGTTTCTGTAGCAGAGCTCCAAATCCAGCTCCATCTCTTTTGTCAGGCAGCGTTGCACGATCGGTCCCACGATGTGGATGACCTTCCCTGCCGGAAGATCATAGCCGTCCGTCAGCATGGGAACGGCTGTTTGCTGCTCATACCCCGGCCCGAACTTCTTGCGGAGCTGCGCCATCCGGCGTTCGCACTCCGCTCTCAATCGGACTCCCGCAAAGGTGTGTATGCAGTTGTCGATGCAGGCATGCATCGGGATGAAGCAGCCCAGCATCCGGGAGTTCGCGGCGTTCACGATCGCGTCGACGGCGAGCCTTGTGATGTCTCCCTGCCACAGGGACAGCTTTTCGGAAAACGCAAGGCCGCTGCCGTATGCCTCTTTGACTGTCGGGATCTCCGATGCCGCCACGATGCCTTTTTCCTTTGCCCGCTCCCTCAGATACGCATCCTGGATGTGAAGGACTTCTGGCGGCATTGCCCCTGGCAGGCGGATATTCATCAGCGACCTGAGTATCCTCCGCTTTCCCTCCGTATCCGCGGGTGTCGGCAGATCCTTATAATCGTCGGAGTCAGCCTCGAAAGCCGCTACCAGATAGTCGAGACGCTGTCCCTGCGACAAATGCTTTTCCATGCCAGCCTCCTTGTGATCGCCTTCTCCATGCATCTGCCAGGACGCAGCCTGCATGAATAGGCGTGAAGACATGGACATGCCCACGCCGACAATGCTGCGATGAGGTGATGGCAGCGCAAGATCAAACCGTGTTCATCTTGCAGCTTGCTGCTTCGCTATCTCGATTCGTGCGTCACGCACGACTTCAGCCATGGTCTTCTGCCCGAGCTTTTCTTCCAGGGCCGTCTCGACCTCCGCAAGCTTCCCGTCCAAGATGGCATGGATGTTCCTGCCGACAGGGCATGCCATGTTCGGATGCTCATGGAAGTGGAACAGACCTTCGCC
>CACZQM010000072.1 GCA_902783285.1 uncultured Desulfovibrio sp. | reverse complement strand
TCGGCACCCCCTGCAGCGTCTTTACGCTGCCGGAAAATTGGTCTATGTCTGCCTCTCCCACACCTAATCGACAGGATTTCCTGCCAGGGCCAGGCCCTCGGCAGGCGTCCGGAGCCAGACATGCCAGACAACGAACAGAACAGCCCGCAAGCCCACCAGGGCATCCCCTCCAGCTCCTCCCTCAATTCCGCCTCCTACCGCGGCAACACCGCCCTCATGGTCCAGCTGCTCGCGGCCGGCGCCAACGTCAACGCCAAGGACCTCTCCGGCGAGACGCCCCTCTTCGCGGCCCTCCGGGGCGGACAGGCCCAGGCCGTCGAAGCCCTGCTCGCGGCGGGCTGCGACATCAACGCCGTCAACAGGCACGGCCGCACCGCCTTCCACTATGCGGCCCGCTTCAGCCGCACCGACTCCCTCGCCCTGCTGGCCGCCAGCGGCGCCGATCCCAAGGCCCGCGACAAGGCCGGCCAGACGCCGCTCCACCTCGCCACCACCCCGCAGGCCATACGCTTGCTCATCGAGGCCGGCGCCGATCCCAACGCCAAGGACGGCAGGGGGCGCACCCCCCTGCACACGGCGACCGACGCCGACAGCATCAACGCCCTCATTGCGGCCGGCGCCGATCCCAACGCCAAGGACGACGAAGGCGCCACGCCACTGCACGTTGCCGCCCGCCGCGGCACGGCCAGGGCCGTGGAGGCCCTGTGCGCCGTCGGCGCGCGCACGGACGAGACGGACTGCAGGGGACTGACGCCCATGGCCTGCGCCGCCAACTGGCACATCGCCGAACTCCTCGCCAGCCAGGACCGCCACCGCCGCGAAGACCAGGGCCGCTACGCCTTCTAGCCACAGGGCAGGCCTGCGCCATGCGGATGACGCTGCTCGGCACGGGGCACGCCATGGCGACGGCGTGCTACAACACCTGCTTCGCCCTGACGGAAGCGGGCCGGCACTTTCTCGTGGACGGCGGAGGCGGCTCCGGCATCCTCGCCCAGGCCAGGCGGGCCGGCCTTGCCTGGCGCGACGTGGACGTCCTCTTCTGCACCCACAGGCACATCGACCACCTGTTCGGCGCCGTCTGGGCGGTGAGGGCCGCCATGCAGGAAATGACCTGCGGCAGGCGCCGGCAGGAGCTCGAGATTCTGGCCCACGCCGGGCTGGCCGAGCTGCTGGAGCGGCTCCTCAGGGAGCTCATCCGCGCCGAAGAGGCCGCCCTCGTCGGCACGCGCGTGCGCATCCATGCCCTTCAGGACGGCGAGGAGCGCACGGTGCTCGGCAGGCGGACCGTCTTCTTCGACATAGGATCCGATCAGGACCGGCAGTTCGGCTTCGCCATGGATCTCAAGGGGGGAAGACGCCTCGCCTGCCTTGGCGACGAGCCTCTGCACCCGGCGGGAGAGCCCTACGCCAGAGGGGCGCACTGGCTCCTGCACGAGGCCTTCTGCCTCGCCTCGGAGGCGGAGCGCTTCAGGCCCTACGAAAAGCGGCACTCCACGGCCAGAGACGCCTGCCGCAACGCCCGGCGCATGCAGGCGGAGAACGTCGTGCTCTACCACACCGAAGACAGCGACCTTGCCCGGCGCAGGGAGCGCTACCGGGCCGAAGGCAGGAGCGTCTTCGGCGGAGGCATCTTCGTGCCCGACGACCTCGAAACCCTGGAGCTTGACTGATTCCTGCAAATCGGATGACTGAAGGCAGGGCCGGCCCGCCCTCCGGATGGAACCCTGCGTTTTTTGGCACTAAGCCCTAGACTTTCCGGAGACGGCGGCATAACATAGCTCTAGGCTATTGTTAGTTTCTGTGCAGGACAGATCCGCCGGGGCGCCGGCATTTCCCCTCCCCCCCCTCTTCCCTCCACTCTTCAGAACCGGCTTCCGCCGCCGCGCCTGTCCTGCCTGAGGCGGCCGTCCCCCTCCGGACGGCGTTTTCCGCATGCGGCCAGGGAACGGACGGCATCCTGCTTCCGGCCTTTCGGAAGCGGCCCTCCTCCCGCACCCGCCGTGCTAACCAGCAAGCAAAGGATTGTGCAACCGCCTCTGCCAGGCAAAGGGGCAAAGCCATGTACAGCGTGGACGACCTCGTCGTCTATCCGGCCCAGGGCGTGGGCAAGATCTACGGCATCGACAGCAAGCTCATGGGAGGCACGCACTGCGACTTCTACAGCGTGCGCATCCAGCACAGCAACATCACCCTCATCGTTCCGGTCAAGAACGCCCAGAACGTCGGACTGCGCCGCCTGGTCACAAAGGACACGGCCGCAAGCATTCTGGACGCTCTGCGCAACGGCACGGAGAAGGCCGTCTACGTCGGCCAGAACTGGAACCGCCGCTTCAGGGAATACACGGACAAGATGAAGAGCCCCGACCTCAACGTCGTGGCCGGGGTGCTGCACGAGCTGCTCGTCATAGGGCGCAGCAAGGAGCTTTCCTTCGGCGAGCGCCGGCTCAAGGATCAGGCCATGGCCCTCGTGGCGGGCGAGATCGCCGAAGTGCTCGGCATGAGCGAAGAGGCGCTCAGGAGCTCCCTCTCTGAACTCTACGCGCCGCCGCCCGCACCACAGGGCTCCGCGCCCTCCGGCAAGGCAAAAGGCCAGGGCAAGTCCTCCCGCTAGCGCCCCCGCCTCCTGCCGGCCTCCTCTCCTTCCCTGGCGCAAGGGCTTTTCCCGCGCCAGGCCGTCTTCCCTGTTCAGCACCCTTATCCCAAGACATTTTCGGCAGGCCCCGCAGGGCCTGGACGGCGCCGGGACGGCAGTCCCGGCGCCGTCTTTGCTCCTGTCC
>CACZQM010000071.1 GCA_902783285.1 uncultured Desulfovibrio sp. | reverse complement strand
CATCGCCGCCCGCTACCTGTACCGTGCGCTGGACACGGGGATGGTCAGGAAACCGGCCCCCGCGCCCGCCCGCTGAGATCCCTCCGGCGGCGCACCGTGCCACCGCGGGCCGCTCCCATGGCGTGTTCCTTCGCAAATCCCTGATATTTCTTGTTGCATATTTGTTTCCGCTGTGGCAAAGTTAACAGACGGACATCAACTTTAATAAGTCGGTACCCCCATGAACAAATCCGAACTCATCCTTGCGCTTTCCGAGCGCAGCGGCATTTCCCCCGAGTTGGCGCGCAGCGTCGTCGAAACGACGATCGACCTGATGAAGCAGCAGCTGCTGGAAGGCGGCAGGATCGAGATACGCGGCTTTGGCAGCTTCGAGATGCGTGAATACAAGGCGTACACCGGCCGCAACCCCAAGACCGGCGAATCCGTGAGCGTCAAGCCCAAGCGCACCCCCTTCTTCAAGTGCGGGCAGGATCTCAAAGACATCCTGAACAGCGACTAGCCGCCCTGGCGGGCGGAGCAGCCACCATTTTTGGGCGGGGGGCATGCCCCCCGGGACGGGCGGTCCGGGACCGCCCTTTTCTTTTCTCCGCACTGGTCCAGCCAAAGTTCATTTTCTTGACGGTGCAAAACTTTTAGGCTATCCAATTTGTTTCAGCAAGGCAACGGGCACAGGTGCATCATGCGGCAACGCGCTGTCATAGACATCATCGAACAGACCGCTCCCCTTCCGCTCATGGCGGATTGGGACCATTCCGGTTTGCAGGTCGCATCGCCCAGGGAGGAAGTCACATGCCTTGCGGTATGCCTCGATCCCACCCCCGCGCAGATCGCCGCGGCGGCGGCCGCCGGGGCGGACATGGTCCTCACGCACCATCCCCTTGCCCTGCGCGCCCAGTGGACGGGCGCCCTCAACGACTATACCGACGTCCTGCGCCTCCTCTACGCGCACGACATGCCGCTCTATTCCTGCCACACCACGCTGGACGCCAATCCCCGCGGGCCCGCCGCATGGCTGCCCGACGAACTGGGGCTCACCGGGCGCTGCCTGCTGGAAAAGACAGGGGCCTTCGACGATGGGGAAGGATCCGTCGACGGCGGCTTCGGCTGCGTGGGCGACCTGCCCTCCCCCATGCCTGCGACCGTGTTCTTCCGCGCCCTCGGGCGCATCCTTCCCGCAGGGGTCATGCACTCCCAGGCCCGTCTCATCGGGGACCCGCCGCCCATGATCGCGCGCGTGGCCGTCTGCACCGGATCCGGCGCCAGCCTTGCCGGCGAAGCCGCCGCCCTGGGAGCCGACATCTACATCACCGGCGACGTGAAATACCATGACGCGCTCGCCCTGCTTTCGCGCAACACCAAGCGCGGTTCCGACCACTGCCCCATGGCCCTGCTGGATGCGGGCCATTTTTCCCTTGAAGAAGAAATGATGCGGCGCTTCTCCCTCCTGCTGCAAAAGCAGCTGAAGGGGGCCAAGGTCCTTTTCCTGCCGGGCGCCGATCCCTTTATGCCCGCCACCTCTTTTTATAAAGTACAGGAGGTACTTTCGTGAGCCTCTACACCGACCAGATCAGCCATCTCCGCGCCCTGCAGGGCGTGGATGACGAGATCCATGACATCCAGTGCCAGATCGAATCCGCCCCCGCCGAAGTCCAGAAGCTCGAAAAGGGATTCGCCGCCCTGGATTCCCAGCGCGAATGGATCAAGGACAAGATCAAGCACCTCCAGGACCAGCAGCGCCGCCTGAACTACGACATCAAGGACGAAGAGGCCAGGCTCTCCAACAGCCGCAACAAGCTCATGCAGGTGCAGAACGACCATGAATACCAGGCCGTGATGCGCGAGATCGAGATCATGAAGCGCCAGAACACCACGCGCCAGGATGAGCTTGCGGCCCTGCGCGACGAGCTCACCAAGCAGGAAGAAAACCTTGCCGCGCAGGAACAGGAATGGGAAGCCGCCCGCAGCGCGCTGGAGACCCAGCAGAGCGGGCTCGAGGAACGCCTTGCCGGATGCAGGGCCGCGCTCGAAGAACTCTCTGCCAAGCGCACAAGCGTGGGCAGCGCCATCGAGCCCCCCATCCTCAAGCGCTACGAGTTCATCCGCAACCGCCTCCGCCACCCGGTCATCGTGCCCGTGGACAACGGCGTGTGCTCCGGATGCCACATGATGCTCCCGCCCCAGCATTTCATCGAGCTGCAGCGCGGGACGAGCATACTCAGCTGCCCGAGCTGCCAGCGCATGATCTTCTGGAGCCCCAGCGTTGCCGAAGAAGGCCAGGCCGATACCGCAGCACCGGAGCAGGAACAGGAAAACTAGCAGGACTTTGGAGTCGGGCGGGCTGTCGCCGCGCGCCTTGGCGCGGGGAGGAAAGTCCGGGCTTCGCAGGGCAGGATGCTGGCTAACGGCCAGAGCGGGCGACCGCTGGAAAGCGCAACAGAAAGCAGACCGCCCCTGCTGCGGCAGGGGCAAGGGTGAAACGGCGAGGTAAGAGCTCACCGGCCGCCATGGCGACATGGCGGGCCAGGCAAGCCCCATCCGAAGCAAGACCAAATAGGGAAACCGGCCGGCCCGGCCCATGGTTTCCGGGTAGGTTGCTTGAGGGCGCGGGCGACCGCGCTCCTAGAGGAATGACAGCCGCCGCCCCCGGGCGGAACAGAACCCGGCTTACAGCCCGGCTCCCCTTTTACGGGGGAGGGATCTTTCCCTCCCCCTGTTCCATTAAGAGGCATGGCATGAAACAGGAATGCTGGGCCATCGTGCTCGCCGCCGGCCAGGGCACGCGCCTTTGTTCCGCAACAGGCGGGGAATCCAAGCAGTTTCTGCGTTACCGCGGCGCCCCCCTCTGGTGGAGCGCGGTGCAGTCCATGGCGGCATCCCCCCTGGTGCACGGGATCGCCGTCGTGTTCCCGCCCGGCCGCATGGAAGATTCAGCCCGCGAGCTGGCGCGCCTTACCGCCGCCGCCGATCCCGGCGTGCCCGTGCTGACCGCCGCAGGCGGCCTGCGCCGCCAGGATTCCGTGGCCGCCGGACTGCGCGCCCTCCCGCCCTCCTGCTCCCTTGTCCTCGTGCACGACAGCGCACGCCCCTTTGCCAGCGCCGCCCTGGCCACGCGCCTGCTCCTGCGCCTTGAAGAAGAACGCGGGAACGGCGCATCCGGCGTCATCCCCGGGCTCCCTGTCATCGACACCATCAAGCGCGTGGACGGAGACGGCGCGTGCCTCGAGACGCCTGAGCGCGCCTCCCTGCGCGCCGTGCAGACGCCGCAGGCCTTCCTGCGCGCGGCGCTGGAAGAAGCGCATGCGCGCGCCGCAGCCGGGGGCTGGGGATGCACCGACGACGCCTCCCTGCTGGAACGCTGCGGCATGCGCGTCCTCGTGGCCCCGGGCGAGGAAGGCAACACCAAGATCACCCGCCCGGCCGATCTGGACCTGCTGCTGCCCCGCGCCCATCCCCTGCCCTGCTGCGGCTACGGATACGATGTCCACGCCCTGGGCGGCAGCCGCCCGCTGCGCCTGGGCGGCGTCCCCATCAACGGGGGCTGCACGGTCTTCGCCCACTCCGACGGCGACGTGCTCCTGCACGCGCTCATGGACGCCATCCTCGGCTGCTTCGGCGGCGGAGACATCGGCCGCCTGTTCCCCGACAACGACCCTCAGTTCGACGGCTTCCCCTCGCCAGCCATGCTCGCGCACGTGCTGGACCTCGCCGGCGGGGCCGGGGTCCGCATCGTCCATGCCGACCTCACGGTCATAGCGCAGAAGCCGAAGCTCGCGCCCCAGGCGGCGCAGATACAGGAGAACGTGGCGCGCCTCCTTGCGCTTGCGCCGGACCATGTGGGCTTCAAGGCCACCACGGAAGAGCACCTGGGCTTCACGGGGGAAGGCAAAGGCATCAAGGCCGTCGCGCTGGTCAGCGCCCTGCGCGGCTGAGGCGGCCATGCAGGAACGCCGCGCCCCCATGGAAAGCGAGAGGATCTTCGACGCCGCCGTCATCGGCGCCGGGCCCGCGGGCATGATGTGCGCCCTGGCCGCGGCGCGGCGCGGGCTTTCCGTCGCGGTGGCCGATGCCCACAGCGCACCGGGCGCCAAACTCTCCCTTGCCGGCGGAGGCATGGGCAACTTCACCAACCGCATCCTTGACGAACGCTTTTACGTGGGCAGCGCCGCCGCCTTTGCCGGCGGCCTCTGCAGGGACTTCGGCTGCGAGCGCGTCCTGGAGCTGCTCGCGCAGCTCGGCCTCCCCTTTGAGGAACGCGACCTGGGCAGGATCTTCGGCCTGCGCCCGGCCCATGTCTTTGCCAGCCGCCTGGCGGCGCTCTGCCGGGATGCCGGCGTGCGCTTCTTCCTGGGCGGGACCGCCGCCGGCTTCAGGCGCGGCACGCCGGGAGACGGCGCCCCGGAAGGCTTCAGCTTCCGCATCGGCGGCAGGAGCCTGCGTGCCCGCCAGCTCGTCCTGGCCACGGGCTCTCCCGCCTGCCCGCAATGCGGCGCTTCCGGCCGCCTGCTCAGGCTGGCCTCCGCCTGGGGCTGCGAGACCGTGCCTTTCCGCCCCGTGCTCACGCCCTTTGCCATGCCCTCCGGCTGGGCGCTGGACGGGCTTTCCGGCATCAGCCTCAATGTGCGCCTTGCCCTTGTGCGCGCCGGCAGGCCGTACTCACCCGACCCCGTGGGCATCCGCCCCCTGCTCTTCACGCACCGGGGGTTGAGCGGGCCGGCCGCCCTGGCCGCTTCCTGCTGGTGGCAGGGAGGCGACGCCCTTTCCATCGACTTTCTGCCCGAACTGGACCTGCAGGAACTTTTGGACGCCCCGGACAGCGGCAGGCTGCTGGTCAAGAACCTGCTCATGCGCCGCCTGCCGGCGCGCCTTGCCGAACGCCTCTGCCCCGCCGGCATCTGGGAGCGCAAGTGCGCAGAGACCGGCAGGAAGGCGCGGCAGGCCCTGGCCGATGCCGTCCACCGCTTCACCGCCTGCCCGGAAGGCGTCGAGGGCTTCTCCTCTGCCGAGGCCGCGG
Organism: uncultured Desulfovibrio sp.; assembly: GCA_902783285.1. Classification (GTDB taxonomy): domain Bacteria; phylum Desulfobacterota; class Desulfovibrionia; order Desulfovibrionales; family Desulfovibrionaceae; genus Mailhella. The sequence goes on along the minus strand of CACZQM010000071.1, from coordinate 10,508 downwards.
CCGGCGGCGTCCTGCTCTCATCCCTCACCCCGCACCTCGAGAGCCGCTCCGTCCCGGGGCTGTTCTTTTGCGGGGAGGTCGTCGATGCGGCCGGCCTCATCGGCGGCTACAACATCCACTGGGCGCTCGCCAGCGGACACCTGGCCGGGCGCAGCCTGCGCCGCCGCTGACCCTTCCTCCCGGCCCATCATGCAATGGGCCCGACGCAAAGGCGCCCTTCCGGAGAAGGGCGCCTCATGCGTTCACGTCTGTGCGGGCCGCTTACTTCGCGGCGTCGGCAAGGGCTGCCACGGCGGGCAGGGTCTTGCCTTCCAGCACTTCCAGGAAGGCGCCGCCGCCCGTGGAGAGGTAGCCCATCTTCGGCGCGAGCCCGAAGGCTTCCACAGCCGCCACGGTGTCGCCGCCGCAGACCAGCGTGTAGGCCTGGCTCTGGGCGAGCAGCTCGGCGATGGCCTTGCTGCCCTTGTCGAAGGGCGCGGTCTCAAAGGCGCCCACGGGGCCGTTCCAGACGATGGTCTGGGCGTTGGCCAGGATCTTCGCGTATTCGGCCACCGTGGCAGGTCCGATGTCGAAGGCGCTGTCATCGGCAGCAAGCGCGGACACGGGCTTGGTCACGGCTTCGGCGCCCCTGTCGAGGGCGGGAGCCACCACGACATCGGTCGGCAGGGGGAGCAGCACGCCGCGTTCCTTCGCCATCTCGATGAGGCGCTTGGCTTCGGGGATGAGGTCCTTCTCCACCAGGGAGGCGCCCATGCTGCAACCGGCCGCCTCAAGGAAGGTGTTGGCGATGCCGCCGCCCACGATGAGCCCGTCCACCTGCTTGAGCAGGTTTTCCAGCACGGTGAGCTTGGTGGACACCTTGGACCCGCCGATGATGGCGTAGAGCGGGCGCTTCGGCTGGTCAAGCAGGCGCGTGGCGGCTTCCATCTCGGCGAACATCAGCGGGCCGGCCACGGCCTTGGCGGCCTTGCGCAGCGCGCCTTCCGTGGAGGCCTGGGCGCGGTGCGCCGCGCCAAAGGCGTCCATCACGTACACGTCGCCCATGGCGGCGTATTTGGCGGCCAGCTCTTCGCTGTTCTTCTTCTCGCCCTTGAAGAAGCGCACGTTCTCGCACAGGACGACCTGCCCGGGCTGGCAGTCCACGCCGTTCAGCGGATCGGCGCAGAAGGCCACGGGCATGCCCAGCAGTCCGGACATGTGTTCGGCCACGGGGCGCAGGGAGAACTGCTCTTCAAAAACGCCCTCGGTCGGACGGCCGAGATGCGCCAGAAGGATGACGCCGGCGCCGGCGTCCAGGGCCTTGCGGATGGTGGGCAGCACCGCGCGGATGCGCTTGTCGCTCTTCACCACGCCATCCTTGATGGGCACGTTCACGTCTACGCGCATGACGACGCGCTTGCCCTTCATGTCAACATCATTCATGGTCAATGCTTTCATAACAGCAACTCCTTAGGATTTTTCAGGCAATGAGTACGCCCTGCGCCCCGGCATCCCCCCGGCCTGCGGAGGCGGCGGCTTTAGTGAACGCGCGCAGCCTCTCGGCGTAAGGGGGCTTTTTGAAGAACGCAGAGCCGGAAACCAGCACGCTTGCGCCCGCCGCCACAAGGGCGGGGGTGTTCTCCACATCGACACCGCCATCCACCTGCACCAGGCAGCCGCTCCGCCCGGCTGCATCCAGCATGGCGCGCAGCCGGCGCAGCTTGGCGTAGGTGGAAGGCAAAAACGTTTGTCCGCCAAAGCCCGGGTTCACGCTCATCAAAAGCACCATGTCCACATCGTCGAGCACGTATTCCAGGGCGCTCAGCGGCGTGGCCGGATTGAGGGCGACGCCGGCCTGCATGCCCAGGCGGCGGATCTCGGCCAGGGTGCGCTGCAGGTGCCGGGTCGCTTCGGCATGGACGACGAGCATCTGCGCTCCGGCGGCCTGGAAGTCGGCCAGGTAGCGCTCGGGCTCCTCGATCATCAGGTGCACGTCAAAAAACAGGTCGGAGGCCTTGCGCAGCCCCTTGATCACATGCTGCCCAAAGGTCATGTTGGGCACGAAGTGCCCGTCCATCACGTCCCAGTGCACCCATTCGACGCCCGCGGAACGGAGTTCGGCAAGCGTCTCAGCCAGCCTCCCGCAGTCTGCGGAAAGCAGAGACGGCGAAAGGATCATGTCCGGGCCTCCCCTTCCGGGCGCGGGGCAAGCACATCCCGGATCGCTTTCAGTTCCTGCAGGATGCCCGCGAGCAGGGCGCCGTCATGCCCTTCCGGCACTGTCTCCTGCCCTTCCCCGGCCAGCATGGCGTCCGCCGCGGGCTGGCCGCCCTTCAGCACCTTGAGCGCCCCTTCGATGGTCATGCGGTGCGTATGCAGAAGATCATGGATGCGCCTGAGCGCCGCCATGTCCTCTTCCGTGTACGACCTCTGCCCGCCGCGGGAGCGCACCGGATGGAGCTGCTCGGGGAAAACGGTCTCCCAGTAGCGGAGGGTGCTCGTGGGGACCTTGAGGCTGCGGGCTGCCTCGCTGATCTTGTAGGTCCGGCGCACAGGCTCCTTCTTTTTTTCCGTTTTTTCCTTTTTTTCCTTAACGATATCTTCCGCCTGAGAAAAAAAGTGGCACTGCAAGTACTGCTTGTCGATCACAAGGTCTCCCGCGCAGATGAATGGTTGCATGAACTACGGGCCAAGGGCATAATCTACCCAAATGCAAAAAAATGCCACTAAAAAATTCGCCGGGATTTTTCACGGCCAGGAGGCATGCCGGGATAGGCGGGGGCTCCCGGCTCGGACCCTGCTGAGCGGGCTGGACGGCAGCCCCCCCTGCCCCGGGCATGGACCGGGAGCGCCATGCACGCAGCCCGATCTTTGGGGCAGGAAAGGTGCTGTGCCTTTTTGGGGGCGCGTCCGCTGTGATTTTTCGCAAACACAGCGATGTTCTATGATTTTAGCTTGCATTAGCTTGCATATAGACATACATTAGCCATATGTCAGCTATCTTACTATCAAGGAGTTCTCCCATGGCAGCGACCATGACCATACGCACAGACCCGGAGATCAAGGCTCAGGCGCAAAAGGTGTTTGCCGATCTGGGCATGGATATGACCACTGCCATCAATGTGTTCCTGCGCCAGGCTATCCGCTATAATGGATTTCCCTTTGACGTGCGGAACCCGGAGCCCAGCCCCCTGACCTATTCCGTACTGGAAGATGTGAAGTGTGGCAGGAACCTCAGCGGTCCTTTTGACAGCGTAGGCGCGATGATGGAGGACTTGGATGCGTAGGATCGCCTACCATGCCCAGTTCAAAAAAGACATTAAGCGTGCCGTGAAGCGTGGGCAGGACCTTACGCTTCTGCAAAACGTGATAGTCATGCTGGCGAACGACGAAGTGCTCCCTCCTCAATTCCGCGATCATCCGCTGACGAATTCAAGGAATTATCTTGGCGTCAGGGAATGCCACATCCAGCCTGACTGGCTGCTTATCTACCAATACGATGACGACCTGCTGATATTGGATCTGCTGCGCACAGGCAGCCACAGCGACTTGTTTTGAAGATCAGCAGGCCATGCCGCCACAGTGCGGCGTGAGAAGAGGGATGCGGACGGAACAGGCGGTTAAGGGCTATCCGGGAAAGGGGGATCCGTTCGTGGAAAGGGAGTGTCCGCACGAAGCTGCTCTCGCTCCCATGCCAGGCAGGATCTTATTGCGCGCCCGCATGGAAGCTGGGGATCCCGTCATCATACTGCGTAAAGCCTTTGAGATACCAGAGCCCTTGAGCAGGGCGGCCGGAAGAAACAAGCATTCCATAGGCCTTTTGGGCGCGCACACCGGAACGGCAGATGATGAGCAAGGGTCCGTTGGGGACCTCATCCACATGCCTGGCCAGTTCCTGCACGGGGATATTGACAGCATTGCGGGCATGCCCTGCTTCAAACTCCGCCGGCGTGCGCACATCCAGTATGGCCAGCGATCCGTCTGGATGGCGCTGCAAAAGCTCTGTGGCCTGGCTTGGCGTCAGCATGCCGCCGGAGGCAGCCGTTCCTGCCTGCTGAGGACTGCCAGGCAGGACGCCTCCCACGCAGGCTTGGAGCTGGTATGCACCCCATGCAAGGAGAAGCAGCGCAAGGATGGAAACCAGCCTTTGCATGGGCCACGCTGCCGCCCTCGATCTTGATTTCCCGTTCACCATCCCCATCTGATCCATCCCGCTTGAAGATCGGCGTGCGCATGGCTTTACATCGGCACTTCCGCCCGCGTGGGGACTGCTCCCTTGCAGGCGCCGTGCCCGCGCATCCCGCCCCTGCCGCCGTCCATGGCCTGCTGCTCCATGAGGCCGGCCATCATTCCGGCAGCGTACCGCGCGCGGTCTGGCGTGATGCCGCTTTCCTCTTCCGGGCCCCGTTGCGTCAGGACCTGTCCATGCGTTGACAACTGCCACAGCATCCGCTGTTTTGCAAGCCATGCGCCTGGACATCAGGGACGCCGGATGCCGTTTTGTGCAGGCGCTTTCAAGGGGCGCAGATGTGCCCCGCCTGCCTGTGAAGAATATCGCAAAGATCACGGTCGGAGGAGAATGCGTTGAGCCCCGGCGCAGGCCCCTGGTATCCTCAAGCCTGCTGCCTCTGCGGGCAACGGCACGCGCCCTCCCCCTATGAACCGGCAGCCGCGGCGCCTGATGGAAACGCCCGTCAGGCAGACCCCCTGCGCCGGCGTGGGAGCGCGGGCGGCACATGCAGGCAAAGGCGACACAGGGGAACGATCCCTTTGCTTCCTGGCGGTGCGGATGCCCCAGGGAAAGCCGTGGCCGCTTGGCATGGACAGGGGCGGCGCCCTTCCCGGCAGCATCTGCCGGGCGATGGGGGAACGCCTGCCCTCCTGCCTTCCGTGAGGCACTTCATCCCGGCGTGAGAGTGAGCTTCTCCCATGAGCAAGACGATCAACGCAAACGTCATGTCCCGTCTGTTGAAGATGTTTTCCTTGTCAACGGAGGAACGCTTCGAGCATATGGTCAGGGAAGCCCTGCGCAAGGGCGAAAAGCCGGCGCCACCGCCCAAGGCTCCGGAAACACGGTTCGAGGACCGGCCGGACGGGCGTGTTTTTTACGCAAATGAGGGCAGCCGGTCAGGGACAACGGTGTTCTACCTTCATGGCGGCGCCTATTTCATGGATCTTACCCGGTCTCACTGGAAGTTCCTGGAGACCCTCATCAAGAAAGCGGATGTGCAGGTGGTCACGCCGGCATACCGGCTCGTACCGTTTGCGACCTACCGTGAAGCGTTCGATCTTGTCCTCCCCCTGTATAAGGAATACTGCGAGGCCCATCCCGGCCAACGGATCATCCTGATGGGGGACTCTGCGGGCGGCGGGCTTGCCCTCGCCCTGGCGGAGCAGTTCAAGGCCGAGGGGATCCGCATGCCCGACGGACTGGTCCTGCTGTCTCCCTGGGTCGATATCTCCCTGGACAATGAACAGATCGGGGGATACGCCCCCGTTGACCCGTTCCTGTCGGTCCAGCCGCTCCGCCTTTGCGCACGGTACTGGACAGGCGGCCTCGACATGCACGACTGGCATGTCAGCCCGATCTTCGGGGACCTGGAAGGCATACGCCATGTGACGGTGTTCACGGGGACCCGTGAGATCCTCTATCCCGATATCACAAAGTTCTTCAGCCTGCTCGATGATGACCCTTCCAATGAACTGATCGTCGGGGAAGGGATGGTCCATGTTTATCCGCTGTTCCCCATCCCGGAAGCAGAGCTGGCCATGGACACGATCATCCGGGCACTGGCCCGGCAATAGATCCCAACGTTGAGCATGGGGCTATGCTCCAGTTCACCGGAACGCAGCCTCGCCTGCCGGCGCGCAGGAGCAGGCGGCACAGAACGCCGTTTCCAAGGCAGCCAAGCCGGCGCAGGGATCTTGCCAGGGCAATGTCCAGGGGCCGGGAGGCATCGTCCGGGAAGGCGGCGCTGCGTGGCCGGGCAAGGCGGGACCTGTCATTTGCGTGCGACGACGACAGGCTGGTAGAAGCCTGCCTCCTCAGGCGACTTCCAGGCCACGCCGCTGCAGCCGCCGGCAAGGAGCAGCTCCGTCAGCTCGGCCCTGCGGACGGCCCTGTATTCGCATTCAAACTTGCGGACATCAAGGTCGCCCTCGTCATCGATGATGTACTGGGTCAGCCGGTAATGCTCATCCTTCCAGTCCCAGGTCTGGAACGAGACCCTCTGCCCCTTGACTGTCTTGTGGATATAAGGGGGCGAGTACGGCGGCCTTGCCGCCAGGAGGCTGTCGTAATCCCGGATGCTGGCCACGAAGATGCCGCCCTGCCTGACCCGGCCGGTGATGCTCCGGACGGCTTTTTCCAAATCTTCCGCCGTCAGCATGTGCGGCAGGGCATTATCCATGGCCAGCACGATATCGAACTGTTCCGTGAACACCTCCTCCAGGGCACGGAAGTCGGCGCGTTCAAAGCGGATCTGCACTCCGTTCTCGCGGGCCCGTTCCCGCGCTTCGGCCAGCGCGCCGGCACTGAAGTCCGAAGCCGTCACGGCGTATCCGCACCGTGCCAGCCCGAGCGCCTGGGTCCCGATGCCGCAGGCGCAGTCGAGGATGCGCGCTTCCGGACCGAAGCCGCTTTCCCGGAAGATCCCCTGCAGGATCGCAGCCTGCTCCTGCGTCGTGGCCTGCCAGTCCAGGAACAGCTTGTCATAGTGGGCCGCCAGGCCGTCATAAAAGGCTTGCGTGATATCCATCTTTCCCCCTCACCGGGCCCGGCCTGGACTTCCATGCCGGCCACGGCCATCCCTTCAAGGCAGGACCGCCTTCCTTGAGCCCTCTGTAAAGTCGAGGAGCACGCCACCCTTCGCCCTTGCCTTTTCCATGAACGCGGCAAGCCTGCCGTTGCCGAGGATCTCCCCGCGGCAGCTTCCCCAGCACATGGCGGCGATCTCTTCCGGGGCCATGGCCCGGTAAAAGTCCCCGGGAAGGTCAAAGCTCGTCTCTCCCCCGCCAACGCTCCCGGCGGAGATGCCCTGGCAGCGGCAGTCCTGGTGCAGGTACGCGCTCCCGTCCTCATGGAAGCGCAGGGTGATGACATCGTTCCCCCGCCCATAGTAATCGCCGGCGGAAGCGAGCTGCACGTCCAGATGGAGGAAGCGGAGGCGGCATCCGCGCGCCAGCCTTTCTGCCGACGAGTCATACACGCCGCGCAAAAGGACCCTGTTGTCCTGGAACAGCCTGGCCGTCCTTCCGGTCATGCGGATCCGGCATGCGGGATTCTCCATCCACACCGCGCGTATCGTCGGGAGCAGCTCGAAAAAATCAGGCTCGACCTCCTCGACCTCCCCGTCCAGCCCGAGCTCCACGCCATCCGGATCCGTCCGCTGCGGATGATCCATCCAGTAGGCCATGTCTTCCTTTCTCAGGACCTTTCCGCCATAGGCGTCGAATCCGTTTTTCCTGTACCCGCTGCTGACGACCATCCGCCCTCCCCGGGCCTCCGCCATGCCGCCCCTTGCCGCCCGGATGAAGCCCCGGGTCGGCACGATGATGCGGCATGGCTTTGCTGCCCCTGTGCACAGCATGATATGCCCAGGAAGGCGGGCACGGCAAGGGGCATGGCCTGCTGCCTCCCTGGGCGCCGGCTGAGGCGCGGCGGACCGGTCCGGGAGCGCCCCCGGGACACGTTGCGGCGCCGCCTTTGGCAGATGCCGCTTGCGTTCATCCCCATAACTAAGTAGCATAGGCCGGTGGACGGTCCCTCTGCGCTGGCGCCGGCGGACCTGTTTTCTGCCAGGCACAGGGGCAATGGCCCGCCGTCCTATCTGTTTAACAGATGATTTTTGATCCCACCCCCGCAGGTCCCCGCCAGGATCCATTGCCCTGCGAACCTTTTGCCGCTTCAAGGAACACCGCATGAAAAAACTCGCCGCCTTAGCGCTTTCCGCCTTCCTGTCCTCCCCCTTCCTGGCAGGTGCCGCTTCCCTGGACAAGGCACGTTTCCTCGAAGCCGTGGAAAACGGCGACGATGCGTACCTGCAGGAGGTCTTTGCCGGTCCGAACCGCGAAGAGGCGATCCGTTACCACGACAGCCACGGGCACACGCCCATCGACTACGCGCTCCTGCGCACGACCCCGCTTTATGCCTGCGACTCCCTTTTGCTGCTGATCCGCACCGGCATGCAGCCGGGCAGCGCCAACGCCAGCCCCGGGCTCATCCTGGCGAGGCAGATAGCCTGCGGTGACCTTCCCAAGGACATCGACCCCGCGTCCCTCAACGAAAAGCTCCCCGGCGGCATGACGCCCTTCCTGTGGGCATGCGCCCTGGCGGATCCGTCGACCATCCGGCGCCTCATCGCTGCCGGAGCCGACCTCTACAAGGATGCCGGGATGGACGACACCCCGGATGAGAACGCCCTGGTCATCGCCGCCGCGCGCAGCCGCCACCCGGAAGTCATCGACCTCCTCATCAAGAACGGCAGCGATGTCGAATCCACGTCCTCCATCGGCATGGGGGCGCTTTCCGTCGCCTGCATGTTCAATGAACTGCCCGCCATCGGCCAGGCGCTGATCCGCGCCGGAGCGAACGTCCGGCGGACCGACGGCGTCTCAGGCACGCCCTTCCAGTATGCGGCAAAGCATGCCTACGCCCTGCCCCTGCTCAAGGACCTCGCCGCCCGCGGAGCGGACGTCTTCGCCTGCGATGACGCCGGATACAACGCCATGCACGAAGCCGCCAGGAACAACCCCAATCCGGAGGTCCTGACCTACCTGCTCAGCCTGGGGCTGCCCCTGGAACCCGCTGCCGGCCGGAAACTGGAAGATGAGGAGTTCACGCCCATGATGCTCGCCGCCCGGCACAATCCCTCGCCAGACTTCATCCGGGCGATGATCGCCGCCCGAGGCGACCTGGAAAGGAAGGACAGCGCAGGCCATGCCGCCTTCGAAGGGCTTTCCAAGGCACGCGCCGACTGGCTCATGGAAGTCGGGCTCGGCAGCTACCTACGCTGAGGCCTGCCCCCGCGCCGTGAGCATGCGCCCCTGCGTTGCCCGGTGAGGCCGGGCAGGCGCACACAGGGGGATCACGTGCGGTCCGCCCCCGAAAACGGGCAGCGCCTGCCTATGCACTGGCCGTTCTGGCCTGAACGGCTGCAGGCGATCTCTCCAAGCTCCATGCGCACGCCAAGATGCTCGCCGGCAAAGGCCACGGCCTCGCGGACCGCAAGATAGGAATCGCGCTTGCAGCACCGCGGGCCGCCCACCGCGCCAATGGCGGCGAGCGCCCTGGCGGTCATCCGGTTGGAAAGCCCCCAGGATCCGGCGCTCAGCGGCGTGGCTCCCGTGGCGATGGAAACAAAGATCCCCGTGCTGATCCCCGCGCCGCATGCCCCCCAGAAGCCGCAGGCGCCGCCGGGGATCTGCCCGCCGCGGCTGAGCATCTCCTTGAGCGCGTCGCGCAGGTCGATCCCGCCCCCCGCATGGGCATAGGCCGTCAGGAGCGACGCACCCACGAGGACATGGTGTTCCGGCCCGTGCATATGGCAGAAGGGAAGGCTCATCATGCCTTCGAGGATGGCGGCAGGATCCTTGGAACGGCTGGCAAGGCAGTATCCCAGGATGGCATCGGCGCCGCCGGCATGGCAGGCATCGCATACGTAATGCCCGTTCACGCAGCGTGTCTTGCTCTTCTCCTTTTTGTGGCAGATCGCGCACTCCATCCATTCATCGCGGAGGAGGTATTCGAGCCTGTCCCCGCAGATCAGGCATCCTCCGCCTGCCGCCTCCGAGGGCGTGCGCAACGGGTCCAGACGTATCATGATGATCCTCCGATGGCGCTGATGCACGCCTTATGGCAGGGGATGAGAAAGAAATTCAGCATTTCACGGCTTCGATCGAAAGGCTGGTGATGTAGTCGGCCAGTTCCCTGCCTTCGGGCAGGGCTGCGGCGATCTGCCTGTACAGGGGGTCGTTCAGGTCCTGCATGCGCCGCACATAGCCTGGGCCGGGGGCAAGGACGACCTCCGAAAAGCCGGCTTCCTCCAGAAAGCCCCTGGTCTCCTCCACAAGGGCAGCCCCAGCCACGCAGCCCACCCACGCCGAGGCCATTTCCCGGACGCCGGCGGGCAGCGGCATGAACAGGGCCATGTCGGAAACGAACGCTTTGCCGCCGGGCCTGAGGACGCGGAAGACTTCACGCCAGACCTGGGGCTTGTCCGGAGAAAGGTTGATCACGCAGTTGGAGATCACCACGTCCACGCTGGCGTCCGGCACAGGCAGATGTTCGATCTCGCCAAGGCGGAACTCCACGTTGCCGTAGCCTGTCTTCTGCCGGTATATGACGTTGTTCTTGCGCGCCAGGGAGATCATTTCCGGCGTCATGTCGACGCCGATGACCCGGCCCCGGGCTTTCACCCTCTGCCCTGCCTGGAACACGTCGAACCCGCCGCCGCTGCCGAGGTCGAGCACGGACTGGCCTTCCTTGAGGGATGCCATGGCGATCGGGTTCCCGCAGGAGAGCCCCATGT
>CACZQM010000070.1 GCA_902783285.1 uncultured Desulfovibrio sp. | reverse complement strand
CTCCCAGAAGGACAGGGGCGATGACCTGTGCAGGCAGATGAACAGCAGGATAAGGGATTGGGCGGCGGCAGACACCATCAGGAAAAGCTTTCGGGACCTGACAACGTTGTCTGAAAGCCATGGGAAGATCAGCATGAACGGCAGCGGGAGGAGGGACATGATGGATATGCTCAACCCGGCAGCATCCTTGCTCAACCCGTTGGCCTGCATCAAATAGCTGCCCCACCATGTCGTGAGCAGGACGAAAAGGTTGCCGATCATGAACATGAACCAGACGAAGATGAGCCAGAAGTTGCGCATGCGGACGACTTGCGCCATGCCCTGCTTCAAGCCCTCAAGGTTTTCTCTCAAGGTCGTTCCGCAGCCTGAGGGACCGCAGTCATAGTCCGGAATCAGCAGGAAAATGGCGCCGCCCAGGATGACGGTGAATACCCCGACTGCGAAGAGCGCTGCCCGCCAGCCAACAAGGTGCGTGGCAGCGACAAGAGGGCTTGCTGCCATGAGCGTGCCGATGACGCCGCAGCCTGTGAGGGCGGAGCAGTACATGGCGTATTTATTTGCGGGGACGGCGGATGCGAGGAGCTTGTAGGAGGGGATGTTGCTGGCCAGGGTGAGCCCGAGCAGGAAACGGCATGCAACAGCGGGCGCAAAGCTGCCGCAGAAGGTGAAAAGGATGCAGAACAGCCCTGCCAGCATCTGGTAGGCGGCAAGCGTCCTGCGTCCGCCTATCAGGTCCGCGAGCAGCCCCGAAGGCAGCTGCGTGAGGGCGTAGCCCAGCATGGTGGCTGAACTGATCAGGCTGAAGGATGCCGCGTCCAGCCCGAAGGCTTCCATCAGGTCAGGCGCCAGCACAGAGGGGGTGACCCTCTGGAAGAAGCTCAGTGCGTAACCCGTGCTAAGAAGGGCCAGGACAGCAAGTGGCGAACGCAGTTTCATCGAAAGTTCAGGCTGTATGTGCGCTGGCAGGCGCTCCGGACTGTGCTGCGGCATGGAGCGGGATCATGCTCATGGCATAGGGAATGGACCGTTGGGAAGGCTGTCCCGCATGGTCCCGGGAGGCTGATCCCTAGGGAGCCCTCAGCGCTTTGGCAGGGGCTTTGCCGGAGGCTGCGGGAGGGCGTGGGGCGTTGGCGTGCCGGTCCCTGCCCGGGACCTGGCCGGCGCTTGCGTTTTCGCCTGCCTTGCCTTTGCAGGGTGGACCTGCCTGGAGGCGGGCAGGGGATCCTGGGAGCCTGGCCTGACCTGGCTGGCTCCTGCAGCCGGCTTTCCCGCGCGTCTGTCCTTGCCCCGGGCCTGCGCGGCGGGCTTTTTCACTTCCTTCTTTTCCGCAGCACCGGCATGCTTCCCGCCTCTGGTTTTTCCCGGCTCAGCCCTCTGCGGCTTCGCCTTGCCGGGGCGCACGTCCGCCCTGGGGCGCTGCTTCTGCGCGGCACGGAGGGATTTTTTGCCCTTCGCCTTTTTGGCTGAGGGTGCGGGTTTCATGGGCTGGGCGTAGGTCGGGGACTTTTTCAGGGCGGCTGCCTGCCTGGCCGACAGGCCAAGTTCGGCTGCCGCGTTCCCGCCTTTCCTGGAAATGGCCGCGAACCCGGCGTTGAGCAGGCGCCCTGCCTCGTCAGCCCGCACGCGTGTGCTGGGCGCCCCCAGCACGACGGCGATGAGCTTGTGCCCGCGCCGCGTCGCCGTGGCGATGATGTTGTAGCCGGCGGCGGTGATCCAGCCGGTCTTGAGGCCGTTGATGCCGGGATACCAGCTGCTCAGGGGGTTGTGGTTCGGTTCCGTCCTGCCCCGGTAGGTGACGGATGGGGCGAGGTGGTAGCGGCGCGACGCAGGGTAGCGGGCTTCGTAGGACTTTGCCAGCTTCATCATGTCGCGCGCGGTGGTCATCTGGCCTTTCGCAGGAAGCCCGTGCGGGTTGACGAAGTGTGAGCGCGACATGCCGATCTTCCTGGCCAGGGCGTTCATGCGCTGCACGAAGGCGGCCTGCGAGCCCGCCACATATTCGGCGGTGGCCACCGTGGCATCGTTGCCCGACGCAACGGCCATGCCGTAGAGCAGCTGGTCGAGCGTCACCTTGTCACCGGCCCGCAGCCCCAGTCGCGAGCCGCCTGTCTCGGCAGCGGCGCGGCTGACGCTGAACTTCTTGTGCAGGGACTTTTTTTTGCTGCTCACGGCATTGAGGGCCACATACATGGAGAGGACCTTGGTGAGCGATGCCGGAGGGATGCGCGCATCGGCGCGCTGCTCAAAAAGGATCCGTCCCGTGGTGGCGTCCATCAGGATGGCGCACTGGGCATGGATGGGTCCGGCCTCCGCGCGGCAGGCGGCTAGGCAGAACACGGCCAGCGTAAACAGGGTCAGGGCATACGTGCGGGCGCGTGAAAAGGACATTGCGGTTCCAGAAAGAAGAAGGACTTCGCCCGAGGGCGTGGAGGCTGGACAAAACCTATCGTTTGTTCTTATGAATATCCAGTTAATTTTTTCACATTATGCCAGGCCCTGCGCCTGCCGCCAGGATCGTCCGGCGCGCAGGGCACAGGGCAAGAAGAAAGGCAGGTGGCACATGTCCTTAGAGAGAGCCAGGCAACATCTGCGGTCCTGGGGCCTGGAGGGCAGGATCATGGAATTTTCCCGCTCCAGTGCCACGGTGGCCCTGGCTGCCGAGGCGCTGGGCTGCGAACCGGCCAGGATAGCCAAGACGCTGTCATTCTGGGCCGGCGGCAGTCCCGTCCTGATAGTGGCCGCCGGGGATGCCCGGGTGGACAACGCCCTTTTCCGTGTGCGCTTCGGGTGCAAGGCCCGGATGCTCAAGGCCGGGGAGGCGGAGGAGCGCATAGGCCATGCGGTGGGCGGGATCTGCCCGTTCGGCATCAACGACGGCGTGGACGTGTACCTTGACGTGTCCCTGCAGCGGTTCGATACGGTGTTCCCGGCCTGCGGCAGCGCCAGCAGCGCCATCGGGCTTTCCATCGGGGAACTGGAAAGATGCTCCGGCAGCGCGGGCTGGGTGGACGTATGCAGGGACTGGCGGGAAGGCGCCGCTACCGCCGCGGGATGACATGGCGCCCTGCGGCTGCGTCAGAGGCGCAGACAAAAAACGCCCCCTTTCGGAAAAGGGGGCGTGCCGTATCAAGCGGCGGGCAGGTCATTCCATGCCCAGCGTCTTTTTCACTTTGTCGAAGAAGCCTTCACTTTCTTCTTTTTTTTTTGCTTCGCCGGCGGGGCGTTCCCCTGAGGATATCTGCTCGAACTCACGGAGCAGTTCTTCCTGGCGCGGGGTGAGCCTGGTCGGCGTCTTCACGATGACATGCACCAGGAGGTTGCCGCGGCGTTCTTCGTTGAGGTATTTGAGGCCCTTGCCCCGGATCTGGAAGACCTTGCCGTTCTGCGTGCCCCTGGGGATGTCCAGGGAGAGGGGCTCTGCGCCTTCGTCGATGCTCGGCACGGTGATGCGCGCGCCCAGGGCCGCCTGCGGGAAGGAGATCTCCGCCGCGTAGATCAGGTCCTGCTTGTCGCGTTCGAAGACCGCGTCTTCCTGGACATGGATGACCAGGTACAGGTCGCCGGGGGGGCCGCCGTGCACGCCGGCCTCGCCTTCGCCGCGCAGGCGCATGCGGGCGCCGTCGAAGATGCCGGCGGGTATCCGGGCAGAGAGTTCACGCTCCACCTGCACCACGCCCTGCCCCTTGCATCGCGGGCATGGCTTGGGGATGGTGAAGCCCTGGCCCCGGCAGGCCTGGCAGGGCTGGATGAAGGACATGAAGCCCTGGCGGCGCGCCTCCTGCCCTGAACCGTTGCAGCGCTTGCAGGTCACGCGCGAGGTGCCCTTCGCTGCGCCTGAGCCGTTGCAGTCGGGGCATGTCGCATGCCTGGGGATCTTGAGGTCCTTGGTCGTGCCGGAAGCCGCTTCGCGGAAGGATATCTCGAGGTCGTACCGCAGGTCATCGCCTTGCTGCGGGCGGGGACCGCCGCGCCTGGAGGCGGAGGAAAAGCCGAAAAGATCGCCGAAGATGTCGCCGAACTGGGCAAAGATGTCCTCTGCGCTGTTGAAGCCCGTCCCGCCCATGCCGGAAGGATCGGCCGTGCCAAAGCGGTCGTAATGGGCGCGCCGCTCAGGGTTGCGCAGGACGTCGTAGGCTTCGGCGGCCTCCTTGAACTTCTGTTCGGCCCCGGCATCGCCCGGATTGTGGTCGGGATGGTACTTGAGGGCGAGCTTGCGGTAGGCCTTCTTGATCTCGTCTTCGCTGGCGTCGCGGGAAACGCCGAGGATCTCGTAATAATCGAGCTGGCTCATGGCGGACTAGTCGTCAAGGGCGGCGGCGCTGCCCTCAGGCATCGGCGTATAGAAGCTCTTGTCTTCCGGTATGACCTTGCCGGCCGCGATCTCGCGCAGGGCGGTGACGACTTCCTTGTTGTTGCAGTCCACGAGGGGCTCGTATCCCTCGCGGAACTGGCGCACGCGCTTTATGGCCATCTGGACGAGAAGGAAACGGTTGTTCACGCGTTCCTGGCAGTCTTCAACGGTGATTCTAGCCATGGCTGTCTCCAAAAGTGTCCGCAGGCAGGCGATGCGTCCCGCAGGATGCGGTCCGCCGCTGCACATGAAAAGGCTGTTCAAATGCGGAATTGATATGAATAACCGCATGTGGCGCAGCTGTCAACCTTCACCCTGCGCCGAAAAACCAGGCCCGTCATTTTTTCCTTTTGCCAAAGCGGAAGGCTGGCTTCTTTTCGCCGTCCGGCTCCATGCGGAAAAACTCTTCCGGCGTCCCGCCGGGGCGGGCGTCTTTCCGGGGGCCCCTGTCAAAGTCCCTGCGCCTGCCGTCCTTATTGAAGGGGCGTTTGCCGTCCCTGCCGCTGCGCGGATCAAAACCGTCTTCCCGGCCTTCACGGCGGCGGAAGCCTTCGGAACGTCCGCGGCGGTCTTCCGGAACATCGCCGCTGCGGTATCCGCCAGAGCGCCTCCCATGGGAACGGCGTTCTTCTCCGGGGCGTCCGCCGTCCCATCCGCCTTCGGCCTGGCGGCGCGGACCATGTCCCTCATGGCTGCGGAAAGAGCCCCTGCTTTCGTCGCGGCGGCGCGGGCTGAAGTCATCGGCCTCGCTCCCCCACCGTGATCCCCTGCGGTCCTGCTCCTGGGGGCGGCGCTCATCGGAGAAGCGCCCGCGATCCCGCCCGTATCCTTCCCGCCGGGGCGGGAAGCCGCCCGCTTCATCTTCATGGCGGTGGAAGCGCGTGCCGCGTCCGCCGTATCTATCCCCGCCGCGCCCGGCAGGGCGGTCATCGGCGTGCCGCCTGCCATGGAAAGAGCCGCGGCCGTCGTCCTCCGCGCATCCTTCACGGAAAGATCCTTCGTCCCTGCGCCCTGTTTTGCGGCGGCCGCCGTCCTGCTCTTCCTTCCAGAAGCTGCGGCGCCCTTCAGCGCGCCGTACGTACCCCCGGCGCCCGCCTTCTTCACGGTCCCCGCTGCGGGAGAAGGCTCCACCGCCGGTCTCAGAGCGCTCTTCCTGCTGCCCGAACCGGGTGGTCCTGCCCCTCCCGGTCCGCCTGGCAAAGGCGCTGCGCCGGCCTTCGGGCCTGTCCTTGCCGCCGCGCTTTGGCCTGCGCTGTCCGGGATCCCTGCCGTCCTGCGTTCCTTCGTGATCGTTTTTGTCTTGGTATTCCACATTGATCTCCAGTCGTTCGAGGTTGACGTCAACAAGCCTTACCGTGACCTGCTGCCCGAGGCGGAAGGTCCTTCCGCTCCCTATCCCGCGCAGGCAAAAGGCTTCGGCATCGAAATCGTACCAGTCGCGCGGAAGGTCCTCCACCTTCACCATGCCTTCCGCCGGCATGCCATCCATCTGCACAAAAAAGCCGAAGGATGTCACGCCGCTTATCAGCCCTTCGAATTCTTCGCCGAGGCGGTCCTGCAACAGCAGGCAGGACATGCGCCGGGCCACCTCCCTCTCCGCTCCTGCGGCCGCGCGTTCCTGCAGGTTGCACTGGAGGGCGCTCTCCTGCAGCTCGTGCAGGGCGGGACCGAAGGGCTCCAGCCCCAGGGCATGCTTCAGGGCCCTGTGGTTCTCCAGGTCGGCATAGCGCCTGATGGGCGATGTGAAATGGCAGTAGCAGGCCGACGCAAGGCCGCAGTGCCCTTCCTTTTCCGTCGTGTAGCGCGCCTGCATCAGGGAACGCAACACCAGACCGGCGATGATCTGCCGGCTTTCATCCTCTGCGCTGGCATCCAGGACGTCCCTGAGCCATCCCGCCCCCCGGACATCCGCGCCGGGCAGGTGCAGCCCGGGGAAGACGGCGCGCAGGGAACGGGCAAGCCCCTCCAGTTTTTCGGGATCCGGATCGGGATGCGCCCTGTAAAGGAACGGAGCGCCCTTGCGGGCGAGGAATTCCGCCACGCATTCGTTGGCCCGCACCATGAAGGCTTCGATCAGCCTGTGGCTGAACAGCCGCTCGCGTTCATGGACGCCTGTAATTTTCCGTTCCGCACCGCTGCCTTCGGTAGTGAATGCCGCCTCCGGCAGGTCCAGGTCCAGCCCCCCGCGTGCGGATCTGCGCCGGATGAGCACGGAAGCCAGCTCTGCGGCATCGCGCAGCATGCCGGGCACGCCAGGCGCTGTCCGCTCGAGTTCCTGCGCGGCCTCGCCGGCAGGGTCATCGATGGCGTCCTGGACCTGCCGGTAGGTGAGCCGCGCCCTGGAGAGCATCACGGCGTTGCAGAACCGTGACGAGACGAAGTGGCCGGAGGGATCGAGCCGCATCTCAACGGCCATGCAGCGGCGTTCCTCCCCCGGGACGAGGCTGCATGCGCCGTTGCACAGCGCGTGGGGGAGCATGGGCTCCATGGAGAGGGGGAAATAGAAGGAGTTGCCCCTCTCCCGCGCTTCGCGGTCGAGGGCTGACCCGGGTCGCACAAAGTGCGAGACATCGGCGATGGCGACGAGCAGCCGCCATGCGCCGCCTTCCTTCGCGGCGCAGACGGCATCGTCGAAATCCCTGGCGTCCTCCCCGTCGATGGTCACGAGGAGCTCCCCGCGCAGATCTTCCAGTCCGGCAAGGGAAACATGGGCGGCTGCCCTTTCTGCTTCATCCACGACATTGTCGGGGAAGGCTTCGGGGACGGCAAAGTTGAGCTTGGTCAGCCTCTCCTGGACGGCGGCATCGCTTTCCTGGCCGAGGGAAGCGGCGGCGCTGCCTGACCAGAGGGGGCGCCCAGCCGCGCTTTCCAGCTCTTCCTCCGGGATGACATCGAGGATGTCGCCAGGGCGCGGTTCCTGTTCCAGGCTGCCGGCGCTGACAAGGAGGTCGAACATCATGCGCGGATCCGCAGGGCGGCAGAGATAGCGGCGGTCCCTCGTGCGGTGCAGGACGCGTGCGGCCAGCCTGCGGCACGCCCTTTCCAGCACTTCGAGCACCCTCCCTTCCTTTTGGCCGCGCTCCCTGCCCGGCAGGAGGGCGACCAGCACCAGGTCGCCGTTCCATGCGCCGCCGGCATGCTCCGGGGCCACGTATATGTCCGCGGCGGGTGCATTGCCCTGCGGCGTGACGAAGCCTGCGCCTGAACGCTGCGCGGCAAAGCGCCCCCGGCAGGTCTTGACGCTGGCAGAGGCGATCCAGCCTCCGCCCCTGATGCGCAGGGCGGAGCCGGCCTCGGCCAGCGTCTGCAGGGCGGTGAGGACGTCGCGCTTGATCCTGCGGGAATAGTGTCCCATGCGCAGGATGTCGTCCAGATGCAGCGGCCGGCCAGCGCTTTCCAGCAGGGTGATGAGGTCCTGCTCTTCCAGGACGGTGTTTTTCTTCATGAAGGATGGATGCCTGTTCCCGGAAGGGTGTCGTTTTGTGGACGCATGGTGAGCTGGCGCTCCCACCACGTGGGGAAGGAAAGACCTGCATCCTCCCCGCCTTCCGGAGGCAGGGCTGCGAAAAAGTCGGCCCTGGCGTCCAAAGCGTAGCAGGGGACCGACAGGCGCAGGAGCGCGATCTTGACAGCGTCCTTGCCCGTGCATACCAGCGGCAGCCCGGGGCGTTCCATGGCGGCCCTGGCGCTCTGGAAGTCATAGTGGTCGGGGAAGTCCAGGACCTGCTCCGGCATCCTGCCCAGGCACTCGCGGGCCGTGTCCAGGACCTGCTCCGGCTTGCCTATGCCCGTGGCGAGGAGGTACCGGGCCAGCCCCTCCGGCGGGACGGGGGGGGCACCCGCCAGCGGGCGCAGCCCTTCGGGCTTCATGCGGAAGGCGAACACGGGGCGCCGGAAAGCCTTGAGCCTTGCGTTCAGGACCGGGATGAGGGATGGCCATTCTGCCGGGTCCGCCTTGACAAGGAAGGCGCTGGCGTCCTGCAGGGCGGAAGCCGGTTCGCGCCAGGTTCCGGCAGGGAGGACCATGTCCCAGTTGGACGGAGGGCATCCCCTGCCTGTCTTTTCCCGGATGTCGTCGATATCGAGCAGGACAAGGTCCCTGTCGCGGCGCACGGCCAGATGTTGGAATCCGTCATCGAGGATGAAGATGTCGGGCATGGCGGAGGATTCGATCATCCTCCCGGCCCGCGACCGCCTGGGGTCAACGACGACCAGTGCGTCCGGATGTCGCTGGGCCAGCATCAGAGGTTCGTCACCGCATTCGCCGGGCAGCCCTCCGGGCCGCACGATGAAGGGCATCCCGGGAGGGTGGGCGCGGTATCCGCGGGTGAGCACGGCGGCTTTTTTGCCGTTCGAGCCGCACCAGGAGAGGAGCCAGTCCACGACCGGCGTCTTGCCAGTGCCCCCCCACGAGATGTTGCCGACGGAAACGCAGAAAGCCCGGGGCGCCCAGGCCCTTCCCGGATCGCGTCGGTACAGGGCGCGCTTCAGCTTCCCGCCCCAACCGTACAGTGCTGAAACGGGAAGGAGCAGGGGGCGGAGCAGGTTTTGCAGGGGATGCCGCCGGGCCATGGTGACGCCTTGAACAGGGGCGTTCCTGAAGAATGTGAAGGCAGCCCGCAGGCGCGGACTG
>CACZQM010000069.1 GCA_902783285.1 uncultured Desulfovibrio sp. | reverse complement strand
CGGCCTGCCCGGCACCTCCACGCAGAGCATCGCCTCCCCCGGCACCATTGAGGAGCCGGTGAAGGACAACGAGCCCGCCGGACTGCGCAACCTGAGTCTCACCTTCGGAAAGTACTCGAACTCGGCGACGTCGGTGGAAGACCAGGTCAGGCATGGGAACCTTGGCGTGGGCATGACCATCAACCGCTCGGCGACGAACCCCCTGCTGCTGGACGAACTCAAGACGAACGGCGTGGAGCCCGGCTTCATCTGCAAGCGCGACTGGTCGCGCAATGACACCCGGAGCATGATGGCCGATCTAGATTCTCCCGAAAGCCATGAAGCCCTGGAAAAACTTAAGGAGAAGTATCCTGTTACCGCCGCAAAATGCGAAGGCATGAGCCACCGTGACCAGATACTCGCTTTCGGCCGCGCCCATCCGGCGTGCATGGCCGCCGTGGCGGAACTCATGCTCGAAGAGGGGATGAAGGATCCGGACAGCGCCATCTACAAAGCGTTCTGCGAAAAATTCCGCCTCTCGCGGCCCGAGGACTGGAAGATCATGCCCCCGGACAATATCAAGAAGGAATTGTTCACCGAGATCCGCGACGCCGCCATGGCCGTGAAGCCCGGCGACGCGGCCTACGGGAGGTCTCCCGTCTTCAGGCAGTTCACCGAAAGGCACATCATCAAGCTCGACTACAACGAGAGCGACCGCCTCTTCGCCGAGAAGGCGGCCTCGGCCGGAAAATTCATGCGGCCCGAGCGCGTCAAGCTGGGGCGCTCTCCCGTTTACCGCCTCAAGACCGCCAAGACCGCGGACGAGATATCGGCCGGAGCGGTCACGGAGGCGCTTGCCAACGACCTGACGCGCATCGCCGGCGTGCCTTCGCAGGAGCTCACCATCGTGCGCGGGCAGTATTCCGACGGGCACCCCAAGCTGATGCTGGAGGCGAAATTCGCCGAAGGCTACAAAGACATTGAACGGGGCTATCTCAAAGACGGGCAGATCGTGCCGCCGCAGGGCGAACAGGTGGAGGGGCTGGGCAAGTACAAGGCGTTCTTCCTTGTCACGGCCGACCGCGATGCCGTGGGCACGCGCGGTCAGAACAAGGGATTCATCAAGGGAAAGAACGGCCAGCCCGGCACCTTCTTCGCCATCGATCCCGGGCATACGCTGGAAGGCAACAGCCGCGACCTCGTCGTTGAGGACAACTTCTCCTACAAGGATACGCATGGCTATTCGGACAAGCCGCGCTTCAGGAATTTTTCGGTCTTCGACGACGACACGCGCTTCGCCAAGTTCCAGGGGGCGCTCGATCTGCGGGCCCTGAAGGATTCCGGCAGGACAGGTGAGCTGTTCGATGCCTACCGCGCCGCTTTCGACCCTGAAGAGCCGGGCATCGGACCGGAAGAAAAAGCGCTGCGCCTCAGGATCCATGCCGACATCAGGAAGAAGGAGGATGAGTTCAACGATTCCCTGGCCAAGGTACTGAACGCCGCCGGCAACCAGTTCCACCTGTATGACGATCTTGCCGGCGAGGGGCCGGCCGTGCAGCAAAAGGCCATCGAGACCATAGAAAACCTGGAAAAGCTCACCTCGCCCACCACATGGGTCAGCCCGAAGGGGCAGGTGCCGCTCAAGCACCTTTCCGTCATCCCCGAAACGCGCGTCCCCTGGCGCGGGCATGTCGACGGCGACAACATCGTCTACCATTGCGACCAGCCGCTTTCCCGTGCGGCCAGGGACCAGCTCACGACCTTTTGCCAGGCGGCGGGCATACAGTACCATATCGACGCTGAAGGCTGCGCCTCTGTGATTATCGCCAAAGTCGGCGCGGAACTGAAGCTGGATGCGCTGTCGGAACCGAACGTCGCCAGCGCCACCCACGCCGGAGAAGCCGCTGCGCGCGCCAGCGGAGGGACGGGCCTTGAGGAGGCGAAGCACTATGTTTCCCCGCTTTCGGCCCCTGCAGCCGGCAATGCCGCTCCGGCGCCCTTCGTCCTCCCTGAAAGGCTGGAAGTGCGCGTCGGCCGGGAAAGGCTCATCTTCCAGAAGCAGCACTACGAAGCCATGGTCGCCAACGCGCCGCCGGCAGAGCGGCCCAGGAACGCCGATGAGCTCAAGGCCATGCTTGCCGCACGCATCAAGCGGGGGCGCACCATACTCAAGGCCGTCTTCATGGGCAACGGGCACCGCTACGCCGCCACGCCGCGCAATGCCGCCTGCGTCACGCTTGCGATGCACGCGGGCACCGTGGCGAAGGGCGAGCTCGTCACGCGCGGCGCCTTCTCCGTCGCCGATCCCGACGGGCATCTCTACCGCTGGCTCGACTCGAGCAAGGAGCTCTACATGCGCACCGCCACGCACGGTCATTCCTACCATCACCGGCAGGTGGACGGGCACATGAACATGCCCCGCGGCTTCGACATCCCCGAAGGCATGGGCGGGCTCATGGGCGGTATGAGGACCTTCCACTACTTTGCGCTGCCGTCCGGAGGAGACTGGCAGAAGCGCAGGCTCTACCTCAAGTGCGAGACCTACGGCATCTTCCGCAGCACCATATCACAGAAAGAAGAGGAGGCGTCACGCGCGCCGGGCATGCAGACGCGCAAGTCCCGCTGGGGCGACACGTCCGAATCCATCAAGCACTGCCTGTCGCTCGCCACGGTGTTCTCGCGCATGGGAGAAAGCGCAGGCAACCGCAAGGAGAATTTCCCCGCCGTCCTCAGGACCGCGCTCACGGCAGCCCAGAACGATCTGCGCCAGGCAGGACTCGGTGAACTGGCCGCCAGCCTCGCCCGGAACGTCGACAGCGCCCACGGCAAGACACAGGGAGGCATCCGCCAGCTTTTGGACAACCTTGCCGCGATCCTCCACTCCCACCCGGACAACGGCACCGTGGCCAAGGTTTCCGGCGACATCCTTGACGCCGTGTCGGAATACGGCATGCAAAAGTCCGGCGAAGGCGCGGACCGCATGGGCAACGAGGTCATGCTGGAGTTCAACGAGCTCATCTGACGCCGGGCAGGAACGTGCTGCGCAGGGGGCGCGATCTGCTGGAAAGGGCATGGAGGCGCCGCCTGCATGAACGGAGCGCGGTCCTCCCGGAAAGCCGCGGGCTTCCCGCAGCAGGACCTACACACGCAGCACGATGGGCAGCACGATGGGGTCGCGGCCAAGCAGGTCGCGGAAGAAGCGGCGCAGGACGGAGCGGATGTTTTCGGAAAGCCGGTCTTCGGTCCCTGGTTTCATGTTTTCCAGCTGGTCCAGCACGAGGCATTTGGAATCTTCCAGGATATGGCTGTAACGCTGCTCGAAGACAAAGCCGCGCGAGATCATTTCCGGTCCGAGCAGCACCTCGCCCGTTTCCTCGGCGATCACCAGGATCACGGCCACCATGCCTTCTCCGCCCAGTATCCTGCGCTCCTTGAGCAGCACCCGCCCCACATCGCCGACGCCCTTGCCATCGACCATGACGGATTCCGCCGGGATGGGCGGCTCGAGCCGCAGCCCATCTCCGTCGAGCGTCACCGGCTGTCCATCCTCGATGATCTTCACGCCTCCGGCGCCGCATTCCCCGGCCAGCCTGGCGTGGAGGGCGAGGTGGCGGTATTCACCGTGGACAGGGATGAAATATTCCGGACGCGCGGCGCGGATGACAGCCTGCAGTTCCTCCCGGCAGGCATGCCCCGTGGCGTGGACGATGCGGTCGCCGCGGTACACACTGGCGCCCAGCCGGTAGATCTGGTCCAGGACGCGTGACAGGGCCCTGGCGTTGCCGGGGATGACGCGCGAGGACATGATGACGGTGTCCCCCTCTCCCAGGGAGATGTGCCGGTGCTCGCCGCGGGCGATGCGCGCCAGCGCCGAGAGCGCTTCCCCCTGCGTGCCCGTGGCCAGCACGACGGTCCGGGCGGGATCCATGTCCGGGAGCCCCGTGAGCTCGCTGTAAATGTTGGAGGGGGGATCGAGCAGCCCCAGCTCCGCTGCCTTTTCGATGTTCGTCAAAAGGCTCCTGCCGCTGACGAAGACGGCGCGCCCGTATTTCCCGGCCAGTTCCAGCACTGTGCGTATCCTGCCGATATGGCTCGAGAAAAGGGCGATGACGATGCGCCCCCTGACTTCTGCGAAGATGGCGTCCAGGTCGTCGCGCACGCGGCTCTCGGGCAGGGAATGCCCTTCGCAGTCCACGTTGGTGGAATCCGAAAACAGCAGGCGCACGCCGTCGCCCCCGCCTTCATGGGCGAAGGACGCAAAATCGCCGCAGGGGTCCGAGGAAGCTCCGTCCAGCGGATGGGGATCCAGCTTGAAGTCGCCCGTGTGGATGACCTTGCCCGCCGGGGTCTCGGCGCAGAGCGCATAGCACTGGGGGATGGAGTGGCAGACGGGGATGAAGCGGAAGGTCATGTCGCCCAGCACCGCTTTTTCGTAGGGCTGCACAGGGATAAGCGATACGCGGTCGAGCAGCCCGTGTTCTTCGAGCTTGTGCTCCACGAGGGACAGGGTGAAGGGAGAGCCGAAGATGCGCAGCCCCCTGAGGCTCTTGTACTGCACGAGGAGCCAGGGCAGGGCGCCGATGTGGTCTTCATGCCCGTGCGTCAGGATGATCCCCAGGATGTCTTCCTCATCCTCGAAGACAGAACCCAGGGAAGGGATGACCACGTCCACGCCCCAGAGGGAATCGTCGGGGAACATGAGCCCGCAGTCGATGAGGACGACGCCCTGGTCAGTCTTCCATTTCTGGCAGTTCATGCCAATTTCGCCAAGTCCGCCCAGCGGCGTGATCGTGATGCGCGCGTTGCCCATGAAATCCTTCCGATGCGATGGTTTCCCCCATGGTAGCGCATACCTGCTTTCCGCACAAGCCATAACATCCGGAAGTCCCGTAGCTGCTGCGGGCAGGGTAGGCCCGCCCTCCCCACCGTGCCAGGGAGGCATGTTTCGTATTGACAGCCGGGGCTTTCTATGAATACTTGAGGGTCTTCACCTTCTTTTTAAAAAAATCATCCGGGCTGTCCTTATGGCGAAAATTTTTGATTTCATACTCGGCATCTTTTCCAGCGACCTTGCCATCGACCTTGGCACTGCCAACACGTGCGTTTATGTCAAGGGCAAGGGGATAGTGCTGCGCGAGCCTTCGGTCGTGGCCGTCAAAAAAGACAACCGCGGCAACAACCAGGTGCTCGCGGTCGGTTCCGAAGCCAAGCGCATGCTCGGGCGCGCCCCGGGCAACATCCGTGCCATCCGCCCCATGAAAGACGGCGTGATCGCCGACTTCGAGGTGACGGAGGCCATGCTGCGCTATTTCATTTCCAAGGTGCATAACCAGCGCCGCCTGGTGCGCCCGCGCATCATGGTGTGCGTGCCCACGGGCATCACCCAGGTGGAGAAGCGCGCCGTCAAGGAATCCGCGTACAGCGCCGGCGCGCGTGAAGTGTACCTCATCGAAGAACCCATGGCGGCGGCCATAGGCGCCAACCTTCCCATCCAGGAGCCTACCGCCAACATGGTGGTCGACATCGGCGGCGGCACGACGGAAGTCGCGGTCATCTCGCTTTCCGGCATCGTGTATTCCAAGTCCGTGCGCGTCGGCGGGGACAAGATGGACGAAGCCATCCTGCGCCATGTCAAGCGCAAGTACAACATGCTCATCGGCGAGTCCACCGCCGAAGAGATCAAGATCCAGATCGCCTCCGCCTATCCTGTGGAGGAGGAAAAGCAGATCGAAGTCCGCGGGCGCGACCTCGTGACCGGCATCCCCCAGACCATCCTTATCACTTCGGAAGAGGTGCGCAAGGCCATTTCGGAGCAGGTGGACGCGATCGTCCAGGCCGTTCGCCAGGCCCTGGAGCAGACGCCTCCCGAACTGGCAGCCGACGTCGTGGAGCGCGGCATCGTGCTCACAGGCGGCGGAGCGCTCCTCAAGGGGCTGGACCAGCTGCTGCGCGAAGATACGTCGCTGCCCATTTTCACCGTGGACGACCCCCTCGCCACCGTCGTCATGGGCACGGGCATCGCCCTCGACAACATGCGCACCATGCGCGACGTGTGCATCGACTAAGCCCCGCGCCGGTGCCTGAGGGCAGGGCGTCCGCAGCCATTCCCGCCCGCTGCGGAAAGCACCGGACCTTGCCGCTTCGGAGTGTCAGACATGGTTCCGCGCCGCATCTTCCTCCTGGTGATATGCACGCTGCTGCTCTTCCTGGGCATATATACCTGGAATCAGAGGACGGGGCAGCTCGACCGCCTGTGCGCCGGAGCCGGGCTGGAGTTCGCAGGGGGGGTGATGCGCGGCGCCGAAAGCGTGCGGCATTCCTTGCGAGGGCTCTGGCAGGAATATGTCGATCTGCGCATGGTGCGGGAAGAAAACGACAGGCTGAGGATCCAGCTGCGCACGCTGCGCAAGGACCTGGACGACACACGGGAGGACATGGCTGAGCTCAAGCGCCTGCGCAGGCTCATGCACCTTGCCTACCGTCCCGCCTGGCCGGCCATCGCTTCACGCGTGCTGGCCTGGCGCATGGGGCCCAATGCCGCGCTCAACACCTTGATGCTCTCCAACGGCTACCTGACCGGGGCGGCACCGGGGACGCCCGTCGTTTCCTGGCAGGGTGTCGCCGGGCGCGTCCTCAAGTCCGGGCCCACCACTTCCGTCGCCCTCCTCCTGACCGACACGGGCTCTCGCGTTTCCGTGATAACCTCCGAAGGACGCGTGCAGGGCATCGTGGCCGGCGGCGGGCCAGGCATGCCGCTGGAGCTGCGCTTTGTCAGGCAGAATTCGGTGGTCCATGTCGGGGAGGTGCTCCTGACATCGGGGCTCGATTCCCTGTTTCCCAAGGGGATCCCTGTGGCGAGGGTCACCTCCATCTCATCGGGGGCTTCGTCCCGTGCGGGAGCATCCGTCCTGTCCATCCAGGCTGAGCCGCTGGTCGACTTCAATATGCTGGAGGAGGTCTTCCTGCTCCAGAGGCCCGATGATTCCATCTCTCCGGAGAAAGGCGATGTCTACACGAGGCGCACCCCTGTCAGTGCTGGCCAGGAGATGGCCGAGCCTTACGGGAATGCCGGGCAGAAGCAACGGGTGGGGCCATGACGCTTTGGCGCAATACAGCCTGGTGGCTCCTGTACAGCTTTGCCGCCGTGGCCATGCAGGCGGTCTTCCCCGGGCTCGATTTTTTCCTTCCCGGCTTTTTGCTCGCGCTGCAGGAGCAGCGTCCCGTCCAGACCCTGTGCGTCGGCGCGTGGTTCATCATGCTCCAGGAGGGCATGGGGAGCCTGGCCTTCGGAGGGACGGCCCTCATGTACGCCATGGCGGTCATTTTCTTTTATTCGGGATGCCAGCTTTTCCAGGGCAGGAACCTTTTGTTCGTCATCCTGCTCGGCGCGGTGCTTGCGGCCATGCGCTACGCCTTTTTCCCCCTGCTCTGCAGGCTGCAGGACTTTCCTGTGCGGATGGACGTGCTTTTCAATGAATGCCTTTTGCAGGTGTTCCTCACTCCTTTTGCCTGGTGGGGCGCCAGTTCTCTCAGGGGATCGGTGAAGCATGAAGCTGGCGAACGATAACGAGGAATACCAGCCCCCTAAATACGGGCTTGCCTTGCTGCAGTGCTGCATCGCCCTGCTGTTCATGCTTTTTTGCGCGCGCTTCTGGTACCTCCAGGTGCTCCGTGGCCCGGAGTTCGCGCGCATGGCGCAGGAAAACCGCCTCCGCCAGGAAAGGATATTTGCCCCGCGCGGAGAGATCTACGATGCCGCGGGCGTGCTGGTGGCCGAGAACCGTACGGCGTACGGGCTTTCGCTGGTGAGGGAATACTGCCCGGACATCCCCGCCGCGCTCGCCCAGGTGAGCGCGTGGACCGGCGTCCCCCTGGAGCGCATCCGGGCAAGGTACGAGCAGGACAAGAACAAGGGCAGGAGCTTCGATCCCATCCTGCTGTTCACGGACATGCCCTTCGAACAGGTCGTCCCCATAGAGGCGGAGCTGTACCGCTGGCCGGGGCTGCGCGTGGTGACGCATTCCCGCCGCTACTATCCCGAGGGGGAGGCGTTTTCGCATATCCTGGGCTATGTGGCGGAAGCCAGCGAGAAGGAGATGGCGGAGGATCCAGACCTTTCCCTGGGCGACGTGGTGGGCAAGCAGGGGCTGGAGAGGGTCCTTGACAAGCGGCTGCGCGGACAGAAGGGGACGTACCGCCTCGAAGTCGATGTCCTGGGCCGCCCGCTGAGCCGCACGCTCATCGAATCCCCGCACATGGGGCAGAATGTCACGCTTTCCATCAACGCCAGGCTGCAGCATGCCGTCATGGGAGCCATGGGCGAGCATTCCGGCAGCGTCGTCGTCATGGATCCGGATTCGGGGCAGGTGCTGGCACTGGTGACGCGTCCTGCATACGACAACAACATCTTCATAGGCGGGCTCTCGTCAAAAGACTGGAACTCGCTGCGCAGCAATCCCCGTTTCCCCCTCCAGAACAGGACCATACAGAGCTCTTATCCCCCCGGGTCGGTGTGGAAGCTGATGATGGCGGGCATGCTGCTCGAAAAGGGCGTCTCCCCTGCGGAACATGTGCATTGCCCGGGCTTCCTCAAGCTGGGGAACCATACCTTCCGCTGCTGGAGCCGGTACGGACATGGCGGCGTGGACATGGAGCATTCCCTCATCCGCTCCTGCGACGTGTACTATTACAGCATGGCCCTGAGGATGGGCATCGACAACATGGGAGCCTTCGCCAGGGCATGCGGATTCGGCCGGCGGACCGGCATAGACCTGCCGTATGAGTCGCCGGGGAACGTGCCTTCGCGGCAATGGAAGAAAAAGCGCTTTGGCGAATCCTGGCTGCAGGGGGATACCGTCAACGCCTCCATAGGCCAGGGGCATGTACTGGTGACCCCCGTGCAGATCGCTGTGTTCATATCGTCGCTCATCAACGGCGGCGACATCCTCAAGCCCCAGCTCGTCGCCGACGCCCCGCGCGAGGTGGTGTCCCGCTCCCCCATTTCTCCCCAGCACCGCGCCTGGATACGCAATGCCATGGTCAAGACCGTGGTGGGGCAGGGCGCAACGGCCAAGTCGCTCAAGCGCGGGGACATGACCATAGGCGGAAAAACGGGCACGGCGCAGGTGGTCAAGATCCGCATGCAGGGCCAGCGGCGCGTCAAGAGCGCCGAGATGGAGTTCAGGCAGCGCGACCACGCCTGGATCGGTTCCTGGGGCGAGAAGAACGGCAGGAAAGTCGTGATCGTGACCATGATCGAACATGGCGGCGGCGGCGGCAGCGTTGCCGGTCCGGTGACCAGGGCCGTTTACGACATCCTTTTCCCCAGGGGACAGGAAGAAAAGGAAAAGTGAAGCATCCTGGTCATCTGCCCGGCGCGACCTTGAACAGCACGGCGTAGCCCACGGGCACGATGACGAGCGTGAGCAGGGTGGCAAAGAGCAGCCCGAACATGATGGTCGCCGCCATGGAATCGAAGAAGTCGTCGAAGAGCAGGGGGAGCACGCCGAGCACCGTGGTGCCGGCCGCCATGGCGACGGGGCGCAGGCGGCTGACGGATGCATTGACGAGCGCCTCGTAGGGGGCGGCTCCTGTTTTGAGTTCCAGGCCGACCTGGTCCAGCAGGACGATGGCGTTTTTGAGCAGCATGCCCGTGAGCCCGAGAAAGCCCAGTATGGCCATGAAGCCGAAGGACTTGCCCGTGAGGAGCAGCCCGGCCACGACGCCTATGAGCGCGAAGGGGATGGTGAAGAAGGCTATCAGGGGCTCGCGCATGGTGCGGAACAGCGTCATGAGCATCAGGAACATGAGCAGGATGAAGAAGGGGAAGGTGGTCTTCAAACCGTCCATCGCCAGGTTTTTGATCTCGTATTCCCCCGCCCATTCCATGGAGTACAGCGGGGGCAGGGGGATGGCTTCCATCTTTTCGCGGATCTCGTCGCGCAGGACGGACGCGATCACGCCGTGCTCGCGGCATTGCGCGGTGATCGTGGGGATGCGGTCCCTGTGGCGTATCTGGGGCGATTCCCATTCCGGCCGCATGCCGTCGGTCACGGCGTCCAGGGCATGTGCCTGCCCCGTGGCGCTGCTCCAGACCCTGGCGTTGCCTATCTGGGCGAAGGCCCGTTCTTCGGCGGTAGGGCGGGAGATGACAGGGACCAGGTCGTTGCGTTCCCTCAGGGCGCCTGCCGTGATGCCGCTGAAGTTCCACTGCAGGGACTGGGCGATGTCTTTGCGGGTCACTCCTGCGCGGCCGCCCTTGATCTCCGAATAGAGCACGCGGTTCACCTTGACGGGCGCCCGCCAGTCGTCGCGGACATGCCTGGCGTGCCCGCTTTGACGCATGATCTCCTTGGCCTGCGCAGCCAGCCCCCGCAGCACATCGTGGTCAGGCCCGGAAAAGCGCACGGCGACTTTCAGGGGCATGCTCGCAGCGTCGCTGAAGCGCATCACCATGGTGTCTGCGCTGGGGAAGCGCCGTGCCAGGTATTCCTCCATGGCAGGGATCATGCCGGCCATGGCCTTGTTGCTTTCCACTTCGACGATGACCTGCCCGTAATCGGGTGACATGCTGCCGCCGTCGTAGCTGAGCATGAACCGCAGTGCGCCGGATCCTGCAAAGACGGCAGTGCTGCGTGCGCCGGGCAGGGAGGAGGCATGGGCGGCTATCTCTTCCAGGTCTTTGAGCGTTTCATCGATATGGCTCGCGGTGTTGCGCCAGTATTCGACATAGAATTTCGTCCGTGAGGAATCCGGGAAAAAGGTCTGGGGGACGTGGGCAAAGCCGATGGAGGCTGCTCCGAGGGCTGCGGCAAGGGCGGTGACCGTTGCCGTGCGGTGGCGCAGGCAGGCTTCGAGCAGGCGCCGGTAGATCCCGTACAGGCGGCCGCCGTACACCTGCCCATCGGGAGAAGGGACAGGCCTGAGCAGGGCAAGGCAGAGCAGGGGCGTGAAGGTGAGCGCCATGATCCAGCTCAGGAAGAGCGAGATGGCCATGACGGAGAACAGGGACCGGCAGAATTCCCCGATATTGCCCGTGTTGAGCCCGATGGAACCGAAGGCGAGTATGGCAACGAGCGTCGCCCCGAGGAGCGGCCATGCTGTCTCGCGCGCTATGCCGGCAAGGGCGTCAGATGCGCCTTCGCCCCGCTGCATCCTGACGAGGCATCCATCCACGATGACGATGGCATTGTCCACGAGCATGCCCAGGGCGAGGATGAGCGTCGCCAGGGAGACCATCTGCAGGTCGATGCCCAGGGCCCGCATGCAGATGAAGGTGCCCAGGATGGTCAAAAGCAGGGTCGCCCCGATCACCAGCCCCGAACGCAGCCCCATGGCCAGCAGCAGGACGGCGATGACGATGCCCACGGATTCCGCCAGGTTGACCATGAAATCCCTGATGGAGCGCTCCACATCGTCCGACTGGTAGTTGACAGAGCCTATCTCCATGCCCGCGGGGAGCGAGGGCTCCAGTTCTTCCAGCAGGCGGCGTATGTCCCTGCCCATGGAGACGACGTTGCCCCCTTCGACAGTGGAGATGCCGATGCCGATGGCCGGCATCCCGTTGAAGCGCATGACCTGCGCCGGCGGTTCCGCATGGCCCCGGCGGATATCGGCGATGTCTCCCAGGTGCAGCATGGCTCCGCCGCTGCCCCTGATGTAGAGGTTCCTGATCTCTTCCAGCCCGTCTATGGCGCCGGAAACGCGCAGGCGGGCGTATTCGTCCCCTACGCGGACGGCCCCGGCATCGGCCAGGGCGCTGCGGCTTTCCAGAGCCTGGAATATCTGCTGCTGCGATATGCCCATCCCGGCGAGTTTTGCGCGGTCGAACTCCACGTAGATGACTTTTTGCTGCACCCCCCAGAATTCGACGCGGGCAACGTCTTTGACCATGAGCAGCCGCTTTTTGAGGAAGTCGGCCTGTGCTTTCAGCTCGTCCGTCCCGTAGCCCCTGCCGTAAAGGGCAAGGAAGACGCCGTACACGTCGCCGTAGTCGTCGCCCACGCTCATCCCGGTGACGCCGGAAGGAAGCCTGGGGCGGATGTCGGAGGCCTTCCTGCGCAGTTCGTCCCAGATCTGCGGCAGTTCGGCGGAATCGAATTCCGGCCGGATATAGACATAGATGAGGGAAACGCCGCTGCGGCTGAGCGAGGTGACATAGTCGACCTGCGGCATTTTCTGTATCTCTTCCTCGATCTTCTCCGTGACTTCTTCCTCCACCTCCTTTGCCGATGCGCCGGGGTAGAGGGTGGAGACCGTGGCAGTCTTTATCTTGAACGGCGGGCTCTCAAGCTTGCCCATGCCTTCGTAGGAGGCGGCCCCGCCCAGGCAGACGGCGATCATGAGCACCCAGAAAAGGGCTTTGTGCCCCAGGACGTACTCAATGATCTTCACGCAGCACCTCCGGGTTCAGGACATCGACTTCCATGCCTTCCGAAAGCCAGTCCCCGCCCGCAGCCACGATGAGGTCGCCCGGGCTGAGCTTTCCCGTGACGAGGGCCGAGTCTGAACCGCCGGCGCGTTCGGCCTCCACAGGGCATTTGCGGATCGTTTTGCTTGCGGCGTCGTAGAGCCAGACGAAGGAAGCGCCGTTGTCATTGACCACAGCGCCCCAGGGCACGGCCAGCGCGCCCCCGCTTTCCTGCCCGCGTCCGTTCCCGGACTGGTCATCAGCGTAGATGGAGGCCTCGACGCTCATCCCGGGAAGGATGAAGCCGGAGGAAGGCTGTTCCATGGTGAGGATGGCCTCATAGCTCTCACCCCCTGCAGACGTGGACGGAGAAAATTCCGTGAGGACGGCAAGGTAGGTCTCCTGCCTGCCGGGGACGCGCACGCGGAACTGCTGCTCCCGCCCCTGCATCGGCGCAGTGAGCGCGTCCGGGAGCCTCCCGGAGGGGATGTGGATCCGTATCTTGAGCGAACGCAGGTCCTCCAGGACGACGACGGTCGCTCCGGCCTGGGCCAGTTCGTGCAGCTCCACGCCCAGCGCCGTCACGTTGCCGGTGAAGGGCGCGCGCAGGATGGTGTCGTTCAGGCTGTCCTGGGCCTTCCTGTAGTTGATGCGCAGGGCCATGAGCTGGGCGTCGGAGGCTTTCTTTTCCGCTTCGGCGGCGTCGAATTCCGTCCGGCTGATGGACTTGGACGCGAGCAGGTTCTTCTTGCGGGCATACTGCACGGAAGCCAGGGCGTTCTGCGCCTCGAGCGCCTGGATCTGCATGGCCAGGTTGTCGACCGCCCTCTGGTAGTCGCGCGGATCGATGCGCATGAGCACGTCGCCTTGGTTCACGGGCTTGCCCAGCACGAGGTCGCGCTCCACGACTGGACCGGACACGCGGAAGAAGAGCTTGGCCTTCTGCGCCGCATCGACCCTGCCGGGGAAGGCCATGCCGCTCTGGTGCATGGCATGCCCCACGCGGTGGAGCTTGACGACGCGCACGGGCTGCCGTTCAGCCGCTTTTTGTTCATCCGTCCTGGCCGTTTTCCTGGCAAGGGGGAAGTCTATGGCCATGGCTCCGTGGAAGGAAGGGATGCCTGTGAGGACCAGCGCGAGGAATGCCGAAAGGATGGACTGCTTCATAGTGAGCTCCCTGTGGGCAAGGGCAAGGGGACGGGGAGAAAAGCTTCCGCGCCGTTTTCCCTGTTCCGAATCTTTTATCCGCCGGGGGATGATATGGCAAGCACCGGCAGAAGGCAGGATGAAAAAAGGCGGATATGCCGGGCATCATTGCAGCATCCCGGGATGG
>CACZQM010000068.1 GCA_902783285.1 uncultured Desulfovibrio sp. | reverse complement strand
GCCGCCCATGCCGGCGGTGATGAAGACCATCTCGGTGTCGGCAAGGGCGTTTTCTATCTCTTTTTCATTTTCCTTGGCAGAGGCCTGGCCGACTTCCGGCTTGGATCCGCATCCCAGCCCGTGGGTCGTTTCCACGCCGATCTGCAGCTGCTCGGCGCCCGTGATGCGCGAAAGAGCCTGCATGTCCGTATTCGCGCAGATGAAAGTCACGCCTTCCAGATTGGAATTGATCATGTTCTGAACGGCATTGCCTCCGCCGCCGCCCACGCCGATGATCTTGATCCTGGCACCTTGCACGGTATCCGCAGAAATATCCATTGCCATGTCGCATTCTCCCAAAAGTAATTAGCGCTACCTAACGTCGCTGAACCAGCTTTTCATCCGGCGGAAGATACTCCGCAGAGTCGACCATCGCTCGCCTTCATCCGGAGCATCAGAAGATTCCGAGAAAGCGTCTTGTTCGGCTCCGTAAAACAGAAGTCCCACGGCCGTGGCGAAGCGGGGATTGTCGACAGTGTCGGACAGCCCCCCGACTCTCCTTGGCTTGCCCAGGCGTACGGGCATCCGGAATATCGCCTCGGCAAGTTCCACGGTGCCTGGCATGAGCGACGCCCCGCCTGTGAGGACGATCCCGGCGGCGAGCCGGTCTTTAAGTCCCGAGCGCTCCAGGTGGTGTACATAAATATTGGCAAGGATCTCTTCCATCCTGGCTTCGCATATGGATGCAAGGATGCTGCGTTCGCAAGTTTGGTTGGGACGTCCGCCCACGCTGGGCACTTCGATCATTTCGTCCTGCCCCACCAGGGAACGCAAGGCGCATCCGTGCTTGATCTTCAGCATCTCTGCAGAACCCTGGGAAGTCCTGAGCCCACGGGAAATATCATGCGTGATGTCGTTGCCGCCAAGAGCCACAGCCCCTGTGTAGCCGATAGCTTTGCCGGAAAAAATGGCTATGTCGCTGGAGCCGCCGCCGATGTCGACGACGGCAGCGCCGATCTCCCGCTCGTCGTCTGTCAGTATGGCTTTGGAAGAGGCGAAAGATTCCAGGACGATATCTGCAACATCAAGACCGCATTTGTTGCAGGCCCGGATGATGTTCTGCGCCGAGGCGACAGCGCCTGTCACGATATGGACGTCGGCTTCCAGGCGGAGCCCGGACATGCCGATGGGGTCCTCGATGCCGGTCTGGTCGTCAAGGGTATATCCCTTGGGGAGCACGTGCAGGATCTTTCTGTCCGAAGAGATGCGGATGTTCTTGGCGATCTCAAGCACGCGGTCCACGTCGGACTGCGTGATCTCGTCGCCGCCGGACACATTGATCACGCCATGGCTGTTCTGCCCCTGGATATGGCTTCCCGCGATGCCGGCGTACACGGAGCGGATCTCGCATCCGGCCATGTCCCTGGCTTCATCGATCGCTTTGGATATGGACTGCACGGTCTGGTCGATATTGGCGACGACACCTTTGCGCAGGCCCGTCGACGGACTGGTCCCAAAGCCTATGATGTTCATGCCAGCATCAGTTTGTTCCCCGACAACTGCGCATATCTTGGTCGTGCCGATATCAAGGCCGACTATCAATTCAGAAGACGCCATGCGTAAACTCCAAGATGCAGGGATATGCTGACAGCGCCCTGCTAAATTTCGAGCAGCAAAAAAACACCACAAAAAAGCGGAATTGTCCAGCCTTTAAGCAGGGCAAATCCCCATTGGCAGGGAAAGATGTCCGGGTGTGCTCAGGGAAGGGATGGGCGGCGGCGCAGTGTCTTATTCGTCTTCCTTCGTCATCCAGACCTGTCCGTCCGCAGACCGGATGCCCGTGACTTTCCCGGTCTCCTTGCGCTGTTCGATGTCGGCGATGACGGAGGAAAGCCTCTTGATGTTGTCCTTCCAGTTTTCCAGGCCGATGCTCAATCGAAGCTGCCGGCTTTCCCAGTACAGTTCGAACCCGCTCCCGGCGCTGATCCTGAACCACGATATCTGGGACAGCTGGAAGGGGAACCCTGCCTTGCGGAACTGTTCCATGAAATCAGAGACCAGGGGGAGGGATTCTTCGCCTCCGGGACCGATCTCCAGTATGGGGAGGGAAAGGAAGTTGCTGCTTTCCACAGGAGCGATGATCTTCCCCGCGGGGTTGATGTAATAGAGCGTGTCCTTCTTTTTGGCCACGAATGCCGGTGTGCGTTCTTTAATGGCGATGTCGATGGAATCAGGAAGGTTGCGCTTTATGGAAACGCTTTCGATCCAGGGGTTTTTCAGAAGCAGCTTTTCCATGTCGTGGAGGTTGACGGAAAGGCTGTTCATGCCTGTTTCCAGGCCGCATTTGTCAAGGATCTCCCGGGACGTTATGCGGTCATTGCCCGTGACATTGATGGATGTGATATTGAAGTAGCTGTTTGTCGTGCAGAACGTATAGGCTTTGAACACTCCCCAGGCTATGCCGGAAAGCAGCACCCCGATGAGGCAGAGCAGCAGGAGCAGGCGCAGGAGCGCCCCCAGCCATTTGGCTACGGTGCTGAAAGACGGGTGGGGCAGCGTGATCGTTCTTTTGCGTTTTGCCGGTACGGATGCTGCAGGGATCTTCCTGTTGCCCCGGGATGCTTTTTTTCCCGTTTTATTGACTGGCGGCGCATAGCTGTTCCTGTAGGTGTTCTTCCCTGCCTGCCGGGACGGGTTCTTCACGCCCATACGATCACCTCCCGT
>CACZQM010000067.1 GCA_902783285.1 uncultured Desulfovibrio sp. | reverse complement strand
CACAGGCACGCCCCCATGCCCAGCATGGCCACGGGGTCGAAACGCAGGCACTGGATGGCGGTGATGGCCCCCGCTCCGTCCAGCCGTTCCAGGAGCCATAGGATGAGGTCCGCAGGCAGGGCGGCAGCGTGCAGGGACGCGGCAGCCGCAGCCGCGGCGCCCGCCATGTTCAGCGCGAGCCCCACGGCCGCGCACGGCAGCGTCACGAAGGCCAGCAGCGGCAGCCAGATGAGGTTCAGCCAGGATCCGGGCGCCACCACGCCGAACGCATGGGCCTGCACGGGGAACACCGCGGCCTGTGCGGCGCAGGAGGCGAGCAGGAGCGTGAGGGTCCAACGCAGCACGGCACGGCAGGCATGGCCCAGCCTCCTGCGGGGGACGCCTTCCCTGGGGAAGAGCCTCGCGCAGGCGGCCCCCGCCAGGGGAGCTGCGCAGATAATGCCGGCAACGGCCGAAAAGGACAGCTGCAGGGAAAGGTCGAAAACGCCCGGCGGCCACCCCGTGAAGATCAAGAGGCCGGCAAAGAACAGCGCGTCCAGGGGGGATGACGTGCGCCGCATGCACAAAAGCGCGGCCCCTGCGGCCAGCATGCAGGCGGCGCGGACCAGGGAAAAGGGAGCGCCGCCGAGATAAAGGTAGCAGATGGCGAAGGGCAGCGCGGCGCATGCCGTCCAGACGCGGCGCGGCGCCCTGAGGAACATGCCATGGAAGAAGAGCGAGCACAGCCACACGGCTGCGGCCGCAGCCAGGCCGGCCAGCGCAAGGTGCTGCCCGGAAAGCGCCAGGGAATGCACCAGCCCCGCGGAGGCGAAGCGCTCCGCCGTCTGGGGGGACAAGGCGGAACGGTCGCCGAACAAAAGCGCCTGCAGCATGGCGGCGGACTGGGAAAGACCGCCCTCTCCTTCCCCCGGAGCACCGCTCCCCGCATCCATGCGCCGCAGCGTTTCCAAAAGGCCCAGGCGCCAGCGTTCACGCAGCCGGGCGGCATGGAAGCGCAGCCCCTTCCCGCCGGAAGCTTCCATCCAGAGGGGCACTCCGCCGGAACGCGCAGGCCGCGCCGCACACCATACGTCCCGGTCATGCCAGTAGGCGCGGGGGTCGGGAACATGTTCGTTCAGGCTGCCGCCCGAAGGGAAAAAGCGCAGCGCGCCGCGCAGCTCCTGCCCCGGCAGCGGACGCTCAAGAGATCCCAGGTCCCGGGCGTCCAGCGTGAGCGCGACCAGTCCGGGGACCTCCCCTTCCGCACCGGTGACGGCGGCATAGCCCCTGGGAAAACCGCTGCCGGCGAAAAGGGGGGCCCTGGCAAGCTGCCGGGAGAGCTTTTCCTGCCTGTCCGCGGGCAGGGAGGGCTCCGCTCCGCAAGGGCGCACATGCTCCAGCAGCACGCGCACCCTGCCCCCGTAAAGCCCGGAAACGCTTTTCACCGTCCCCGCTGCAAGCACGGTCCTGCCGGGCATCGCCGCCCAGGAGGGCATGATGCCCTGCCGCGGCAAAGACGCATGCATCATGCAGGCTCCCAGGCAGGAGCAGAGGAGCAGCAGGGCGAAGCGGCGCAGGTCCCGCGGCGCCGTCACGGCGAGCAGCAGGACCATGAGCGCCGCGGCAAAAGCCGGAGCGCGCCAGGCCACGGCGCCGGCGAGCATGGCAAGGAAGCCGGTCTGCCAGCCCAGGAGCCCC
The DNA here is from genome assembly GCA_902783285.1 of uncultured Desulfovibrio sp. GTDB lineage: Bacteria > Desulfobacterota > Desulfovibrionia > Desulfovibrionales > Desulfovibrionaceae > Mailhella. The sequence goes on along the minus strand of CACZQM010000067.1, from coordinate 7,287 downwards.
GGCAGGAGGCAGGGCTTCAGGCATCGGGCTGGGGCGTCAGGCATGGCGCACTCCGCGGCACGCTATTCCTGTTCATGGACGCGGCGGATGTCCGCCCCCACGGCGGACAGCTTTTCCTCCAGGCGCTCGTAGCCCCTGTCGATATGGTAGATGCGCTGCACGCGGGTCTCGCCTTCGGCGCAGAGCCCTGCCAGGACGAGGGCGGCTCCGGCGCGGAGGTCGGAGGCCATGACCGGGGCGCCTTCCAGCCTGCCCGTGCCGCGCACCAGCGCCGAAGGACCGTTCACCTGGATGTCCGCGCCCATGCGCACCAGTTCCTGCACGTGCATGAAGCGGTTCTCAAAGATGTTCTCCCTGACCATCCCCGGGCCCTGGGCGCGGCAGAGCAGCACCATGAACTGCGGCTGCATGTCGGTGGGGAAGCCGGGATGGGGCTGGGTGCTGATGTCCACCGCCTTCAGCGGCGAGGCGGCCCGGGCCAAAACGCCGCCTTCCCGCTCCTCGATCTCCATGCCCGCCTCGCGCAGCTTGCCCAGCAGGGCGGCCATGTCTGCAGCCGGGCAGTTCCTCACGAAAAGCTCACCGCCGGTCACGCCTGCGGCGACGAGGAAGGTCCCGGCCTCGATGCGGTCGGGCATGATGTCGTAGGAGCAGCCATAGAGCCGCTCCACGCCCTTCACGGTGATGACGCTGCTCCCCTGCCCCTCGATGCGCGCGCCGCAGCGGTTGAGGAAATTGGCCAGGTCGACGATCTCCGGTTCGCGGGCGACATTTTCCATCACGGTCTCGCCCTGGGCCAGGCACGCAGCCATGAGGGCGTTCTCGGTGCCGCCCACCGTGGGCATGGAGAAGCTGAAATGCGCCCCCTTCAGCCCGTCCGGGCAGGTCCCGTGGATGTAGCCGTTCTGCAGGTCGAACGACGCCCCCATGCTTTCCAGCGCCAGGAGGTGCTGGTCCACAGGGCGCGCCCCGATGGCGCAGCCGCCGGGCAGCGATACCTTGGCCTCGCGCTTGCGCGCCAGCAGCGGCCCCAGGCAGAGCACGGAAGCGCGCATGGTCTTCACCAGGTCGTAGGGGGCCTCGATCCCCATCTCGCCGTTCTTCACCAGCACCCTCCCGTCCTCCAGCGACGCCCCGCGCCCCAGGATGTTGAGCAGCCTGATGGTGGTGCGGATGTCGCGGAGGTCGGGCACGTTGCCGTACTGCACGTCGCCGTCCACGGCTATGGAAGCCAGAAGGATGGGCAGGGCCGCGTTTTTGGATCCGCTGACCGTGACCTCGCCGTTGAGCGGGGCGCCGCCCTTTATGAGAAAACTGTCCATGATGCCTCCATGCGCAGAATTTGCTTGACTGGGAAAGGATTATCCTCTAAAGAAATCTCTTGCACGGCGAATGTAGCTCAGTTGGAAGAGCACCTGATTGTGGCTCAGGGGGTCGCAGGTTCAAACCCTGTCATTCGCCCCATATTTCCCTCCCGCTTCCGGCGGGATCTTTTGTTTAAGGCGCCGTCATACGTCCAGCGCCAGCCCCACGGGGCAATGGTCCGACCCATAGACCCCGTCCTCGATCCATGCGTCGCGCACATGGTCTTTCAGTTCCTCCGAGACGAAAAAATAATCCAGCCGCCACCCGATGTTGCGCTCGCGGGCGCGCGTCTTGTACGACCACCAGCTGTACGCCCCGGCCTGCTCCCCATGCACCAGGCGGAAGGTGTCCACATAGCCGGCCTGCACGAAGCCGTCCATCCAGGCGCGCTCCTCGGGCAGGAACCCGGTGTTCAGCTCGTTTTCCCGGGGCCGGGCGAGGTCGATGGCCCTGTGGGAGATGTTGAAGTCCCCGCAGACCACGATGGGCTTGTCCTCCCGCAGCTGCTCGGCGTAGTCGAAAAACGCGTTGAAAAAGCCCATCTTGTAGGGGACGCGCCTGAACACGCCTTTGGACACCTCCTCCCCGCCGTTGGGGAAGTAGATGTTGAAGAAATGCAATTCGGGAAATTCCAGGTGCAGCACCCTGCCCTCGCCCTGGTAGTCCGGATCCGGCAGCTCCGCCTCGACGGCGAGCGGCCTGCGGCGGCTGAACACGGCCACGCCCGAATAGCCCTTCTTCACCACGGAAGAGGACCAGAAGGCATGCCACCCTTCCGGCTCCCTCTGCGCGTCCCGGAGCTGCCCGGGCGAGACCTTCGTTTCCTGCAGTCCGATGACGTCGCTCCCGCTGGAGGCGAACCATGCCCAGTCCGGCTTGGCGCTCACCGCGCGGAAGCCGTTGACGTTCCATGAGGAGAAGCGCATGAGGGCCATCTCATGCCTCCTTCACGGGCTGGCCGTGCTTCCAAAGGAGGTAGGCGCGCAGGAAGGCATCCAGGTCGCCGTCGAGCACCGCCTCCGCATCGCCGCGTTCCGCAGAGGTGCGGTGGTCCTTGACAAGATGGTAGGGATGGAGCGTGTAGGTGCGTATCTGGCTGCCGAAGGCTATGGCGTCCTTGCCGGCGTAGTCGGCCTGCTTCGCCGCATCGCGCTTGCTCTGCTCAAAGGCGTAGAGCCGGGCCTTCAGGACCCGCATGGCGCTTTCCCTGTTGCTCTGCTGCGAACGCTCGTTCTGGCACTGGGCCACGATGCCCGTGGGCAGGTGCGTGATGCGCACGGCGGATTCCGTCTTGTTCACGTGCTGGCCTCCCGCACCCGAGGAACGGTATACGTCGATGCGCAGGTCGCTCTCCTTGACCTCTATGTCCAGCTCCTCGCTGGCGTCCGGGATGATGTCCACCGAGGCGAAGGAGGTATGCCTTCTGCCGGAGGCGTCGAAGGGCGAAAGGCGGATGAGCCGGTGTATGCCCTTCTCCCCCTGCAGAAGGCCGAAGGCGTTCTCGCCCTGGATGCGCATGGTCACGGACTTGATGCCCGCTTCTTCGCCGGGCAGGGTATCGATGATCTGCGTTTTGAAGCGCCGGCTCTCGGCCCAGCGCAGGTACATGCGCTGGAGCATCTCCGCCCAGTCCTGGGCTTCCGTGCCGCCGGCGCCGGGGTGGATGTCGAGGATGGCGTCGCAATGGTCGGAATCGCCGCTCAGCAGCACGTCGAGCTCGGTCTTGTCAAGGAACGCGCGCAGATGGGCCGTCTGCTCCTCCAGCATCTCCAGGGCGTCTTCCTCGCCCCCTTCGGCAAGTTCCAGCCAGCCGCGCATCTCATCATGGCTCGCCTTCAGGTCGCGGCAGCGCTGTATCTCCGCCTCCATGCGGCTTTTTTCCCTGAGCAGGGGCGTGAGCTTTTCCTGGTCGCCCCAGACGTCGGGGCTGGAAATGGAAGATTCGATCTCCGCAAGGCGCTTTTCCTTTCCAGCCTGGTCAAAGACGCCCCCAGAGGGAAAGGAATTGTTCTGAAAGTTCAAGGCACTGCGGACGCAATTCTGCAAGCTGAAGCATAGTCCTATCCTTTGCGTTTTTTGGCGGCGTGCCACGCACGGCCCCGTGCCGCGCAAAGCAGGAGCAGAGCGAGGGCGGCGGCGGGCAGCCACGGATGAAGGTAAAAATACAAGGTGTGCCCGTCACGGGCAAGCACCTTCCCTGTGAGATGGCCCTCGGCGAACAGGAGGAAGCCCCCGCGGCCGTCCTCCAGGGCATGGATCCTTCCCAGGGGGTCGGCGAAGGCCGTGATCCCGGTATTGGTGGAGCGCGCCAGCCAGCGGCCCTGCTCCACGGCGCGCATGGCCGCGAGCTGGAGATGCTGCACGGGTGCCGACGTGCGGTCGTACCAGGCGTCGTTGCTGATGTTGAGCAGCACCTGGGCCCCGTCCGCCACCCGGCGGCGCGCGATCTCCGGAAAGATCGCCTCGTAGCATACCAGCATGCCCAGGCGGACGGGCGGGCCGCCTTCCCGTTCCAGCGTGAAAAGCGGGGCGCGCTCACCGGAGGCAAAGCCGCCGAGCCCCTGGAGCAGGGGGCGGAACATCTCCATGTCGAGGAAGGGAGGCAGGTATTCCCCAAAGGGGACAAGGTGTTCCTTGTCGTAATGCGCCTCGCCGCCGCCCGGGGAAAAAAGGCTGGCCCGGTTGAGCAGCAGGCTTTTGCCGTCCGGGAGCCAGCGCACGGATGGGATGCCCGTGAGCACGGGGATGCCTGCGTCCCGGACAAAGCCGCGCAGGGCCGGGACCTGCGGGCTCGAGGGATAATAGAAAGGCATGGCGGTCTCGGGCCACAGGAGCAGGTCGGGAACGGCAGGCGTCCTGCCCTGCTGCGCCTGGCGGAGGCACTCCGTGCTCAGGCGCGCATACTTTTCCAGCGTGGCCTGCTGGTACTGCGGGGTCCATTTGACATCCTGGGGCACGTTCCCCTGGACGAGCGAGAGCGTGACCGGCACGCCGGCATCGGCAAAGCCGTGCACGCGCCATGCCCCGAAGGCCGCCAGGGAAAGGCAGATGAGCGCCCCTGCCGCCATGCCCTTCCACGGGCGGGCCGGCTGCCCTGCCCCGGGGCCTCCGGCCATCAGGCAGGCCGCTGCGGCCAGGACGGCGGACGATCCGTATCCTCCCACCAGGCACAGGGGCTGCATGAGCACGGGCCAGGAAGCCAGCCCGGAAGACAGCGTGAGCCAGGGAAATCCGCTGCAAAACCAGCCGCGCCCCCATTCCAGCAAGAACCACAGGGCGCCCGCGGCAGCGCTGCGGCACAATGGTCCGGCCTGGGAAAAACGCGCGAGCAGCCACGAGAAGATCCCGCCCCAGAGGGCCACGTACATGCCGAGCAGGATCGCGCAGGGGGCCGCCATCATCCAGGGCATGCCCCCGTAGCGCCAGGCGGCGCAGGCTATCCAGTACAGCGCAGCGGCCGCACCGGGGATCCCGCACAGCCAGCCCAGGCGGAAAGGCGCGGGAAAGCGCGCGGCAAGGCAGAGCGCGAGCGGATAGAGCAAAATGGCAAAGGGGACGTGCAGCACGGGGTTCGCCGTGCCGAAGAACAGGCCCGCCGACGCCGCAAGGCAGAGCAGGCAGCAGGTGCCGGCCCGCTTCATGCCTGCCCCCTGTCCAGGGCGCGGCAGCCCACGGCCTCGGCGATATGGGGCAGCGATATGTCCTTTTCCCCTTCCAGGTCGGCAATGGTGCGCGCAACGCGCAGTATGCGGGTGTAGGCGCGGGCCGAAAGGGCAAGGGCGTCCACGGCCTTCCCCAGGAAATCCTGCTCGCTGCGCCCCAGGCGGCAGCATTCGCTGAGCATGGCGCCGCCCAGGTCGGCGTTGGTCCTGAAGGGCGTGCCGGCGTAGCGCCGGGCCTGCACCCTGCGGGCGCGCAGGACGCGTTCCCGCATCTCGCGCGAAGACGGGCCTCCCTGCTGCGCACGCAGTTCATCGTACGACACGGCAGGCACTTCGATATGCAGGTCGATGCGGTCCAGCAGGGGGCCGGAGAGCCTGGCACGGTAGCGGGCTATGGCATTCGCCGAGCAGGTGCATTCATGCCTGGGGTCCGTGCTGTAGCCGCAGGGGCAGGGGTTCATGGCGGCGACGAGCATGAAATCCGCCGGATAGGTGACGGCATAGGATGAGCGCGAGATGGACACGGAGCCCTGCTCCAGGGGCTGCCGGAGCACCTCGAGCGCGGCCCGCTGGAATTCCGGCAGTTCGTCCAGGAAGAGCACGCCGCGGTGCGCCAGGCTGACCTCCCCCGGATGCGGAGGGACCCCGCCGCCGATGATGGCCACGCTGGAATCGCTGTGGTGGGGGGCGCGGAAAGGACGCTGCCGGACCAGTCCGCCGCTGAGCAGGCGCGCCACGCTGTATATCTTCGTCACTTCGAGCGCCTCGTCAAAGAGGAGCGGGGGCAGGATGCCCGGTATCCGGCGGGCAAGCATGGTCTTCCCGCTCCCCGGAGGACCGACGAGCAGGATGTTGTGCGCCCCGGCTGCGGCGATCTCAATGGCCCGCTTGGCCCGTTCCTGCCCCTTGACGTCGCTGAAATCCAGGGGGAAGGGGTCGTCCAGCGCGGGCGGTGCGGAACGCGACGGCTCGAGCTCCGCCCGGCCGTCGAGAAAGGCGGCCGCCTCGCCCAGGGTCTGAGGGGCATAGGCCTGCACGCCCTCGACGATGCCGGCTTCCGCGGCGTTTTCCGGCGCCACGATGATCCCGCGCGCCTTTTCGTTCCTTGCCAGTATGGCCAGCGGAAGGACGCCCGGCACGGGCTTGAGCCGGCCGTCCAGGGAAAGCTCCGCCGCAAAGAACCATCCACCGATCTTCTCAGGAGGGAGGATCCCCGCCGCGGCGAGGAGGCCGAGGGCCAGGGGCAGGTCGTAGGCCGAGCCTTCCTTGCGGCGGTCAGCGGGCGCGAGGTTGACGGTGATCCTGCCGGGCGGGATGCGGAACCCTGAGTTCTGCAGGGCCTTGAGCACCCGCTCGCGCGATTCCCTGACGGCGCCCTCCGCAAGGCCGACCATGACGAACGACGGGACGCCCTTCCTGGTGTGGTCCACCTCCAGGTCCACGCGGAAGGCGTCGACGCCTTCCAGTGCCCCGCATGCAAGCTGTACGACCATGGTCCCGCCTATAGGCTCAAGCCGGGCAGCTGGAGGATGATCCGGTAGGAATTGTCCCTGCCCTTGCTGTGGATGGAGCCCAAGATGTTGAAGCACTGATGGTGGTAGCCCAGGACGAAGCGGCGCTCGTAGTTCTTGCCGCTCACGAGGTTGTCCGTGGTCAGGTAGTAAAGGGAGATGCTGTCCAGCGGGCGGAACTCGAACACGTTGGTGAGCAGGCGGCGCCTTGCTTCAAGGGAGATGTCGCTTTCCGTGTCACGCTTCATCTCGGTGATGTAGTCATAATACCTGTTGCGCTGGCTGTACGCCAGGCTCCACGATCCCCAGCGCGCATGGGAGAGCTTGAGTCCGGTGTCGCTGCGGGTGATCCCGTCACCGTACATGGACACATACACCCTGTTCCAGAAGGAAAGCCATTCCAGCGGGGCGAGCTCGAGATGGGAATAGGTGTCGAGCAGGGGCCTGCGCCCGTACTTCTCCCTGAAAACGGTGCGGCTCGCCTCTTCGAAGTCGTATCCGGTGGAGACCTCCCAGCGGACCGGATCGGCATAGCTGTTCGTGGCGGCGTAGCGGCCCTTCTCCCCGGCGACTGCCGTCTTGCGCGCGGTGAGGATGTTGATCACGGAAAAACGGGCGCGCTGCCACGGGATGATGCGGTCCAGGTCGTCGTACAGGGGGTTCTCCGACTGGTCCTTTTCGGGAGTCCAGCTGTACGAGAGCCTGGGCTGGACGCGGTGCATGAGGCCTGTCCAGGTCCATTTCCCGCT
>CACZQM010000066.1 GCA_902783285.1 uncultured Desulfovibrio sp. | reverse complement strand
GTCTCTGCCGGGATGCCTGGCGACGGCGGGCATCCTTTGGCTGGATGCCGTCCTGCAGATCCCTGTCCCGATGCTCTTGCGGCAGTTTGCCGTCCTTGCGGCTGGGGGCGTGTGCTTTTGCATGCTCTGGCTTTTATGCGCACGGCAGTTCCTTCCGGAATATTTTGGCATCGTTGTTGCTCCCGTAGCCGGTCGCTTCGGACGTAGGAAGAAAGGTAAGGGAATGCCATGAAGGTGATACGGGCCCAGAAGGCGGGTTTCTGTTTTGGAGTGGCGCTGGCTCTGCGCAAGCTGGATATGCTGGTCCGCCAGGATCATGGATTGCGCGTGGCGACATTCGGAGAGATAATCCACAACCCCGCCGTGCTGCGATCCTATGCAGAGCAGGGAGTCGTTTGCCTGGAGGATCCAGGCAAGGCATCGCGGGATATGGCGGTCCTCATAAGGGCGCATGGCATACCTCGTTCCGTTGAAGGATCGTTGAAAAAACGCGTCGGACTTTTGCAGGATGCGACATGTCCCAAAGTGAAGAAAGCACAGATGGCCATTGCCGAGGCTACGGCCGGCGGGGCCAGGCTTTTTCTTTACGGAGAAACAGAGCATCCGGAAGTGCAGGGGCTTATTTCCTACGCCTGTGGAGAGAAAAGGATCTTTTCCTCGTTTCAGGAACTTAAAGGGCTTGAAAGCGAATGGGGCAGAGGCACCATCGTCCTTGCAGCGCAAACGACCCAGGACAGGGCGCAGTTCGAGGAAATGAAGAGCTTCCTTGCCGGCAAGATGAAGGATCGGCTTATCGTTCTCGACACGATCTGCGATGCGACAAGGCAGCGTCAGGAAGAGATCAGCATGCTCGCCAGGATGTCTGATGCCGTTGTCGTCGCCGGAGGAAGATCGAGCGGCAATACGCGGCGCTTGGCAGAGCTTGCCCGCATGCTCGATGTGCCCACCATGCTCGTGGAAAGCGAGGAAGAACTCGACCCCCAGTTTTTTAGCGGCAAGGCCGTTGTCGCTTTGACGGCAGGAGCCTCGACCCCCCGGGAGATCATCGATGCCGTGGAGAAACGACTGCTTTGCATGTAGCGCAATATTGCATTGCCGCGTTATCTTTCGGATGCATGCGGGCATGACGATCCATTTTTGATTTTTCATCCTAACAAGGAATAGGCCATGGATACACATGAAAATGCAGCAGCACCCATTAAGCTCCTCGTCGTGGATGATGACGAAGACATCCGCGTCCTCATGGCAGAGTATCTCAGGCAGCATGGCTATCAGGTGGCCCTTGCGAGCGACGGAACGACCATGTTCGAACAGATAGCCGGATGCAGGCCTGATCTTATCGTGCTTGATATCATGATGCCCGGTGAAGACGGCCTTTCGCTATGCCGCAGGTTGCAGACCATGGAAGGGCTGTCTTCCATCCCCATCATATTCCTCACGGCCCTGGGCGATACGGCAGACCGGGTCGCCGGGCTGGAACTCGGTGCAGATGACTATGTGGTCAAGCCTTTCCAGCCCCGGGAGCTGCTCGCGAGGATCAGGGCGGTCTTAAGGCGGGGGGGGCGCATCCCCGAGGAATCTCATGCGGAGGATGCAGCACCGGAAAAAGCCTATCATTTCAGTGGCTGGACGCTTGATATCGTCGCCAGGCATTTGATCGCTCCGGACGGCATGGTCGTGAATTTGAGCGGGGCCGAATACCGGTTGCTTGAGATCTTTCTCGAACATCCCCAGAAAGTGCTCAGCAGGGATTACATCCAGGATGAACTTCAGGGGCAGGAGGTGGATCGCAATCCTTTCGACCGGAGCCTCGATGTCCAGGTCTGCAGGCTCCGTGCCAGGCTTCATGACAATGGGAGGGAAAGCAAGCTCATCAAGACCGTGCGCGGTGATGGCTATGTGTTCACCAGCCCGATAACCAAAGAATAGGCATGAGTTATTCCCAAGCATCCGCATTGAAAGGGGTATTGTCAGGAGCAGGGGCGCTTGCAAGAAAGGTCTTGAAGCGTTTTTACCCGGAATCCATGCTCTCCTGGCTCATACTCATTTTTTCCGGCAGCTTTTTCATGCTGCTTATCCTTACGAGCATTTATGCCGGAGAATCCCGCCATTTTTATTTTTTGCGCGGATTGATGTCCGACAGGGCGAGGCATATGGCAGAGGCTGCGTTCCTGCTGGATATGACGCCCAGGGAATTGCGCTTTTTGCTGCGCGACCAATTCAACAACAGCGGATTCCATGTTGCGTTCGCCGAAACTCCACCTGCCTTGAGTGTCAGCGACAGTGAATTGGCGGAGCCATCCAAGCTCATGGAATATATGCTTAATTTTTCATTGTCGCTTTTTTATGACAGGCCCCTGCATCCAGGTCTGAAGCGCAATCATTCCATGGACAGGATGCCCGATGTGCCCCGCAGGGCCTTTCTCGTCATAAACGAACTCAATATGCCCAGCCCATTGGAAGAGTTTAAAAAGTCAGTTTACAGCTATTTTAAAAAACCCAGGCGCGTAGCTGGGCCTTCTGTGTACAATGCTTCGGCAGCCATCCCGTTGCATGATGGGACGTGGGTGGTGTTCACCGATTCTTCGCCTGGTTTCCCTCCCATGCCGGAATTTCCCATGGGGGCTGTGATAAGCATCGAATTGTTTTTTGTCCTCATAAGCTTCATTGCCTTCTATTGCTGCGTCAGACCGTTGCGCCGTCTTGCCCGTGCGGCTGAGCGTTTTGGAGGCGATATCCCGGGCACTCCCGACCTCGAAGAAACTGGTCCGGCAGAAGTCCGTGAAGCAGCCCATGCTTTTAACCGGATGCAGAAAAGCATCCGCGAGTTTCTTGATGAAAGAGAGCGGACGATAGCGGCTGTTTCCCACGATCTGAGGACGCCTCTTACGCGCATGCGCCTCCGTGTGGAACAGCTTGACGAAAGCAACCGTTCCCCGCTCCTCAAGGACATAGGCGAACTCCAGCAGCTTATGGATACGACCATAGACATCGCGAGGAGCAAGAACGAAGCTCAGGCCCCTGTGGACATCGCATCGCTCCTGGAAAGCCTTGTTGAAGACAGGCAGTATGTCGGCCATGACATACGGCTCTCTGACGCGCTGCAAGATCCCGAAAAGCTGTTTTCCATACCGCCGCTTTTGGCCCGGCCGTTGAGCATGAAGCGCTGCCTGTCGAATCTCATGGACAACGCGATACGCTATGGTGGTCATGTCATCGTCGATGTGAAGGACAGCCCGGAGATGCTGGAGGTCATCATCATGGATGACGGACCGGGGATCGATGAAGACCAACTGGAAAAAGTGTTTGAACCCTTCTTCCGCATGGAACCTTCGCGGAACCGCAGCACAGGCGGTACCGGGCTGGGTCTTTCCATCGCCCGCGGCATGGCGCGGCTCCATGGCGGTGATGTGGTGCTGGAGAACCGCCCTGAAGGTGGACTGGTCGCCAGAGCTTCGTTCAGGCGCTGAATTGCCCCAGGTCCTGTGGAACGGGTATCAGGATCTGCCTGGGCACGGAAGGCAGCCGCAGATCCTGGCCGGACGTGCAGCAAGAGGAAAAGCGCAGGGCAGTTGAAAATCCCTAAAGTTTTTGTTTAAGATAAGAGCACAGGATGCCCGCTCAAGGGAACACGATCCTTTTTAAATGGGGTATGCTTAGCTCCTCTCGTATTGAACATAATGATCCGCTAAGCCCTGCCGCCCTGCTTTGACAATAAGCTGCCTATGGCTGACTCGAACCCTTTGATCCCGATCATTCCATTGACCAAGACCGTATCCCCGCCGAGCTGTATCAGGCAGCTGGGAAGCCTGCGGATCCCAAGGGAGCGCGTCAAACGCCTATCGTCCAGGAAGGCTTCTTCTGCACTTCCGTCTTCAAGATGCTGACGAAAACGCGCGGCATCGATGCCTGATTCCTGTGCCACGGCGACCAGTTCGGTTTTCAGGGTCGTCTGCCGCCCTTCCAGGAGCGTTGCGCGGCGCAGGCGCAAGAGGAAGGGCTCCGCTTTGTCCGGCTCGCAAAGCTGCGCGGCCTTGAAGGCGATGTCCAGCGGATAGGAGGAACGGTGCTCTGTGTCAAACAGGTGGAAGCCGTCCATGTTCATGGGCAGTCCGCCCATGGGCTCCTCGCTTTTGTAGATGAGAGCCAGGCGCCTGTTGTATGCGGCCAGCCCCTCTTTTTCCGGCATGGCAAGTTCTTCCGGAGTCATGAAGTCGCTCACGTCGCGCACAAGCCCGGCCATCACATAGCGGAAGGCGATGCGTCCGGTATAGCGTTCCTTAAGGGACGCATACACGGGCTCGCACTCATAGGAAAGCCCCATCATGGGATCGGTGAACGTGGTGAGGATGATATCGTCCATGTTTCATCTCCACCGGTCGCCGTCGATGAACATGCCATTGACGGACCATGCCGTGATGTCTTCGAATGTTGCGAAGATGTTGCCGGCAGGGATGTCCAGCACCTCATGGAATGCCTCGGTCAGGTCCCTGGCAAAAACGTCAAAGCCGCGGTGGTCTTCATTTCCAAAGATGGAGACCTCGATGTAGGCGGCCTTCTGATCTTTTCCCCTGAGGTAAAAGCGGCAGCCATCTTCCATGCCGAGCAGGAGGTTGTCTCCGCATTTCCCCGG
>CACZQM010000065.1 GCA_902783285.1 uncultured Desulfovibrio sp. | reverse complement strand
TCATTTCTCTTCTCTCAGGCAGTTAAAACAAACAAGGATTACAGCAACTTGCTGTAATCCTTGAAATTTCTGGTGCCGAAGAGGAGAGTCGAACTCCTACTCCCGTACGGGAACTAGACCCTGAACCTAGCGTGTCTACCAATTTCACCACTTCGGCGCAGAAGGCAAGATAATCTTTGTCCCTGAGGATAGCAAGCGTTTTTTTGCGGATTTTAAAGATTTTTTGCCAGGCAGCAGCGGACCATGTGGTCACCGCCGATGCAGCGCATGGGCTGCGGCTCCCGGCAGGAAGGCTGAGCCAGGGGGCAGCGCGGACGGAACAGGCAGCCTTCCTGGATCTCGCCGGGCCGTGGCACGGAACCGGGGATGAAGGGAAGCCTCTGCCTTTCGTGATTGCCCACCAGGGGTGCGCATTCCATGAGCATGCGCGCGTAGGGATGGAGAGGCTCGCGAAAAAAAACTTCGGCCGTGCTTTGTTCGAGGAGCTGCCCGGCGTACATCACCGACACGTCGTCGGCGCATTCGGCGACGACGCCCAGGTCGTGCGTGATCAGCAGGACGCCCATGTCACGTGACTGCGCGAGGTCTTTGATGAGCCCGAGGATCTGGCGCTGTATGGTGATGTCCAGGGCCGTCGTCGGTTCATCAGCCAGGAGCAGGGCGGGAGAGCAGGCAAGCGCCATGGCTATCATGGCACGCTGGCGCATGCCGCCGGAAAACTGATGGGGGTAGTCGGAAAATCGCGCGGCAGGGGCGGGGATGCCCACGCTTTCCAGCAAGGCGATGGCTCTGGCTTTCGCCTCGCTGCGCGAAAGCCCGTCATGGATCTCCATAGGCTCCATGATCTGCCTGCCTACGGTGAGAACCGGATTGAGGGAGGTCATAGGTTCCTGGAATATCATGGAGATATCTTTACCGCGCATCTGCCGCATGGAGTGTTCGGGCAGTGCGAGCAGTTCTTTTCCGCAAAAAGTGATCTTCCCGGACGTGATGCGTCCTGGGCGGGGCACGAGTCGCATGATGGCATGGGCAGTCATGCTCTTGCCAGAACCAGATTCTCCGACAAGGGCCAGCACACGGCCGCGCTGCAGCGAAAAGCTGATGCCGCGCACCACATCGAGGCCGCCGAAGGAAATGGTCAAGTCATCTACGTTCAATAAGGGCTGCATGCTGCCTCGCTCTCGATCGGGGAAAGGATCTGCTACCTGCCCTTGAGCCTGGGATCGAAAAGATCGCGCAGGCTCTCCCCAAGAAGGTTGTATCCCAGGACAGTGATCAGGATGGAAAGGCCTGGCCAGAGGGAGAGCCAGGGGGCGATCTCAAGGACGTTTTTCCCTTCCATGAGCATGTTGCCCCAGCTCGCGTCGGGCGGCTGGACGCCAAGGCCGAGGAAGCTGAGGGAGGACTCGACGAGTATCGCTCCGGCGATGCCGAGCGTTGCGGAAACCAGTACGGGTGCCAGGGCATTGGGAAGGATATGGCGGAACAGCAGGCGCGGCGTGGAAGCGCCCGCCAGGCGGGACGCGGCTATGAAATCCCTTTCGCGCAGGCTCATGGTCTCGGCACGGACGAGGCGGGCCACGCCCATCCATGATGTCAGTCCGATCACGACCATGATGTTGGTGAGGCTCGGCTCCAGGAAGGCAATGACGGCAAGGATGAGGAAGAAGGAAGGGAAGCAGAGCATGACATCGACCCCGCGCATGATGACCTCGTCGATCCAGCCGCCGAAATAGCCGGACACCAGGCCGAGCGCTATGCCTATGGCTGTGGATATGCCCACGGCGACGAAGCCTACCCAGAGGGAAACGCGGGCGCCGTAGAGCAGCCTGGAGAAGATGTCCCTGCCCAGGGCATCCGTGCCCAGAAGATGCACGGACGAGGATGGCAGGAGGATGTTGTCGAGGTCCAGCTGCGCCGGGTCGAAGGGCGCCAGCCAGGGCGCAAGGAGGGCGAGCGCACTCATGAAGAGCACGATGGAAGCCCCGGCGATGAGCATGCCATACCGTGACAGAGCGCTCATGAGGACGTCGCTCCCTTGGCGGATGTCCTGATGCGCGGATCGGCCAGGGCGTATCCGGCATCGGCAAGCATGTTGCCCAGGAGCGTGAGCACGGCGCCCAGCACCAGGTTGCCCATGATCAGGGGGTAGTCCCTGGCCATGACGGCGCTGTAGAAAAGCTGGCCGAGCCCGGGCAGGGCGAAGATGCTTTCGATGATGACGCTGCCGCCGATGAGCCCGGGGACGGAAAGACCCAGGAGGGTGATGACGGGCAGGAGGGCGTTCCTCAGCGCATGCCTGCAGATGACCAGCCTTTCCGGAAGCCCTTTGGCCCGTGCCGTGGCGATGTAGTCCTGCTGCAGCACTTCGAGCATGGAAGAACGCAGGAAACGGGACGTCCCCGCGATGCTGCCGACGAGCCCGACGAGGATGGGGAGCATAAGATGCCTGGCGATGTCGAGGCATTTGCCTGTCCACGAAAGCTGCGCGAAATCAAGCGAGGTAAGGCCCGACATGGGAAGGATGCCCAGGTCGATGCCAAAATAGAGCATGAGGAGCAGGGCCAGCCAGAAACTGGGCATGGCAAAGCCAATGAAGACGAGGACGGTGAGGGACTTATCCAGGAACGACCCCCTCTTCATGGCGGAAACGATGCCTATGGGCAGGGAAATGAGCAGGGTGAGGAACAGGGATATGACATTCATCCCGATGGTGAGCGGCGCTCTTTCGAGGATCTTTTCCAGGACCGGCCGGGCGTCGCTGGAAAGGGACGTGCCGAAATCGAGCCGCAGGATGCGTGAAAGCCAGTCGAGATACTGTTCCCAGAGCGGCCGGTCGAGGCCGTACAGGGCATTGAGCCGTTCGCGCACGAGGTCGTTGGCCAGGGGATTGAGCGTTGTCTGCATCTCCGTCGGCGTGCCAGGCGCAAGATGGATGACCAGGAAGCTGACTGCCGTGATGCCCAGCAGGACGGCAGCCATCCAAGTGCTTTTCCTGAGGAAACGCCAGAGGAGCGATCCCCAGGCCGATGACTTAGCGACCGGCATCAGGCTGGTCCTGGACGAGGATGGCGCCCTGGCTCAGGTCATGCGCCATCCACTTGGCCATGGATTTGGTCTCTTCCTGCCAGCGGGCAGCGGAAAGGCGGATGCCGAGGAACTGGCGGAACATCTCGTCGAGCATGGCGAGCCCCAGCTCGATGAAGTAGGCTTTTTCGAGAAAGACGGCGTCGGGATCGTCGGAGGCGTCCTCACGGGAGACCTTGGGCGTGCGGAAAGAGCTGGGGCTCAGGTCTTCGGCGCGCAGGGTCACCTGCCAGTCCATGCCGTCCTTCTCCAGCTTGACGAGGGCCCGCACGACAAGCTTCCCCGTCTGGAGGCCGAGGCGTGCTTCGCGAAGGGGGGAAAGGGAACCGGCGACCGTGGCGGTCTCCTGATGTTCTCCTTCGCCGCCGCGGACGACGATGCGCTGCTCCATGGCGACGGTGAAGGGCTCATGGGCATGCGGTCCGTCTTCCATGCGGAAGACGCTGCCGGTCTCGCTGCGGAACCAGAGCCAGGTGAGGAATTCCTGCCCCAGGATAAGGTCCGTATTCTGTCCGATATAGCTTATGTCTGCCATGGTGACCTCAGGTCAAGCAAAAAACTGCGTCGCTTCGAGAGCGTCTAATTTTTCGGAAAAGCCGTTGCCGAGCATGGCAAGCGCCAGATTGTAGGGCAGCATCTGCTCGAGGCGTATATTGAACGAGCGCGTGAAAAGCTCCAGGAACATGTCGATGATCTTGCCTTGCGTCGAGCCGAGCCATACCGTCCCCTGGACCGTGTTCCATATGACCTGGAATTCAGCGGGGATAGGCAGGAACCTGCCCATCAGGCGGAGCTTGACCTGCTCGGCGAGCTCCTTTTTCCGTTCGCGGGGGATGAAGTTCTTGCCTGATTCCTTGATGCGCTTCAATTCATCACGCAGGGCAAGCTGCACATGCTTGCGCATGACGGCAGGCGGTATGCGCCGCGTGTCGAGCCGCAGGGTGAAGGCAAGGTAGTCAGCCTTTTCCGGCGGGCTGACGCTCCAGGCGGTGTCGAGCATGTCATCGAAATTCGTCCAGCCGAACGAGCGCTCCTCGGCGATGTCGTCTATGTCGCGGAAGGAGAACTGCCGCAGCTTTGACGGGATGGATTCCCAGGTCTCCTGCGGGATCTCATCTATGATGCGGAACCGGGTAAAGCTGCTGCTTGCCTTGAGAAAGCTCATGGATATAATCCTTTCCAGCGGGTTGGGGGCGTTATGCATGGATAACTTACGCCAAGCGCCATCCCCGCGCAAGAGAAACATGGCTCCTGTCCGGAGGGCAGGATGCACGGTGCCCATTGTTGTTGAGGAGCCGCCATGAGAGATCATTTCGATGCCGACGGGATACTCCAGCTGACCAGGGAGCTGGTGTCCATACCAAGCGTCACGGGCAGCGGGCGGGAAAATGAAGCGGCCGCCTTCATCCACGATTTTTTCCGCCGCATGCCGTATTTCCAGGAACATCCGGAACATTTGCTGCTGTTCCCCGTCGAGGAAGCCGGGCAAAAGCGCATGGCCGTGCTGGCATTCCTCAGGGCAGGCTGCGATACGGACGCCACGCTTTTGCTCAATGGACATTTCGATGTCGTGGACACAGATGTTTGCGGAGATCTGGCGGGCTGCGCCTTCGATCCCGGGGAATATACCCGGCGGATGGGCGGCCGCGTGCTCCCCGGAGAAGCCTTGCGCGACCTCCGCACGGGGAACTGGCTTTTCGGACGGGGCGTGATGGATATGAAGTGCGGGCTTGCCATGCACATGGCCTGCATGGAACACAGGGCCTCAAAGCGGGACCTCCTGCGCTCCAACCTCCTGTTCCTCGCCGTGCCTGACGAGGAAGGAGATTCCGCAGGGATGCGGGGATCACTGCCCGTGCTCGCGTCGTTCATCGCCCGGAACTCCCTGGACGTAAGGGCCGCGCTTTCCGGCGAGCCTGCCTTCTGGGTGCATGGTCCTGGCCGGGGCACTGGGGAGCGGGTGTTTTTTACCGGCACGACCGGGAAGGTCATGCCCATGTTTTTCTGCATCGAGCGCGAAGCGCACGCAGGCTTCTGCTTCGATGGGCTCAATGCCGCGTCCATCGCTGCCGAAGTCGTTTCGCGCATGGAGGGGAGCCCTGCCTTCCTCGACGGGGTGGGAGGTGAAGTCCTGCCTCCTCCCGTGTGCCTGAAAATGAAAGACCTGCGCGATGCTTATTCCGTGACTTTGCCGGAAAAGGCCGTGGCCTATTTCAACGTGCTCACCGTGACGCGCAGCCCGGCTGAAGTGCTGGAGATGTGCCGGAACGTCGCTTCGCAGGCGCTCGATGCTGCGGTATCCAGGCAGAAGGAGAACGTGCGCGCCTTTGCGGAACGTGCGGGCGGGATGGGCGCCATGCCGGACTGGAGCACCAGGGTGCTGTGCATCGATGATCTCGCGCGCATGGCGGAGCCGTCGCGCGGCGAGCTGGACACGTTCATGTCCGGCCTGCCAGCGGATATGGACGCACGCGAGAAGGGCATAGCCATCGCGAACCGCATGGCAGAACTGGCCGGCATCAAAGGCCCTGCCGTGATCATCGGCTTCCTGCCTCCCTACTATCCGCACCGCATCAACCGGAGGGCGACAGACAAGGAGCGCCGGCTGCGCGCGGTCATGGAACGGCTCTGCGGCATGGCGGAGTCTGATCTGGGGAACGTGAAGCTTGTGGAATGCTTCACCGGGATCATGGATCTCAGCTACATGGGCTTCCAGGGGAGCAGGAAGGAACTGCTTGCCCTGGCGGAGAACATGCCGGGGTGGGGCAGGATCTTTTCCCTGCCCATGGAGGACCTTCTTTCGCTCGATGTGCCCATCGCATCATTGGGTCCTGCAGGAAAGGACGCCCATAAGGATACGGAACGCCTTGAACTGGACTTTTCGCTGCATGCCGCGCCCGCCATGCTGGACATGGCCATCGACCTGCTGTCCGGACCGTGAACGGACGTGATGGGAGGAAGGCGGGAACGATTCGGCAGCGCTAGCTGGTGGCAGCGCGCGCATGGAACAGGTTGCATGCCGCGCAGCAGATGCCGAGCACGGCACCGGTCGCCAGGAAGCCAGCGGGATGCGCAGGCAGCAGTATGAACATCCCCGTGGCGGCGCATGATGCGGTGCCGAGCGCCATGTCCAGCAGGGATGCCCTGACGGCAAAATAGCGGTTCACCACGATGGAAAATACAAAGATGAAGATCAATGCCGCCAGGATGTGGACGGCGTTTTCCGTGGCTGTGGGCGCCAGCAGCATGATCCCCGGTGTATACACGAAGAAGAACGGCAGGAGGAAGGAGGGGAAAGCCGCCTTGAGCGCTTCCATGGCCGAAGCCGTATAGCGGGATTCCGCCATCTTGCAGGCGACCATGAGGCCTATGCCCACCGGTGGCGTAAGGTGTGAGAACAGGGCATAGAACAGGGGGAAGATATGTGCCTGGAGCAGGGGCACGCCCATCTTGACCAGTGCCGGAGAAAGGATGGTGGCGCAGATGATGTACGCCGCCGGCGAAGGCAGGCCGATGCCCAGCAGGATGGCCGTGAAGGCCGTGAGGCAGAGGAGTATGAAGAGGTTGTTCATGCTCAGGGAGACCAGGAAGGTGCCGAGACGCATGCCCAGCCCCGTGACTTCCACGCAGGCGACGGCCACACCGATGAGCGCCAGCACGACGGCTATCTGGCTGCCGGATACCGTGCCCTTGACCGTGCTGGTGAGGACCTCCTTCCAATCCAGCTTTTCCTTCTGGAAAACGTTTGCGGTGACGCCGATGGCCACGACGGAAAGGATGCACCAGAAGATCGTCTTCATCAGCGATAGCCCTGAAAAAAGGAGCACGAGCAGCAGGGCGAGCGGGCATATGAAGACGGGTGCCGCAATGAGCATGGAGCGCATGTCCACGCTTTTGTCCGGCAGGGGGAGGATGTTCCTTTTCCGGGCGTTCAATTCCGCATAGACGAGAAGCTGCGCGAAATAAATGAGGGCCCCGACGACGGAGGCTTCGACGATGGCGACATAGGGGATCCCCGTGAAGCCGCTCATGACGAAGACCGTGGCGCCCATGATGGGCGGGAGGATCTGTCCGCCGCAGGAAGCGGAGGTCTCGATGGCTGCGGCCTGCTCAGGCGTATAGTTGGTCTTCTTCATCAACGGGATGGTGAACGTGCCCGTGACGGTGATGTTGGCCACGGTGCTGCCGGTGATGGAGCCGAGGAGCGCGCTGGAAACGATGGAGAGGGCTGCCGCGCCGCTGCGGAAAAAGCGCGCCGCCCAGTTCCCGATATGCATGATGAAGCGGAGGCCACCGAAGGCTTCGAGCACCGTGCCGAATATGATGAAGAGGAAGAGGTAGTTGGCGGAAAGGATGAGCAGGCTCCCGTAAAGCCCCCATGGAGACGTGACGTCAGCGCAGAGCAGGGTGACCATGCGCTCAAAATCCATGGAGGGTGCGCGCAGGGCTCCGGGCAGCTGGGAGCCGAACCACATGTAGGCGATCCCCAGCACGGCGATGAAGGGGAAGATATAGCCGAAATCACGCCATGTGAGGTAAAATGTCACGGCTGCGGCCGCAATGCCCGCAATCAGCGCAGTCCGGGGAGGATAGCTGGGATCTTCCAGGATGGTCTCGTAATCGTAGAAAAAGTAGGCCGTGACCCCGATGGCGGCAGCAAGGAAGAGAAGGTCGACAACGCGGAAGCGGTAGCCCATGTTGGCCGTGAGCAGGACGCAGAAGGCCAGCCCCAGGTGGATGATGGCATTGATGGAGGGCTCGAAGGGAAGTTCCACGATGTAGAAAAAATGGTAGGCGATCATGGACAGGGCCAGGATCGCGCACAGGATGCGTGCCGCGGATGACAGGGGGGAATCGGAATGCATATCGGTCCTGAATGGGGGGGCGCCCCGGACGGAGCGCCCCCTGGAAGGCTGTGTGCTGATGAGGCTACTTGTAGCTTTCGCTGACGGTCCTCAGCCGGATGCCATGTTCATCAAAGTATTTCAGAGCGCCGGGATGCCAGTTTTTGCGGCATTCTTCGACAGTGGGCCAGAAGGAAGTGACGATGAAATCAGCGGTCATCCCCTTGCCGCGCACATGGTACTGCCCGAACTCGTTGTTTTTGGCCGCTTCGTACATGATGCGCACGACTTCATAAATGATCTTGTCGGGGACCTGGGTGCCGGCGGCCCAGAACACCGGGGGGGTCATGATGGTGAGGGGCTCTGTCTGCGTCGGACCGAAAGATCCTGCCGGAGCGACCATGGCGAGCGGCGGGACTTCGGCGCCTTCAAATTCCTTCTGCTTGCCGGCCAGGGCCATCATGTCGATGTTCTTCTGGGTATTGCCCTGCTCGATGAAATAGACGGGGCCGCGCGTTTGCAGCTGCTCGAGGAAGGAACCGGGGGTAGCCTTGTCCGGGAACAGGAAGTCGATGGTGATGGCTCCGGCATCGGCGGCGCCGTCCTGGAGGGCGGTGAGGCATGCCGATGTCCCGCCATGGCGGAGCTTGACCGTGTCGAGTATGCCGGCCTGCTGGAGCATGTCGATGTAGAGGTAGGTGTAGGATTGCTTGACCTTGCGGGGAAGTGCGATGGTCTTGCCCTTGAGGTCTGCCCAGGTCTTGATGTTGGGGTCGAGCGTGACAAGGGCCGATGCGAGCATGCCCATGGAACCGATCTTCTTCGTGGTGTACTCGGGCGTGGCCCAGAGCTCCATGCCGGGCGTCATGGTGATGACGATATGGTTCTTCCGCTTTTCGGGGTCGCGCTGGGCCAGCTTTGTCGCGTCGCCGATGCCGGCGGTGGCGACGACTTCGGCTTCGAGCCATTCCGAACGCTCGTTGATCATGGAGGCAAGCCCGTGGGACAAGGCGAACCAGGCATCATCAGGACGGCCGGCGGCAAAGACGATCTTTTCCGTTTTGGCTGCCAGGGCAGGCTCGGCACACACGGCCCCGGAGACCATGAACGCGGCGGCTGCCGCTGCTGCTACGACATGACGCAGATTCAAAGCAAACATATCTATCCGTCTCCTGCATAAAAAATGATGGAATGTGTTTTGTAAAAATAATTGAATGTGGAAAAATAGCAAGCATTTTATGAAGGATATGTGGGTGTTGCCGCGGGCCGGAGTTGTCACATATTTAATATTTGCATTAAAAAAGATCAATCATTGGCTGGATGTGTTTGCAGGCTTTGCAGAGGATGCCACGAACGGGCGCAGGCGCACGGTGCCCTGTCCAGTTGACGGCCATGCAGGCGGGGGTTAAGTAGATGCATCATGCCACTTCAGCCAGGAGGCTGCCATGCTCCCGACAGGCATCCCCGCCCCCATGTTCACGCTTCCCGACCAGGACGGGCGCGAACGCTCTCTGGAAGAATTCAGGGGCCGGAAGGTCGTTCTTTATTTTTATCCCAAAGACAATACCCCGGGCTGCACCAGGCAGGCCTGCGGATTTGCCGAGCGCTTCCCCCGGTTCGACGGAAAGAATGCTGCCGTGATCGGCATCAGCAGGGACAGCGTTGCCTCGCACAAGAGATTCGAGCAGAAATATTCCCTTCCCTTCGTCCTGCTTTCGGACGCTGACCTTGCCGTCATAAAAGCGTATGACGTATGGCACGAGAAGAAGAACTACGGGAAGGTCACCATGGGCGTCGTGCGCACGGCATACCTCATCGACGAGCAGGGCGTTATCCTCAAGGCATTCGGACCGGTCAAGCCAGACGACAACCCCCAGCAGATGCTGGACGCCCTGGGATAGGACAGCGGATCACCAGCCGCATGCCTTGCGCAGGGGGGCGATGGCCTTTGCGAGTCCTTCCAGGGAAAATTCTGCTGTCTGCGCCGTATCGTTTTCCGGCACGACCTGCAGCAGCAGCTTGTTGTGCCTGACAAGCGACTTGAGGAAGGCGACCGCAGAAGGGCGGAAGCACGCCTTGCGGTCGGAGGACACCTCCCACGTCGCTTCCTCTGCCTTTTGCTGGTCGAGGCGTTCCGTGACCTTCAAGTCGTGACTGCCCAGCGGGATATCCCAAATGACATAGGCAAAGGTCTTGTTTTCCGAGCAGCGTATGCACAGGCTGGGCCAGTGGGGGCGCCCATCCCTGTCGATGAAGGGAGCCATGGCGGAAGCAGACAGGAACACATTCTGGCTGTCATCCAGCTTCGATGCATACTGGGATACGAACCATGGCTCCTTCTTAGCCAGCTCCGCGGCTTCTTTTTCTCGCTGGGCAAGCGCGTCATAGCATTCCAGGCGGCGGCTGCCGTCCTCGATCGTAGCGCAGGCTGCCAGATCGGAGGAGAGCCCTTCGGCATGCACGGGCAGAGGCATGGCAAAAACGGCAAGGAAAAGCAGGCAAAGCATACGCATGAGAGATCGCTCCTTGGCTTCTGCCTGGATCATAACCGGCATCAGGAGCAGGAGCAAGATTCCTTTTGAAGCCCGGTACGCCGGCAGGGAAAGGAACAAAGGCTGCCTGGAGCCTGCATGAAGATCAGGGGCTCACAGTCCTGCAGGTGCTGCACCTAGAGGTCTTTGGCGTAATAGATGCGCTGGTAGCCCTTTTCGCAGATGCGGTGGCTCTCGGCAAAGCCAAGGTGCGGGTACAGGGCCTGGTTTTCCGTCATGGCTACATTGGTATAAAGGATGATGCGTTCGCAGCCTCGGGCCCTGGCAGCATCCACGGCATATCCAATGAGCATGCGCCCGTAGCCACGCCCCTGGCAAGCGGGAGATACGGCGACATTGTCGAGCAGGAGGGTGCCGGATCCCGCCGGAAGGAGTATGACAAAGCCCTGGACTTCCCCGCCTACCTCGAGGACGGCAGCGTGGCCATCCCTGATATGGGCGCCATAGTCATCGAGCATGGGGAAGGGCTTCTTTCCCATCCTGGGCACGTACATGGCATAGGCTTCCTGGGCGATGGAAACGATCTTACCGGCATCCCCGGCAGTCGCGGAACGTATGACGGCATGTTCGTCCTGCATGGCCATGGCTCCTCTGGGCTGGGATCGGGAAGAGAAGACCCCATGCAGGTGCCATGGGGTCTCATGCGGAAAGGTCATGCCTTGGTATCGGTGTTCCTGGGACGCCGTTCCCACAGGCGCATCTCGTTCATCTTGTCCCGGCGGCTCTTCGTAAGATCCTTGCATGTGAGGGGGATGCCCTTGGGCAGCTTGAATTTCGCCCTGTACTGGGATGGGGTGAGCCCATGGGTCGCCAGGTGCTTTTTGTTGAGGACCTTGGCTTTTTTACCGCAGCAAAGGCACGTGATGCTTTTATCTGTGATGGATTTTTTGGATACCCGGGGATCGATGGAGTCATCGGCGATCACATCGGCAGCCTTCGGCGAAGGCTGCGCGTTGTCCATGATCCGCAGATTTGCGGCAAGGGAAGCGATCATGCTCACCATTTCGTCTTCCGTCATGACCCTGACGCTGGCTTGGGCCGCAACAAGCTTTTGCGCAGCACCTATATATTCGTCCATATCATCCTCCAAAATGAACTCATTTATTTTTATGTCTTTGATAAAAAAGTGTCAATATCTTTTGTTTCCATGTCTTTTCTTATTTGAGTGATTTTTATTCGCTCAGATACGGTCGATTTTAACCATGAGTTGAAAAAAGATAGATTTTTATTGTTAAATGCCTCTGCCATTTTGCGGGATGATATACACGGGAAAATTGACAAAATGAAGTGGAGATGCCCAAAAGAAGGCCCTGCCGGTCGGCAGGGCCAGGATGTTGCGTCATTCAAAAGGATACCGCAGCACGGGGCTGCGGGCGGCTTTCACCTCGTCCGGCCTGCCGATGGGGCAGCCATGGGGCGCTTCATGGAGGTACTGCGGGTCATCACCGGCTTTGCGGAGGATCTCCAGGAAGATGTCCACAGCTGCGTCAAGGGTCTCCCTGCTCTCTGTTTCCGTGGGTTCGACCATCAGGGCTTCATGGACGATAAGGGGGAAGTACATCGTCGGCGGATGGATGCCGTAGTCAAGGAGCGACTTGGCAACATCCATGGCGGAGACCCCCGTGTCCTTCTTCAGTTGTTCAAGGGTCATGACGAATTCGTGCATGCAGGGGCTGTCGTAGGCCATGCGGTAGGCGCCGCTGAGCTTCTTCATCATGTACCGGGCGTTGAGCACCGCGCCGGCGGAAGCCTCGGGGATGCCTTCCCTGCCCAGGGTCATGATGTATGTCAGGGCGCGCACGACGACAAGGAAGTTTCCATAGAAGGAACGCACCTTGCCCATGGATGCCGGAGGATCGGCAAACACCAGCGTGCCGTCGCGCATGACGACGCGCGGGGAGGGCAGGAACTGTTCCAGGGATCTTTTGCAGCCCACGGGACCGCTGCCCGGTCCGCCCCCGCCGTGCGGGGTGGAGAATGTCTTGTGGAGGTTGACATGGACGCAGTCGAACCCCATGTCGCCGGGACGCGCATGCCCCATGACGGCATTGAGGTTCGCCCCGTCATAGTAGCAGAGCCCGCCGGCATCATGGACGATCTTGGTGATCTCCAGGATGTTCGGGTCGAACAGGCCGACGGTGTTGGGATTCGTGAGCATGAGGCCCGCAGTATCCTTGCCGACGGCAGCCCGCAGCGCATCAAGATCCACGCCGCCTTCGGCATTGGAGGGGATGGATACCACCGTGAACCCGGCCATGGCTGCAGAGGCAGGATTGGTGCCGTGGGCGGAATCGGGAACGATGATCCTGGTCCTCTCCCTGTCGCCGCGGGAAAGGTGGTAGCAGCGGATGAGCAGGAGCCCCGTGTACTCGCCATGGGCGCCGGCGGCCGGCTGCATGGTCATGGCATCCATGCCGGTGATCTCGCAGAGCAGCCGCTCTGCGTCGTAAAGCACTTCAAGGCAGCCCTGGGCGCTTTCTGCCGGCTGGAGCGGATGGATGCCCGTGAACCCGGGAAGCGAGGCCGCTGCCTCATCGATCCGGGGATTGTATTTCATGGTGCATGAGCCGAGCGGATAAAAGCCGTCGTTGACGCCGTGGGTCTGCTTGGCCAGTTCGGTATAGTGGCGGCCCAGGTCGACTTCGGAGATCTCGGGCAGCCGTGGGGGCACGGAACGCAACAGGGAAGGGTCCGGAGCGGGAAGGCCTTTTTCCGGGGCGGGGATCAGGGATGCGCCCCTGCCGGGGCGGCTCCGTTCAAAAAGGAGTTTCATGTTCAGCATACCTCCCTGGCGATCGAGATCAGTTTGTCCATGTCGGAACGGCTGTTCATCTCGGTGCAGCACCAGAGCATGTTTCCGTCCAGGGGGAGCCCGGAAAGGATGCCGCTGGCTGCCAGGCGGTCCGAGAGCTTTTGCGTCCCGCAGGGACACGTGGTGAGGAATTCATGGAAAAATTCGCCCTTGTGGACGCGCTTGAAACCGATCTTTTCCAGTTCGCCGGCCAGGTAATGCGCATGGGCATAGCAGCTCGCGGCGGCCTGGTGCAGCCCCTTCGCGCCCATGGCGGCAAGATAGACCGAAACGGTCATGGCGCACAGGGCTTCGTTGGAGCAGATGTTGGACGAGGCCTTTTCGCGGCGTATGTGCTGCTCGCGTGCCTGGAGCGTCAGCACGAAGCAGCGGCGCCCCTGCGCGTCTTCCGTCTGCCCGACGATGCGCCCGGGCAGGCGCCGCATCATGTCTTTCCTGCAGGCGAGGAAGCCGATGTAGGGCCCGCCGAAGGAAAGGGGCATCCCCATGGGCTGTCCTTCGCCCACGGCGACATCTGCTCCGAGTTCGCCGGGGGTCTTGAAGAGCCCCAGGGAAATGGGATTGGCGTTCATGATCAGCTTCGCCCCATGGGCATGGGCGGCGGCAGCCAGTTCTTCAACCGGTTCCAGCAGCCCCCAGTAATTGGGGCTTTGCACGAATACGCTCGCCGCATTCCCGGATCCCAGGGCTTCCTGCACGGCCTGCAGGTCTGCCACGCCGCTGCCGGCAGGGATCTCCGTCACGGGGACGGATCTGCTTTCGCAATACGTTTTGATGACCTGGCGGATCTGCGGATCGACGCTCAGGGGCAGCAGCACGCCGCTGCGCTTGCGCTCTTCGCACATGAAGACCGCCTCGGCTGAGGCCGAAGCGCCGTCGTACATCGATGCGTTGGAAACGTCCATCCCGGTCAGCTCGCATATCTGCGTCTGGTATTCGAAAATGGACTGGAGCACGCCCTGGCTTATCTCTGCCTGGTAGGGAGTGTAGGCGGTGAGGAACTCTTCCTTGGATGTCACGGTGCGTACGATGGCCGGGATATAATGCCAGTACGCCCCTGCACCGCGGAAAATGCTGGCGAAGCGGGTATTCCGGGCGGAGCGTGCGTCCATGGCGCGGCTCACTTCCATCTCGCTCATGCCCTGCGGGATATCCAGCGTTTCCGTGCGCACCTCGGCAGGGATGTGGGAAAACAAGTCGGAAGGTTCCTTAAGCCCCAGCTCGGCGAGCATGGCTTTCCGTTCTTCCGCGGTGCATGGGATGTAGCTGCCCATCTCAGGCTCCTTCTTTGGCGCAGACGGCGGCATATCCGTCGCTGTCGAGGAGGGCTCCGAACGCCGTGGCGTCTTTGACCTTGATCAGCCAGTTGTCGTAGGGGGCGGCGTTGATGAGCCCCGGCTCATCGATCAGCGCGGCATTGACTTCGGCGACCGTGCCGGTGACGGGGCTGAAGACTTCGGAAACCGCCTTGACGGATTCCACGTTGGCAAACGATTTGCCCGCGGTGACCGGATCGCCGGCTTCGGGAAGTTCGGCGAAAACGATGTCGCCCAGTTCGCTCTGGGCAAAGTCGGTGAGGCCGATGACCCACAGGCCGTTTTCTTCCTTGATCCATTCATGCGTGTCTGAATACTTGAGACCGGCAGGGATATTGGACATGATGCACCTCTCTTCGTGCGTTGGTTATGGACGTTTATAGAATGGCATGGGCACGATCTCCGCTGCGGTGAGCTTGCCGCGGATATCCACTTCGACGGCGGTGCCTATGCCGCTGTGCCCGGCATCGACCATGGCCATGGCAATGGCCTTGCCCAAAAGGGGAGCATGCGTTCCCGACGTGGTCATCCCTATCTGCGTCCCGTCCAGGAACACCGGCTGGTGCTCCCTGGCGATGCCGCGCCCCTTCATGACGAGGCCGACGCGAACCCGTGACGGAGCCCCTTTCCGGATGAGGGCATCCTTGCCGATGAATTCCTTTTTGGAAAGCTTGACGGCAAACTGCAGGCCGCATTCAAGGGGCGTGATGGATTCGGAAAGCTCATGGCCGTACAGGGGCATGGAGGCTTCGAGGCGGAGCGTATCGCGAGCGCCAAGCCCGCAGGGGATCAGCCCGAAAGCCGAACCTGCTTCGCGCAGGGTGCGCCACAGGTCTTCCGCATGGGCAGACTTCGTATAGATCTCGTAGCCAAGCTCGCCCGTATACCCCGTGCGTGAGATCATGCAGTCCATGCCGTTTATGGTCACGCGGCGTATGGCGGAATAGTATTTTTTGGGTATCTGGTCATCGGGGAGCAGGCTGGCCATGATGGCAGGCGCATTGGGACCCTGCAGGGCGACTTCGGCAACGGTGTCGGAAATGTCTTCGGCATGGGTCCCCGGAAGCAGGTTGGCGCTCATGTGCGCCCAGTCCTTTTCGCGGTTGGCGGCGTTGACGACGGCAAGATAGCTTTCTTCGCCGAACTTGTAGATGACCAGGTCATCCACGGTCCCGCCATCTTCATAGCACATGGCGCTGTAACGGACGCGGCCTGTCTCCATCCCGGTGAAATCATTGGTGAGCAGGTGATTGAGCGTGTCGAGCGCCCCCGGACCGGAGAAAACGAATTCTCCCATGTGCGATACATCGAAGAGTCCGGCGGCAGAACGGACGGCCATGTGTTCTTTGATCACGCCTGTCCCGTACTGCACGGGGAGCAGGTAGCCGCCGAACGGCACGATCTTTCCGCCTTCTGAAACGTGTACGTCGTAAAGTGGTGTTTTCTTTTCCATGATGACCCTCACTGGTTGGTTTTGTCTAACAGCGCAGTAAAGATATTTCAAGCCTTATTTTTCCGACGGTGCTTTCCTTTGCGCACGGCGTGAAAAAAGCCAGCCGGAGGCTGGCGTAAAGGTGGCGGGCAGCCAGTTCAGGCTTTGATGCCGGCATACTGGTAGCCGGCGGCGGCAACGGCTTTTTTCAGTTCCTCTTCGGGGACGTCGCGGGACAGTTCGAGGAGGGCGCATTTTCTTTCATGGCTGGGAGAAGCCGAAACGACACCGTCGATGGCTTCAAAGGTTTTTTTCATATGTGCTTCGCAATGCGGGCACATCATGCCGTCGATCAAAACGGTTTTCTGCATCATCTGCCTCCAATAGGGTTTCGTGTGCTGGCGGGCCCTGCCTTCATGCGATGCTGCCGGGACAGCCATGGGATCCGCTATGGTGCATGGCCCGGCGTGCGGTCACGCGGCGCGGGCGCACGGTCATTTCGCCTGCGCAGGCTTGCAATGCTCGAGCATGCGCACGAGCGTCTGCCGAGCCGGCGACTTGAGCGATTCATCGACAGTGACGGCTCCTTCTCCCTGTTCCATGCCTTCGAGGGTGGCAAGCAGCTTGGGAAGGGTGATCTTTTCCATGTTCGGACAGGTGGCCTTCACCAGGGGACGGACGTCGATAGTCCCTGCGAAACGCTTTGTGAGGCGGTTGACAAGGTGGTATTCCGTGCCGATGCAGAGGACCTTTTCCCTGCCGGAGAGGGCGGCCTTTTCGGTCTCCTTGATGAGATAGGCCGTGGAGCCGGCGCCATCGACAAGATCGACCACGTCCGGCGTGCATTCCGGATGGACCAGGACACGGCATCCGGGGTGGGCCCTGCGGAATTCCTGGACGTGGGAGGGGAGCATGCCCAGTGCATGGGTGGGGCAGTAGCCCGGCCAGAGCAGGATGCGGGCCGACCTTGCCTCAGGGCTCTGGAGCGTCTTCCCTGCGATGTCGATGAGGAACTGCTGTGATCCCGGGATGCCAAGCAGGTCCGCCGTGTTCATGCCCAGGTTCTGGTCTGGGAGGAACAGCACGGAGTCAGCACGAGCCAAGGCCCATTCCATCATCCTGACGGCATTGGAAGAAGTGCATACGGCTCCGCCGAAGCGACCGACGACCGCCTTTACCGCCAGGGAGGAATTGACATAGGCAAGCGGGACGACGCTGCGGCCGGAATCCTTGAGGACAGTGAGGATGCGCTCCACATCGTTCTGCCGTGCCATATTGGCCATGCGGCATCCGGCCTTGTGGTCAGGCAGGTAGACCTGCTGGCCCGGGCGGGCAAGAAGGCAGGCGGATTCCGCCATGAAGAAGACGCCGCAAAACACGATGTGCCGTGCGCTGATATCGGGGATGCGCCTGGCAAGCTCCAGGGAATCTCCGGAAAAATCCACATGGCTGACGATGCTGTCGGTCTGGTAGTGATGCGCCAGGATGACGAGGTCCTTTCCATAGCGCTGGCGGATCTGCTCGATTCGGGCTGAAATATCCTTTTTGCCGGATGGAGTGGGGATCATGGTGTTCCTCCTGCGTCTTGACGGCATGCATCTGGTGAGGCATCAGACATTAATGGCAGAACACGATTTCGTCAATCACGCGCTTGACGCCGGCAGGTCAGGCAGTAAGATGGCGGCATGAACATCGCTCCAGAAAACGCCATCCCTGAACCGCGGATCATCGTTTACCATGACGACAACCTGAAGGTCCTGAGGTCGCTCCCCGAAGGCATCATCGACCTCATCTACATCGATCCCCCCTTCAATACGGGAAAGAAGCGCAACCTCACCCGCATCAGGACAGTCCGTGATGAGCATGGCGACAGGGTGGGGTTCCAGAGCCGGCGCTACAGGACCGTTGCCCTCGGCAGTTCTTCATACGGCGACAGCTATGATGACTACCTGGGGTTCCTCAGGCCCCGCATGGAAGAGGCAAGGCGCCTGCTCGCGCCCGGCGGATCCCTCTTCTTCCATATCGATTACCGCGAGGTGCATTACTGCAAGGTCATGCTGGACGGGATCTTCGGGCGTGATTCGTTCATCAACGAGATCATCTGGTCCTACGATTACGGCGCGCGTTCCAGGTCGCGCTGGTCGCCGAAGCATGACAACATATTATGGTATGCCAAGGATCCCGCCTCCTATACCTTCAACTACGACGACATCGACCGCATCCCCTATTTGGCGCCCAGCCTGGTCGGACCGGAAAAGGCCGCGCGCGGGAAGACCCCCACCGATGTGTGGTGGCATACCATCGTGAGCCCCAATGGCAGGGAAAAGACAGGCTATCCCACCCAGAAGCCGCTTGGCATCATCGACCGCATCGTCAGGGTGCATTCAAGGCCTGGCGACATGCTGATGGATTTTTTTGCCGGGAGCGGCACCCTGGGGGAGGCCGCATTCCGCCGTGGCCGGAACTGCATCCTCATCGATGAGAATCCACAGGCGATAGAGACCATGCGCCGGCGTTTCAGAACCTTTTCCGTCGAGTGGCATGGATGCGGCGGTGGCGCGTCCGGGCAGTGAAGACGGGGATGATGCGCTATCGCGCCATGCCTCCGCCGCTGGCCCCTTTCCAGTATTCCCGGGCAAAGGAGCGCATGGCAGGATGGGCTTTGCGGAAGTGTCCATCCATGACGCCCAAGCCGCCCACCGGGGCTGTACCGGGCAGCTCGACAAGGGTTTCTCCCCGGATGGCGTGCTTGCGTCCATTTTCCACCATGATCACCTTGAGCGTGTTGGGTGAGACATCTCCCTTGCACCACAGCTCGTAGGACATCCATACCTCGGCCATGCCATCGCCGTCCAGGTCGGTCACCGTCAGGCGGTCCGCCTGATGGCGGACGCCGATGCTGGTGTACTCCGGGCAGTCCTTCACATGGTCTGTGACGCTCCACTGCCTGTCAAAGCCATGGGGAGTGGAGAGGTATCCATAGGCATGCAGGCGTTTCGATGCAAGGCGGACATCCGGGCTTCCCGGCGCAGTCCGCGTGCTGACATCGCTTTCCGTGAGGACGACGATGTTCTTCCCCGAAGCGTCATCATAGGAAATGACACGCTGCGTGTGTCCTGCATCAGCAGGCAACGAGGGCAGGGGCGTTTCGGATGCCGCTGCGGTTGCTCCGGCATGCCCGAAGAGCAGGAGGATGGCGGCAAGGAAGGCGGCTTTCATGAGGGCTCCGGCAAGGCAGGTCAGGCATCGGCTGTGCTGCTGAGCTGTTCCAGCGCCTCTGGACCGCATCCGGCAAGGCTGTCGACGATGGTGCGGTCGTAGCCGGTGTCCGAAGAGAGCTTCTGCAGGGCTTCGGCGGCGGAAAAGGCCGCCCGGTAGGAGCGCGGGCTGGTCATGGCACAGAAGGATGTCACGACGGCAAGCACACGCGCCGTTTTCAGTATGGCATCGCCCTTCAGTCCGGCGGGCCTGCCTGTGCCGTCCATGCGCTCGTTGCTCTGGCCGAGCGTTTCGGAAACGGGGAGGCGGAAATCAAAGTTTTGGATCATATGGCTCGCCATGGCATTGGCCTGGGCTATGCGCGCTTTTTCTTCATCGGTGAGCTTTCCCTGCTTGGTCACGAGTTCACGGGGTATGAAAAGCTTGCTGATGCTTTGCAGGCGCGCTGCGATGCTCAGCGTCTGGATCTCATCGGGCGAGAGCGCGAGCGGCGTGCGGAGGAGGTCGATGACGGCAAGCATTTTCTGCGTCTGGCCGCGGAAGCCCTTATCCACGCTTTCCATGGCGCAGGCAAAGACGTCAAGCAGGCTTTCCACGCGGCGCTTCTGCTCCATGGCGCGCTGCCTGAACACCGTGATGTCGGTGAACTGGATGACGGCAAGGGCGTCCGCCCCCTTTTTCCTTTCCGGGACATAGGGGAACAGGGCGACGCGGTAGAGGCGCTTTTCATCGTTTTGCTGCATCGTTGTTTCGATGGTGGCGGGCTTGCGGTCGGCGATGACTTCCCTGGTCTTGTCGAGGATGCCGGTGGCTGCGTCACCGGGGATGATGGCAGACAGGGGGACGCGTTCCCAGTCAGCCCCGGGGAACTGCTTGTTCTTATACAGGACCGTCCCGCCGGGCTCAACGAGGACGATGCCGTTTTCCACAGAGCTGTTGATGCTTTCCAGCAGGAAGCTGTGGTGCGAGATCCTCCGGTTCAGCCTGGATTCATTGGCAGCCATCTCGGCGAAATACAGGGCGAGCGCCAGCATCAGCAGGGCGGCTATGGCCGTGATGGCGTAGATCAGGACGTTCCATTTTGCTTTTGCTTCGCGCCCTTCGATGATGTCCTTGGCGATGGATGCGCGGAGGAAACCCTCTGCGGGATCGCTGACAGCCGCGTACATGCAGAGATCAGTGCCGTTCTCCTCGATGAAGCTGTCCACGGGAAAGGCAGCGGAGCCGCCAGGCTGGAACCGCACGTTGCCGCCGGAAAGGGTGAGCCTGCCCGAGGAAGTGAGCAAGGCATACTGCATGGAGTTGTGCGTCTCGCTGGACAAGACCTTGGCAAATCCGTTGTCGAGGGGGATGTCAAGGAGGAGGTAGGCGCCGGCCCGTTCGTCGTCATCCACGGGAAAAACGGCTGTCACCGTCCTTGCGTACGCGCTGCCGTTCTCCTCAGAGCAGGAAATGATGCGGAAGCTGCCCGACCCCTTGAGGAACGCTTTGTCCACGTCAAGAGGCTCGCCGAGGAGCGGGCGACCATCGGGAAGGAGCAGCGCGGCGTTGCGTATCCCATGCATGCGCGCCACATCGCTGAGCACGTCACCGAGGTAATGGTAGAATTCGCTTTCCTGGGAATCCGTCTCTTTTTTCAAGGCTTCGAAGCGCGCGATGCCGCTTTCTGTGGAAGCGTAGTCGGAAAGGAATACCCGGAAGAGGTTTTCCTGGGCGATGGAGGAAATGACTGCCTGGGTCGAAGACCGCCATTCAGCGAGGCGGGCATTGAGCAGGACAAGTTCTTCCCTGCAGGTGTCTGCCGTTTCCTTGAGGATGGACGATCGCTTTTCTGAAAGCACCGAGAGGGTGAACGCGATGGCTGCGGCAACGAGGAGCGTTGTGCAGGCAAAAAGCCAGAGGAGGCGTTTCTTATGCGATTTTCCCAAAGCAGTGTCGCTATGCATGGTCATCTCCTTGCCCTTCAGAGCTTTTTCCCTTTGATATGCACGAAGGCATTATCCCGGTTCAGGGAATAGGCAGGGACATAATGGGAAAGCCTGTCGTGGCTTACGATGGCGTTGGAAACGTTGTCGAGTATGTAAATGCTGCCGCCTTCTTCAACGGCAAGGACGGCATGGGCGAGTTTTCTCAGTGTGTCTTTGAGCACCACGATGCGCATGGTGCCCACGGGCTGGCCGAGTTCGAGCAGGGTGTAATATTTCACGATGGCATAGTCTTCGCAGTCGCCGCACCGGGCGACGAATTCCGACGGGATGGCCCAGTAATCTTGCTTGCCCCAGTTTTTTATGTCGGTGACATAGGGATAGCGGTTCCAGAAGGTGTTGATGAAGCGGAGCCGCTGCATCCCCGACATCTGCCCGGCCTTGCTGAGCAGTGTCGCCGTGGTCTCGTTCGACCGGAGCTTGAGGGGGGATCCGGCATAAATGCTGCGTGCCCTGTTGCGCTTCTGGACGTCGATCCACTGGCCGAACACTTTCATGGGGCGCTGGAAGGAAACGGTGCCGAAGATCCTGGCGAACGACGCATCTCCTGCTGACGCCGGGAAGGAAAGGCCCAGGCCCACGGCAAGTACGCAGGCAGAAAGCAGGAGGCAGGATGCGATGCGTTTCATGATGATGCCCTGCAGGCTTAAAGTGGTGCAGGAGGGCACGTCAGTCCTGCTCAGCTTCAAATTGCCTGATGGCAGCCATCGCCGCACGGTATTTTTCATCCAGCGCAGCGATATGGGCGGAAAGCTCGCCATCGGTCATTTTCCTCTCTTTTCCGGGGCGGAATTCTTCGGCGATGGCGCTTGACATGGAGGAGAGCTCGAGCAGCCCGAGGTTGGCATAGACGCCTTTCATGCTGTGGGCGGCTTCGAAGATCCCGCGGGCATCGTCATGGGCATAGGCTTCCATGAGCCTGCCACAGGATCCGTCTGAAAGCAGCCGTATGATGAATTTGCTGATGAGCGTATCCATGGGCAGGATCCGCCTGGCTGCTTCATAACTGCCGCCTATGCGGCCGTATAATTCCTGGAGCGTCATGTCATCCTCTCCTGATCGTTTTAAGGATCACGTTTTCATTCCTTCCTCCATCTCTTATCACCTTTCGGAAAAAAGTCCATCATGAGGTCGCGGATCGCTTCCGGAGGGATGCAAGGCAGCAAGGCAGGCACATGGGGCTCCTGCGGCAGGGCAGCTGCAGGATCTGTTGCAGTCCGTTCCGTTTGCCTGTATAAGAAAGCATCGACGATGCACGAGTAGGACCGCGATGATGCAAGGAGGCACGATGGACAAGGTCATAGCAGCCAACTGGAAGATGAACAAGACCGCCAGCGAGGCCCAGGGATTCATGGCCCGGCTGAAGGAGCTTTTTGACGGGGCCGTGCCGGAGGGGCGTGAAGTCATTGTTTTCGCACCGTTCACAGCCCTAGAGGCAACAGCGCGCTCAGCCGGCGCCCTTGGCTGGGTGCAGGCCGGAGCCCAAAACCTGTATCCGGCGGAAAAGGGCGCCTTCACAGGCGAGATCTCGGCGGATATGATCAGGAGCGCGGGGGCCGGGATCGTCCTCACGGGGCATTCCGAACGCCGCCATATCATGGGAGAGGATGACAAGACCGTTGCCAGCAAGACCCTGTTCGCCCTTCAGCACGGCCTTAAGGTCATGCTGTGCATAGGGGAGACCCTGGAAGAACGCGAGCAGGGGCTGCTGCGCAATGTCCTGGAGCGGCAGCTGATCACAGCCATGTCGTTCGATGCCGGGCTGCTCTCCGGACATTCGTTCTATGTCGCCTACGAGCCGGTCTGGGCCATCGGCACGGGCAGGACGGCCACGCCTTCCGATATTGCCGGAGCGCATGCCCTGTGCCGCGAGATCATGCGTTCCATAGCCGGGGATGAGGCCTTTTCGATCCCCCTCCTGTACGGTGGCAGCGTCAAGGCGTCCAACGCCGGCGAAATACTTTTGCTTGACAATGTCGATGGAGTCTTGGTAGGAGGTGCTTCTTTGGAGGCTGAGCAATTCAGCAAAATCATTACTGCATGACATTCAAGGGAGCTGCGGCATGCAAACTGCCATTTTGACCTTGCACGTGATAGTGTGCGTCTTACTTGTTATCCTGGTCCTCCTGCAATCCGGCCGTGAAGGGATGGGCGTCATTTTCGGCGGCGGCGGCGACAGCTCTGTTTTCGGCACGGCCGGAGCCAGCGGCATCCTTGTCAAGCTGACCACATTCCTTGCCGTCATTTTCGTATGCACGTCACTGGGATACAATATCATGACGGGAACGTTCAAGAAGTCTGCGGAAACCGTCCTTGACATCCAGTTCGAGGAAGTGCCCGCTCCGCAGGGCGCCCCCGCTCCGGAAACCAAATAGCCTCTTTCCGCGTCCATATTGCGCTGTCTTCACGGGCAGCGCTTTTTTTTTGCCCAGAGCTGGGGACCGTGAGGACGATGGGGGTCGGCAGGGTGCAGATCCTGCCGGCACGTCAATCGAAAAGGCAGGGCAGGAGGATGACGCCTGCGATCAGGTGGAGCAGCAGCCATACGGCAAGGAGGACCAGCACGGTGCATGCCGCCACTTTCAGGCAGCCGGTCCTGCCGTCATCGCGTTTCCTGGATGCCTGTTTCATGTCCCATGCCGTCCTTGCTGCTGTGTACCCGTTTCCTGCGGCAGCGCCTGCACAATGCAGCGGTCGCCCAGAGCACTCCAAGGAAGGAAACGAGGACGAGGAAGATCGATGCGGAAAGAATGAAGATCACCGTGAACAGCGATGCAATGTCCATGAGGGCATGGTACAGGCAAGGAAGATCCCTGTCCAGAGCGATGTCCGTCCTGCGCCGGGCATGGCAAGGATGGATATTTAAACACAAGAGCCTGCGGAGTGCAGGCTCTTGTGTTTGCAGGGCAGGGGGGTCACCGCCCCATGCTCTTGAGGAATTCGCTGTTGCTTTTCGTCCCCTTCATCTTGTCGAGCAGGAATTCCATGCTGTCGATGGGGGACATGGGGGCAAGGATCTTCCGCAGGATCCATACGCGGTTCAGGACATCTTCGTCCAGCAGCAGGTCTTCCTTGCGGGTGCCGCTCCTGTTGATGTCCATCGCAGGAAAGACGCGCTTGTCTGCAAGATGCCTGTCAAGGTAGATCTCACAGTTGCCCGTGCCCTTGAATTCTTCGAAGATGACCTCGTCCATCCGCGATCCGGTATCGATGAGGGCGGTCGCGATGATGGTGAGCGAGCCCATGCCTTCGATGTTCCTGGCTGCGCCAAAGAAACGCTTGGGGCGCTGGAGGGCGTTGGCGTCGAGGCCGCCGGAAAGCACCCTGCCGCTGGATGGGGTGACGGTGTTGTACGCCCGGCCCAGGCGGGTTATGGAATCAAGAAGGATGACGACGTCTTTTTTGCGTTCGACCAGGCGCTTGGCCTTTTCCAGGACCATTTCGCAGACCTGGACATGGCGCTGCGGGGGCTCGTCGAAGGTGGAGCTCACCACTTCCGCCTTTTTGACGGTGCGCTCCATGTCGGTGACTTCTTCAGGGCGTTCATCGACCAGGAGGATGATCAGGTAGATGTCCGGATAGTTGGCGTTTATGGCGTTGGCGATGGTCTGCATCAATATGGTCTTGCCGGTGCGGGGCGGGGCCACGATAAGGGCGCGCTGCCCGCGGCCGATGGGCGCCATGAGGTCGATGATGCGGGATGAAAGGTTTTTGGGGTCCGTCTCCATGCGCAGCTGCTGATCCGGATACACGGGCGTGAGATTGTCGAACAGCACCAGGTGCCGGGCGTTCTCGGGAGGTTCAAAGCCGATCTCATTGACGCGGACCAGCGCGAAATAGCGTTCCCCTTCCTTGGGGGGGCGTATCTGCCCGGAAACGCAGTCGCCCTTGCGCAGGTGGTAGCGCCGGATCTGCGACGGGGAAACATAGACGTCGTCCGGGCCGGGCATGTAGCTGCACAGGGGAGACCGCAGGAAGCCATAGCCTTCGGGCATGATCTCGAGGACGCCATCGCTCTGGATGACGCCGTTTTGCGACGTGCATGCCTGGAGGAGCGTAAAGATCAGTTCCTGCTTGCGCATGGCGCTGACATTCTCGAGCTGATATTTTTCAGCCAGGGACATGAGCTCCTGCATGCTCAGGGTCTTGAGCTCGGAAAGGTTCAGGACGCTTTCGTCCAGGACATCCGGGGTAGATTCCTGTTCTGCTTCAACAGGAGTTCTGCGTTTGCGCAACGGCATCGAACACCACCAGTTCTATTAAAGATTGACAGAGGGAGTAGGGATGGGGAACGCGGGCAGCAGTCGTTGGCATGCCTCGTTGTGGATGTATCCCCGGATCATGCACGCATATCCTATGCACATGATGAAAAAGAAGCAAGAAAAATATGGGGGATCACGCGGGGCGCACGATGTTCCTCCTGTCATTGGCCATGTTCATGGCTTTGACAGGGCCTTCATCGACGTAGCACGAGATCACCTGGGTGATGAACGGGAAGGTTTTTTCCATGACGGCAGCTTCGTCCGCCGGGAAGCGGCCAAGCACCCAGGAAATGGCGTTGTCGCGGTCCGGAGGCCTCCCGACACCTATGCGCAGGCGGTAGAAGCCTGCGCTCCCGAGGCGCTGCTGTATGGACTTGAGCCCGTTATGCCCGGCGGGGCTCCCGCCGAGCTGGAGCTTGATCTTCCCCGGAGGCAGGTCGAGCTCGTCATGGATGACAAGGAGGTTTTCCGTGGGGATCCTGTACCAGTTCAGCAGGGGCTGGATGCTTTCGCCGCTCAGGTTCATGAACGTCTGGGGCATCGCGGCCAGCCAGGCCGCTTGCGGAGAAAGGGTGATCTTCCACAGTTCCGCCTTGAACCTCGAACCGCTGACAGGTTCGACGGCTGCGCCCTGTCTGCGCGCATGTTCCAAAAAGGATTGTACTGCCGCAAAGCCCATGTTATGTCTTGTCGCGGCATACTGGCTGCCGGGATTGCCCAGCCCGGCTATGAGGCCTTTGAGTTCCATCGTCTTTCCGGATAGGGGGATGAATGCAGGCCGTCCTGCGCAGGCAAGGCGGCACCGCTCAGAATGGAGGTGCAGAATGGTGCTTCACCGTTTGAACATCATCGTGGATGAAGACTGCTTTCCTTTAGCGGAAGCTTTGGTTTCGGTCAACTCTCCCCAGGGTTGGGAAGAAGAATCCCTGCCCAACGGCGACCACCTGCTCAAGGTCACGTCGGAGACCATGGAAGGACTGCAGGCCCTGCGCGATGGACTGGAGCGTTTCGTCCCCGGCTCCCGGGTGGAGTTCACGGAACTGCCTGATGTCGACTGGCAGGAAAAATGGCGCGCCTTTTTCACTCCTGTGGATGCGGGATGCTTCCGCATCGTCCCCCCATGGCTTGCCGATGAGCCTGCCGGAGGAGACGCCGCGTGCCGCATCATCATCGAACCACGCTCCGCTTTTGGCACGGGACACCATCCCACGACGACCATGTGCCTGGATGCCATGACACGGCTGATGCGTTCCGGGTCGATACGCGCGGGCATGGATTTCGCCGATGTCGGGACGGGGTCCGGCATCCTGAGCATAGCCTGCGCCAAAATGGAGCTGCATGGCGTGGGGGTGGATATCGATCCCTTGTCCATCAGCAACGCACGGGAAAATGCCGTCCTCAACGGGACGGAAGGGGTGGCGTTCACCGAAGGCAGCACCGAAGTCCTTGCCGGCCGGCGATTCGACCTTGTCATCGCCAATATCCTTGCCGGCCCCCTCGTGGAGATGGCCGGGCCGCTCATGGACCTCATGCGTCCGGGCGGATGCCTGGTGCTCTCGGGGTTCCTGCAGTGCCAGCTGCCGGCATTATTGAAAGCCTATGCCCCCCTGGGCGTGCCCGGAAAGATCTCATGCCCGTCTGCCGCCACAGATCCCACGAAAGAAGGGAGCGCGGAACAGGATGAGTGGATCTGCCTTTACTGGGGATGATGCCTTGCGGAACAAGGGTCACGTGCGCCTGAACAGGAACGAATGCAGGTCGGCGAGGCTGCCGATCGGGCCTGTATGATCCTTGTTCTGGCAGATGATGGGCGCGTAGCCCAGCTTCTTTGCCTGGTTCATGCGGATGTCGTGCCCGTGGACGGCCCGTATCTGCCCGTTGAGGTCGATCTCTCCCCAGAGGATGCAGCGTTCAGGGAGCGGCTTGTCATAGTAGGATGAAAGGATGGCGGCAACGAGGGGAAGGTCCAGCCCCGGCTCCTGCATCCTGATGCCTCCGCCGATCTTGGCGTAGATGTCCGCCTGCGCAAAATTGATGCGCAGGCGCTTTTCGATGACGGCAAGAAGCATGTAGAGGCGGTTGACATCAAAGCCCAGGGCGGCGCGCCTGGGCGCGGCCAGCCAGCTTTTGGCGGCCAGGGCCTGTATCTCGACGGCGAAGGGCCGCTGCCCGTCCATGGTCATCACCAGCGCAGTGCCGCTGAGGGAAGGGTCGTGGGTCCCCAGGAAGAGCGTGGAAGGATCTTCGATGAGTTCCATCCCTCTGCGCTCCATGCGGAACAGCAGGAGCTCCTGATTCGGACCGAAGCGGTTTTTCAGGACGCGGAGCAGCCTGTAGCTCTCTTTCCTGTCGCCTTCCAGGGAGATCACGGTATCGACAAGATGTTCCAGCAGCCTTGGGCCTGCGAGCACACCGTCTTTTGTCACATGGCCTACGAGAACGAGCGCAGTGCCGCACTGCTTGCAGCGGCTGACGAGTTCACCGGATACGGCGCGTACCTGCGTGACATTCCCGGGCAGTCCTTCTGCCGATTCGGCAGACATGGTCTGCACGGAGTCGATGATGAGCAGGTCGGGAGGGGAGCCGCCGGCTTCCAGCCTGGGCAGGATGTCTTCCATGCGCGTGGTGGATACGGCCAGGAGCCGCGGATGCAGCACGCCGAGCCTTTCCGCCCTCGATCGCACCTGGGAAAGCGTTTCCTCACCGCTGGCGTAGATCGCGGTCTTGCCTTCGCGGGCAGCAGAACCGGCAAGCTGCAGGAGAAGGGTAGACTTCCCGATGCCAGGCTCTCCAGAGATGAGCAAGGAGGCTCCGGGCATGAAGCCGCCCCCCAGCAGGCCGTCCAGGGGCTGGCAGCCGGTGCTGAACCCATGAGGCGCCTGGGAAGGGGCGTCGGCGAGGGGGATGATCCCGGGCGTGCCCTGCGGCGAAGGCGGACGCCCGGCTGCGCGCGGCACGCCCTGGGCAGGAACAAGGGTGTTCCACTCGCGGCACCGGGGGCACTGCCCATGCCACTGCATGCTTTGCGCATGGCAGTTCCGGCAGATGTAGAATTCGCGCACCTTGGTCATGGCAGGGGAAAGCTGCGGCCCATGGCTGCAGCCATGGGCCGCGCATCATGCTGTGGGTCAGTTGAAAATGGTGATCCTGCGCAGATGCCTGCCGCCTTCGAAGGGCGTTTCCAGGAAGATGTCCGCCATGCTCGCAGCCAGGCCCGGGCCTGTCACGCGTTCTCCCATGCACAGGACATTGGCATTGTTGTGCGCCCTGGCAAATTTTGCATGGAATTCCGTCGTGCAGAGCGCCGCGCGTATGCCGCGGACCCTGTTCGCCGCCATGCTCATGCCCAGGCCTGTGCCGCAAATGAGGATGCCGACGGATTCTTCGCATCCCAGGACGGCATCGGTGACAGCCTTGGCCTTGACAGGGTAGTCGCAGCTCGCCGGATCGGATGGCCCAAGGTCGAATACGTCATGACCTTTTTCCCTGAGGTAGCCTGCCAAGAATGACTTGAGGTTGAATCCGCCGTGATCCGAAGCGATGTAAATACGTTTCATTGCATCTCCGTACATGCTTTGCAGGTTGAAAAAAGGTCAGTCATCCAGTTCACGGATGCTGTAACCGGCCGGTATGGAAAGCCCCGCAGGCGGCTGCGCTGCGTTCAGGGGCGCACGGCCTTTCACGAGGAGGAGGAAGCGCAGGTCGCCGTCAGGGGTCTTGAGCTTCCCGTCCAGCCGGGCGGGAAGCCGGTCATCGCCGTAATCCACATCCACATCCCAGCCATCCCATGTCTGGAGCTGTACGGGAGAGCCATCGGGACGCAGCGTGATCCGGCTGACAAGCGCATCCCTGCCAAAAGCAAAGGAAGCACCTCCGGTGCCGGAGACCGGGGATGGCTTCCCGAGGGCGGAATAGGAACGTCCGCAGAGGAATGCGTATATGCGGGGGAGTTCGAGCGGAAGAGAGATGCCGAGGAGCTTTCCCAGGTTTTCACGGGAATCCCTGCACGTCCATGCCTGCTTTTCCTGATGCAGCAGGAGCGTGATGCGGCCGCTCTGCCAGAGCGCGCTGCACACGGAGGGGCCTGCCCCTGCGTTCACTTCGAGCCTAAGTCCGGGAAGGCCCCGGCTGTTTTCCTGCGCGTGGATGGGCCAGAGCATGTAGGTCACGCGGCGCGTGTCCTGCGGGAGGCCGAAGCGTATGCTGCCGGAAAGGACGTCCTTTGCTGGTGACAGGGTCACGGGGGAGCCTGCAGCTTCCGCCTGGAAGGCCGACCATGCGCTCTCGCGGTGCATATCAACAGGAGGCTGCGTCCTGACGCATCCTGACGAGATCAGGGCGGCAAGCAGGACAGGGAAGGCAAGCGAAAGCAGTTTCATTCCATCTTCTCCAGTTTGCCGCGTACGCGGGCTTCATCGTCAGCCTGCCCCTGCCGGCGGAAGAGTTCGAGCGCTTCCTGCCAGCCCTTGCGTGCAGGAGCCCATTCCCCTGCGGCGGCGGCGATGTCGCCATAGTGTTCGAGCAGGACGGGATCATGTTCGCTGGAAAGGAAGTGCAGCATATGCGCCCGCTGCATGACTTTCCATGCCTGCTCATATTCCTTCCGCTGATAATGCACCCATGCCAGGGAATCGAGGATGAAGTCGGCCTGGGGCTCGAGGTCTGCGGCACGGGCGGCGTAGTCGAGGGCTTTGTCGAGTTCCGTTCCGTGTTCGGCAAGGTAGTAGGCGATGTAATTGAGCGCGAGAGCGTTGTCGGGATGCTGCCTGATGATGTTTTCCATCATGGCGCAGGCCTCGTCATGGAGCCCTTGGAGCTCTTTCTGATAGGCCAGCTGATACATGGCATAGTTCTGATCCGGTTCGATCTCGAGCGCCCTGGCATAGAAGCGTTCTGCAGCCGCGTGATCTTTCTGGCGGGCATAGGTATCCCCTGCAAGTATCAGGGGCGCGATATCGCCGGGGTGGGCTTCGATGAGCCTGTCGAGCAGGGCGTAGGCTTCACCGGCGGAATGCTTGTCGAGGAGGATCTGGATCTTCAGCTTCGTCGCGGACACAAAGCTCTCATCCCCGTAGCGGATCTTGTCGAGGAGCTTCAGGGCGCTTTCAGCGTCGTTCCTGTGCTCATACAAGAGCGAGGCGTGGTAAAAATAGAGCTCCGGGGCGAATTCCCTGCGCTTCTCAAGCTGTTCGAGAAAGCGTACCGGGGCGGAAAAATTTTTTTCCTCCATGGCGATGGATGCGGCGGACGCCGCGAATTTGACGGGCTCTCCCGACGAAAGCACGGCCTGCACGGCGCTGTCGATCTTTCCTTCCAACAGGTAGAGCCGCAGGAGCAGGAGGCGGCTGCTGCTGTTGTCTTCGTCCAGCTCCAGGATCTTTTCATAAAGATCCTCTGCTTCGGCATAACGCTTGGAGCGTTCCAGCGTAAGGGCAAGCAGCGTCATGGCTTCGGCATAGTCGGGCTTGGCCTGCAGCGCGATGCGCAGCTGCTTTTCGGCGTTTGCCATGTCGCCCTCGATATGCAGGGCCTGGGCGTAGGCAAAGCGCATCTCCGGCGTAAAGTCGCTTTCGGGTATGCTGTCCTGGATCTTCAGCGCTTCCTTGACCTGGCCGCAGCGGATCATGACGGTCGCCAACGCCGATTTGGCCTTCATGTTTTCTGGATGGCGGCTGGTGAACTCACGCAAAAGGGCCAGAGCCTCCTGGTTCTTTCCGGACTGCATGCGGAGGTCGGCGCGCATGGCAAGCAGGTTGAAATCATCGTGGAGGCGCTGGGATGCGACTTCAAGCAGTTCTTCAGCTTCAGCGGCGTGGCCGTTGGCGACGAGCCATGCCGAGGCGTCGATGACGGCCGTGGCCTGGGCGGAGGAAAATTCCCTGCTGCCGGCAATGATGCGGGCCATTTCGAGCACGCCCCGATGATCGTTGCGGACCATGGATTGGCTGAGGACGATCTGGGCATAGATAAGTTCTGCACCCGGGGAAGCGAGCGGGACGCTGGCATCCCCCGAAGCGCGCAGGGCAGGGGCAAAGGGCTCTTCCGAAGCCATCCCCGTTCCGGCAGAGGTGCAGCCTGCGGAGAGGAAGAATACGCACAGGGCTGCGGTGAACATGGGAAGGCGGCATGTCAGCCTTGCAGATGCACGGTCGCGCCTTCCGGTGGATAGGTAACGCATTGCTCGCTCACGAGGTTTATGGATCGATCCAGTCTTCTGAAATATCTTTTATGTCCGTCTTGAGATGCGCCTTGAGCTTTTCGAGCAGCCGCACTTCCAGCTGGCGCACGCGTTCGCGCGTCACGTGGTAATGCTCTCCGATCTCGCGCAGGGTCATGGGCTCGTCGGAAAGCAGCCGCCGGCGCAGGATGAAAAGTTCTTTTTCGGAAAGGCTGGGGATGAGCTTCTCAAGGCTGGCATGCAGGATGTCCGACATCTCGGCGCCGGCGATATGCGTTTCGGCGGCAACATCCTGCGAAGGCAGGAAGTCCATCCGGGATGCGCTGCCGCTTTCGTCGCTCACGGGGACATCAAGCGAAACGTCGCTGGAATCGAGGCGCTGCTCCATCTCGATCACCTGGTCTTCGGAAACGCCGAGCCGCTCTGAAAGCATGGCTGAATCGGGATCGAACCCCTGCTGGAGGAGCTTCTGCTTCTCTTTGTTCAGGTTGTAGAACAGCTTGCGCTGCGCCTGGGTCGTGCCTATCTTCACCATGCGCCAGTTGTCCATGATGAACTTGAGGATGTACGCCCTGATCCAGAACGACGCGTAGTAGGAGAACTTGATGCCCTTGTCAGGGTCGAACTTGTTCACTGCACGGAGCAGGCCTACGTTGCCTTCCTGGATGAGGTCGAGCACGTTCTGCATC
This sequence comes from uncultured Desulfovibrio sp., assembly GCA_902783285.1. Lineage (GTDB taxonomy): Bacteria > Desulfobacterota > Desulfovibrionia > Desulfovibrionales > Desulfovibrionaceae > Mailhella. Next base: position 3,009 of record CACZQM010000065.1, on the reverse strand, counting down.
CAGCGGCGCTGGAAATCGAGGGCGATGCGCACGACCAGCCGCAGATGGGAGGATACGAGCCGGAATGCCGCCTGGGGGTCATTGTGGTCGCGCACGAGCCGGGCGAGCTGCGTTTCTTCCTCGGGGGCGAGCATGGGGAATTTGTTGATCTTCTGCAGGTAGGCATGAAGACCGTCCCGGGAAGGGATGCTGGGCAGCCTTTCCGAAGCAAGGGCAGGAAGGTTGCTCGACTCGTCGATGGCGTCATCTTCCAGTATGTCGCCGTCATCGAGATCCATTGCGTCTTCAGGAGGAAGGATCTCGATGTCCTGGGCATCGCCCTGGAGGACAGCGGACGGGCTGTCGTCCGGTGCTGCGCCGGCATCAGACCGGGCGCCTCCGGGCAGAGGCATCATCACACCACCTTCCTCAGCGGAGGGGGCAAGGGCCCCGGAAGTCTCTTTCACGCGGACATCCTCCGGGCATCCTGCGCCAGGCAAAGGGGGCACGGAGCGCATCCAGAGCCTGCTGCATGGGCAAAAAAAGGCAGATCCGCAGTTTTTTTGCCGCGGGGGCGCAATAGGGTTTTGATATTGGTCGCGATATGTGCCATAACAAGCCTGCCGCAATGACGTGCCCTTTCCATAACGGGGGGCATACTATACTTTATGAGCGGATTGTTCAATGCTTTTCAGGTCCCTTAAAAACGAGATATAACTGCGACGACATACCAAGGAGAAGGACATGGGTAACAGGCATCCTCTGCTGCGCAGGCTCGTCCTATGGCTTTTGCCTGCCGTCATGCTGGCCGTGGCCCCGGCTTTCGCCGCCCCCGCTGCGGAACGGCCCCAGGGGCAGGCGCAGACCGCTTTTTCCCTGAAACATGTGACGGTCAATGAACTCCTCTCCTTCCTTGCCGCAAGCCATGGCAAGGTCATCCTCGTCAATTTTTTTGCTGAGTTCTGCGGTCCCTGCCGCAAGGAGATCCCTGAGCTCATGAAACTGCGCAAGGAGATCCCCGAAAAGGACCTGCTCATCGTGGGCGTGGCGATCGATGAAAACATAAGGGAAGCAGCCCGGTTCATCAAATCCCTGGGGATCCAGGATGCGTATCCTGTCTTCTACGGCGGCGACGAGGTCTCGCGAGCCTACCGGATAGATGCCATCCCCTTCAATGTCGTTTACAACCGCCAGGGGCGCATCGAAGCCAGCGAAGCAGGCTATGTGCCTGTCTCTGAACTCAAAAAATTCCTCATGGCCCTTATAAGGCGCTAACGGAGCCTCCCATGCAAAAGAAAGTGCTGTTCAGCAAAGAGCAGATACAGGAACGCGTTGCCGCGATGGCGGCACAGATCGACTCCCTCTATGCCGGCGAAGAGCTGGTCGTCATATGCGTCCTCAAAGGGGCCTTCGCTTTTTTCAGCGACCTGCTGCGCAACATGAAAACAGACGTCATCATCGATTTCGTCCGTCTTGCCAGCTACGGCAACAAGACGCAGAGCACGCATATCGAGATCACCAAGGATGTGGAGATCTCACTGGAAGGCCGCCATGTCCTCATCGTCGAGGATATCGTGGATTCCGGGAAATCGATGGATTTCTTCACGCGCTATCTGTCTTCGCGCGGGGCCACCTCCATACGCATCGCAGCACTCATCAATAAGCATGGCCGCAGGGAAAAAAGCATCGAGCCCGATTTCGCCGGATTCGAGATGGAAGACGGCTTCATCGTCGGCTATGGACTTGACTTTGCGGAAAAATACCGCAACCTCGACGCCATCTACGAACTCTATGATTTTACCCTTTAGCAGGAGTAGCTGACCATGGATATCGTTTGCCCGGAATGCGGCACAAAATTCAGGATCCCCGACGATAAATTCAAGGAAAATGCCAGGTTCCGCTGCTCTGTCTGCAAAAATGTTTTTTCCCTCTCCGGATCACCGGCACAGGAGGCCAGGGAGGAGGCTCCGGCCGGCGGCGTACAGCCTGACGGCCTTGGCGAGGGACTTTCCCTGAGCGGGTCTCTGCCCGATGCTTCACGGAATGCGGTGCAGGGCGCGGCGCAGGATGCCCCCCTTGTCATCCAGGAAGGAAAAAAGTCGCATGGCCTGGCATGGCTGTTCATACTGCTGCTCATAGGCCTTGCCGGCTGGGGAGCGCATTGGGCCCTGGTGAACACCAGCTACCTTGATGGGATCAAGCCCTGGCTCTACGGCAACATGCCGGAACAGGTGCTTGAATGGCTGCCCCAGATCAAGCAGGACAAAATGAAGCATGACGCTCCTGCCGTGCAGAAGCCGGCCATGGAAAAGCTGGAGCTGCGCGAGGTGCGGCAGTACATCGTGGACAACAAGAATCTCGGCCGCGTCCTCGTCATTGAAGGGAAAGTCAGGAACAATGCCGTGGACCCATGCGACATGATCCAGCTGGAGGCCGACCTGTGCGACAGTGAAGGCCGCCCCTTGATGTCGAAGCGGCAGGTTGCGGGCGCCTTCATCAGCCAGATGCAGCTGGAACGCCTGGAAAAAGCGGAGCTGGATGAGCTTTTGAACAGCAAAGTCAGCATCATCTCCAATAATTTCAACGTGCGCTTTGGCGACGAGGCCCCTTTCACCCTGCTTTTTGCCGATTTCCCCGCCGAGGCGACCGATTACAGGGTGCGCATCGCTGGTGCTTCCTTCCGCGCTTCCAAAGGAAATCTTGCCGAGTAGGGGATTTTTTTCCGACCGCCCCATTAATCTCTTGCCAACGCATCCGATTTCCTTTATAAGCCTTTTGTCCCGCTCACGGACATGGCAAGGTAGCTCAGTTGGTTAGAGCATGCGGTTCATACCCGCAGTGTCGAGAGTTCAAATCTCCCCCTTGCTACCATATCAGATCATGGCAAAGCCTCACACGTCTGTATGACTGCGTGAGGCTTTGCTTTTCATGGCAGCCTACAGCGAGAGTGTAAACAATTCTGTGTAAACAGGCAGGTAGCCTATATGCCTCTTGGATCGATGTTGATACCATTGATCCAGGAGGATTTTT